>NZ_CP028136.1:625734-938601 GCF_003024155.1 Christiangramia fulva
GAGGCCGCTGTCCTGGCAGCTTCAGAGTTATCTACCCCGGCCAGGGATTTGTCAAGTTCTGCTGAGGCTTTAGAAGCATCTTCAACATTTGAAGCAAACAACGCCTCTTTGACATCGATATAATTTGAATACGCATTTCCTAAAGCCTGGTCTTTGAACATAGGTTTGGATTGCATTTCTCCCTTTTCGGAAGAATTATGGTCATGATGTTGTGCAAACGCTCCCGTACTTAATAAAGCTATTGAGAGTACTGTGATGATCTTTTTCATTTTTCTAATATTTAAGGTTTAACATAAAGGCATATTCGCCTTATTCTTTTATTTAATTACAGATTTAACTTCTCCGCAGGTCGACATAGCCTGCCCGTAGTAAGGATTTTTGATCTCTTCGGAAAGGCTCATCCAGTAGGCCCCTTTGTTACTATTGGCCATTGGGCAAAAATCCACATACAGCTTCATCTTTCCGGGACCATAGGCTTCAGCCGTTTTGATCAGTGCCTGGGAGATGTAGATAAAATTTTCACGGGCTGCAGCAAGATCTTTCGCCTGCATAGAAAGTTTCGCGTGTTTGATCAGAAACTTCTTTTTCTCCTGCCAGAATGCCTGTGCTTTTCCCTCCAATGAATTTTCATCGGCAGCCTCTACCGCAGCCAGGAGTTTGGAACTGTCGTCCTTCACGTCTTTATCCTGGGCGAGAGCTTCCTTAAGATCGAGGTAAGCAGATAAAACTTTATCCAGTTGTTTCCTGAAATCAGCAGAAGCCTGTTTCTTAAAATCATAGGTTTCATCTTCATCCAGGAATTCTTTGGTCTCAGTTTGGGTACTCTGAACCTTCTTCTCCCCCATATCCATTCCTGGCATGGAGCCTGCTCCTGAATTTCCTTCCGGACTCATCATGCTGGCCTTACCCTGAAGCTGTGCGGCAGCATCAATTTTGAAGGCCCCGTTGGTCACCACCTCTTCACCTTCTTCCAGGCCACTGTTCACCAGGTAATAATCTCCGGCTTCAGGACCAAGTTCTATTTCCCTGAACTCGAAAACAGGTTTTTCGGTCTCGGGTTTTTTCACATAGACCACGGCTCTTTTGCCGGTCCAGAGAACAGCCGATTTCGGGATGGTGAGCGCATTCTTCATATTCGAGATATCTGCCTGCACGATTCCCTGGGTAAACATTCCAGGTTTTAAAAGTCCGTCGGGATTCTGCAGTTCGGTTCTAACTTGAGCTACACGGGTACCAGGATTGATCACAGGATCGATGAAAGTTACCTTGCTTTCAAAGGTTCTTCCCGGAACCGATTTTACAGTGAATTTGATCTTATCGCCTTCTTTTACCCAGGCAAGGTCATTTTCATAGGCATCAAATAGTACCCATACCTTATTCAGATTAGATACCTGGAAAAGAGCCTGACCTTCTTTGAGATAATCACCAACTTCCACTTTTTTCTCCAACACGGTTCCCGATTGTTTGGAACGGATGTCAAAATAGTAGACAGGATCACGACTTTCCAGAATGTTGTTGATCTGGCTTTCGGTAAGGTCCCATAACTTTAATTTATTGACTGCCGCCGAATAAAAACTTGGGTTCGATTCCTTGAACTTGGCAGCTTCAAACAATTCTTTCTGTGCGGTCACCAGGGCTGGCGAATATACCGAAGCCAGTCTCTGGCCTCTTGCCACTTCCTGACCGGTGAAATTCACATACAGCTTTTCAACACGACCTGGGAAACGGGAAGTAACCGATTCTACCAAACGTTCGTCTGCCTCTACTTTACCAGGCATGTAAATGGTCTTTTCTGGGGCCTGGCGGGTCACCACAGAAGTCTGTATATTTCCAAGCTGCACGGCAGCCTCGGTCATTTCAGTCTGGAAATTACCTACGGCGCCACTACCCCTGTTGGAGTCTTTTAAGGGAATGAGTTCCATTCCGCAAATTGGACAATTCCCGGGTTCGGTTTCCCTGATCTGCGGGTGCATAGAGCAGGTCCAAAGGGTTTCTTCGCTTTCGTGGTCATGAGTGGCCACGGCGGTTTCTTCCTTTGGTGCCTCATCGCTGCCTCCAAAGAAAAGCGAGCCTAATATCATTCCGAACAGAAGCAGCGCGACCCCTGCGATGATATTTCGTTTATTTGATTCTATACTTTTCATTTTATTTACCCATTAAATAATTAATACTATAAACTATATTGTTGAGGTCTACGCGAGCCCTGGCTTCTTCAAGACGATAATTAAGCACCTTTCTTTCCATTCGAAGAATTTCCTCAAAATCCATTTCCCCATTGGTGAACTGGGTTTGCAAAAGATCCCGGGAGCGGGTAGAGATATCTGAAAGATTCGCATTAAGCTCAACCCGTCTCATCGCGTCCCGATATTGCTGATATAAACTTTCAACAGTGGTCTTAAGACTATTGGTCATATCTTCTTTACGCAGGCTTGCAGCTTCTTTTTTCAGGGAAGCTTCGCGACGCATAGCCTTATATTTTCCGCTGTAAAGAGGAATACTGATCCCGACCTGTGGAAATACCAGCGCATCCTTACCATTATCGGGAAGGTCCATATCTGTTCGCGGGGCGATATTGATATAGTTCACTCCCAGGTTAAAACTTGGCAGTCCCATTTTTTTAGCTACTTCTTCCTGGTTAGCCATCGCCTCTACCTCATGCTCCAGTTTTTTAAGCCTCGGACTGTTAACCAGAACAGAGTCTACCAGGGTTTCCTTTTCATACATGACAGTTTTCACCTGCAGGGTATCGGGAAAGGCAATGGAATCGGGAAGATCGGTATTCAACAGGCTGGCGAATTTTGCTTTAAGCGGAAGCTTTTTATCTTCCAGTAAACTAAGCTTATCCCTTAATTCCTGTTCTTCCATTTCTACCCTGAGAACACTTACAAACCCGGTCCTTCCACCTTCAAAATTCACGCGGGCGAGTTCCTTAAAAGAAGCAAGAATGTCCAGGTTTTCGCGGGTAATATCGATCGCTTTGTCAAGATAATACAGTTCATCGTAGGTGGTTCCCACATCTCGGTACAGTTGCAATTTCACATCTTCAAAAGCTTCATATTTAGCCTTTGCCATTTGAGTAGCGACATCTTTCTTGGCACTTAGAGTCCCAAACCAGGGAAACATCTGAGAAACCGAGGTATTAAAGCGTTGTGCTCCAAGCCTTGTTTCAACGGGCTGAAGAAAGATCCCGAAAGCCAGGGTTGGATCGGGTAAAGCACCTACCTGTGGCACCTGTTCCATGGCCGCCATATATTCGTTGAAAGTAGCCTTGAGTTCAGGGTTATTCTCCCCGGCCAGTTTCATATATTCCTGCACGGGCTCCTGGGCAAAGACCACATTACCGGACACTAATCCGACCGCAAGCAGCATAAGCTTTAAAAGGCTGTTTCTGATATTTTTATTATTTAGTTTCATCGATTCTTGGATTGTTGTTCGACTTTTTCCATTTCTTTTCCTGCCACATGCTGTAAAGCACAGGAACTATGAACATCGTCATCACCTGTATCAGCATTCCGCCAAAACTCGGGATCGCCATAGGGATCATGATATCGGCTCCTTTTCCTGTTGATGTTAGCACCGGTAAAAGCGCGATCACTGCAACAGAGGCGGTCATCATGGCCGGCCTAACCCGTTGCTGTCCCGCATGAAGCACCGAAGTCCGTATTTCGGAAATACTGTCAGGGCGTTCCTTATCGAAGACCTGCTTTAGGTACGTTCCCATAATCACCCCGTCATCGGTAGCAATTCCGAAGAGGGCTATAAAGCCGACCCAGACCGCGACACTCAGGTTCACCGTGCCCATCTGGAAGATATCCCGCATATTCTCCCCGAAAACCGAGAAGTTGAGGAACCATTCCTGGCCGTAAAGCCACAGCATGATAAAACCACCTGAAAAGGCTACAAATACTCCAGAAAAGACCATAAAGGTGGTCTGAAGATTTCCAAACTGGAAGTACAGAATGAGCAAAATCATTATTAATGAGATCGGGATCACGATCGAAAGCCTTTTGGTAGCCCTGATCTGGTTTTCGTAGTTTCCGGCAAATTTAAAGTTCACCGAAGGCGGAATGTTCAGTTCTCCGCTGTCGATCTTCGCCTGGATAAAACGCTTGGCCTGCTCGACAACTTTAACTTCAGAATAGCCATCGTTTTTATCGAATATCACGTAACTGTCGAGGAACGTATCCTCACTCTTAATGGACTGCGGCCCCTGACGATAAGTAATATCGGCAAGTTCTTCCAAAGGCACCTGTGTTCCCACTGGAGTTGGAATAAGAATGTCCTTGACATCTTCGGGGTTATCGCGGTATTCCCGGGCATAACGAACCCTCACCGGATATCTTTCGCGACCTTCCACAGTTGTAGTGAGTGTATTCCCACCTACGGCACTACCAATAAACATTTGCATGTCTTCGATCGAAAGGCCGTAACGGGCGATCGCCTTGCGGTCAATATCGATCTCGAGGTAAGGTTTTCCTACCACCCTGTCGGCAAAGACCGAAGAAGATTTCACTGAAGGCACTTCCTGCAGCACTTTTTCAAGATCAAGCCCAACCCGTTCGATAGTTTCAAGATCAGGACCAAAAACCTTCAATCCCATAGGCGCTCTCATCCCGGTTTGAAGCATGATGAGGCGGGTTTGTATAGGCTGAAGTTTTGGTGCCGAGGTAAGCCCCGGGATGTTCTGGGTAGTCTGCACAATTTCATTCCAGATATCATCGGTATTTTTGATCTCTGGTCGCCATTGCCTGAAGTATTCACCATCAGCATCGGGAATGAGCTTTTCGGTGTCAAAACCGGCCAAATTATCCTTGCCGGGAGCAAATGTACCGCCGCCTTTCAGCATAAATTCCTCATCATCGTTCACTTTGAATCTTTGGCGATGACCGTCTTCATCAAGCGCATATTCCGGCACATACTGAATGATATTTTCATACATCGAAATTGGCGCTGGATCAAGGGCTGATTTCGCACGTCCCCATTTACCTACTACCATTTTCACTTCAGGGATCGAATTTACCCGCTGGTCGAGAAGACTAATCACTTCCCTGTTTTCTTCCACTCCGGAGTGCGGCATTGTGGTAGGCATCAATAAGAAAGAACCTTCATCTAAAGGAGGCATAAATTCTTCTCCCAGACCCGGGAATCTCTTACTGGCCGATTGCCAGAAAGAAGTTTGCCTAAGCTGAATTCCGACCGCATTTCCACCATCAGCGACAAATCCGAAGATCCCGTCAAAGCCTTTCCAGGACATCATCCCGATAAAGAAGACCACGATAGGGATTGCCAGGAATTTCCACTTATTGGCAAGACACCATCTTAAAATTGGCGAATAATAGTGCACTACCAGCAGAAGCGTGCCAAGAATAAGCGCAAGCACGAAGACCACAAAAATGAAGTTCAAAACACCGCTGTGAGCCGCACCTAATGGCAGCCATTCGATGGCCAGAAAATAAGTTACGGTCACTACCGCAATTCCCAGCGTGATCCAGCCGGAGTATTTTTTATGCTCGGGTTTTAGATAATCTTTTGCCAAATTATTGGCGGCGATAGCAATGAACACCAGTCCTGCCCATACCACGTGGAAGATCATGATATAAAGTCCGATCACGATCAGGGCGATATTCCATATTTTCTGTGACTTTTTCTTTCCGAATTTCACCGAAAAGATCCAGTAAGCGAAGGAAGGGATAATAATAAGTCCCAGGAGCAATGCCGCCAGAAGGGCGAAAGTCTTAGTAAAAGCCAACGGACGGAACAGTTTTCCTTCAGCAGCCTGCATGGCAAATACCGGAAGGAAACTGATCACCGTGGTCGCCAGAGCGGTCATCACCGCGGAAGCTACTTCCACCGTACTTTCATAGACCAACTCAAGCAGACGTTTACCCCTGGCGCCTATATTATTTGGCATTTCGAGATGCCGTATGATATTTTCCGTGAAGATGATCCCCACATCCACCATCACTCCAATAGCGATAGCGATCCCTGAAAGGGCCACCACGTTTGCAGGAATCCCGGCGTAACGCATCACGATAAAGGTCATGAGCACTCCCACCGGTAGTAAACTCGAGATGATAATGGACGCCCTTAAGTTCATAACCAGGATGAGCACCACCAAAATACTGATAAGCACCTCATGACTCAAGGCAGACTCCAGTGTTCCCAGGGTTTCATTGATAAGTCCGGAACGGTCGTAGAAAGGTACAATGGTCACTTTTGAAACCGTGCCGTCTTTAAGAGTTTTGGAAGGAAGTCCGGGTGAGATCTCCTCGATCTTCTTTTTCACATTTTCGATCACCTGCATGGGGTTGGAGCCATAACGGGCAACCACCACTCCACCTACAGCTTCAGAACCTGATTTATCCAGACCGCCACGACGGGTCGCTGGACCATAAGAGACGCGGGCCACATCCTTGATACGAATAGGCGTGTTGTCTTTCACAGCAACCACCGACTCGCGGAGATCATCGAGGTCTTTAATATATCCCAGACTCCTAACAATATATTCAGCTTTGTTAAACTCGATAGTACGGGCACCAATATCAAGGTTACTTTGTTTTACCGCCTTCATGATCTGGGCGACATTCACATTATTGGCCTTCATGGCATCGGGATCGATATCAACCTGGTATTCCTTTACGAATCCGCCAATTGGAGAGACTTCAGATACCCCTCCGGCAGCCGTGAGGCCGTAACCCACATAGAAATCCTGAATGGATCGCAATTCCTGAGGATCCCAGCCGCCATTAGGTTCGCCTGTTTTGGGGTTCCTTCCTTCAAGAGTATACCAGTAAACCTGACCAAGAGCAGTAGCATCTGGCCCCAATGCTGGTTGTACCGCATCGGGAATGGTTCCCTGAGGCAAAGAATTGAGTTTTTCAAGAACCCGCGAACGACTCCAGTAAAATTCAACATCTTCTTCGAAAATGATATAGATCACCGAAAGGCCAAAAATTGAATTACTACGAATGGTTTTCACGCCGGGCACTCCTAAAAGAGCCGTGGTAAGCGGATAGGTGATCTGATCTTCCACATCCTGCGGGGAGCGGCCCATCCATTCGGTGAACACGATCTGCTGGTTTTCACCGAGGTCGGGAATCGCATCAACCGGTACTCTATCCCGCGGAATGATACCTGTGTCCCAATTGAAGGGAGCGGTCACAATTCCCCAGACAATAAAGATGAACAGGGTTAATACGGTGATAAGTTTGTTCTCTAAAAAGAACCTGATAATTTTATTAAGCATGGAAATGATTATTAAACAATTGCAATACTTGTTGAAAATTCAACATAGAACTATGACTACAGGAGGTCCTGCAATCAAACCGGCAAATTGTTTAAATAATCAAATAAGGAAAACCTGGTCTTCCAGCTGTATATCACTAACTATGAGTGGCGGAGAGTAGTCGTCGAAAGGTACGATCTGTTTCTTTTCAGGCAGAAACAGATTGAAATAAGTAAAAACAAAGCTTGCTATAAAAGCCTGTTGCGGCATATCGGGTGTAGAAAAACCATGTTTCAGGTCTTTTTGCCCTTTAACAGCGAACTGTTTGTCGCTGCAGCCATCCTTTTTCATATCAGGGTGATCTGAAAACTTCCCGGCCTGCATAGAATCCATACCACAGGATTTAGCTTTTGAGAAAACAGCAGCGTCTACAAGAAAATCGCCACAATAGTGTTTCTGCACCGTAAAGGAGAAGGTTGACAGCAATACCAGGAAGGCCATCAGGACAGAAACTCTATTTAGAAAAGCTTTTTTCATTGCAAGCAAAAATAAAGAATATTTTTGAAATTTTCAGAAAACAGCATTTTGGCTGGTATCTGGAACCAAAATTACACATTGATTCTCAACGGCACTTTTAAATTTTTCGGAAAAAATTTCACTTCTCTAAAATACTTTTCAAAAACTTTAGCAGATTAAGACAAACATGATTTTGCTCATAGTTTAGAAGCTAAAGCTATTCTACATTCAGCTGCTTTAAAGCCGGAATACAAATCTTAAAATATAAAATCATGCACTATTCAGATGGAAACTTTTACGGAATGCATTTTATATGGTGGTTATTCTGGATCGCCGTGGTGGTTTGGTTTATTGTTGCCATTTCCCGAAAAAAACCGGAAACCAAAAGAGAAACGCCACTTGAGATTCTTCAGAAGAGATATGCAAATGGAGAAATAAGCAGGGAAGAATACGAAGCAACCAAAAAAGACCTTCTCAAATAGCAGGATTATATAAATACCAAATCATTATGAAAAATTTCAAAACATTCTGGTTATTGAGCTTTCTCATACCACTATTAATTTCATGTTCAAAGGAAGAAGCTATTGACCAGTCCATCGAAGGCAGCTATGTTGGCTACTTAAGTGCTATAGACGCACAGGCAATAAGCCCAGTAGAAGCTCAGGCAGATGTCCAGATCGTTGAAGATCACCTCGTAGAAATACACTGCTATAGCGAGTCTTTAGATACCATCGTCAGGCTTAACTATTATGCAAATAATGAAGATTATATGCTCTGCCTTAGCGGAGATGATTTTGAACATGAGTATGGCCACGCTATGTCCCATGAAAATATGCCTTCTAATATGATGGGCGAAACGGAATGGAGGTATCATCTGGAAAATGAGCACTCAGAAGGCGACGAACATTTTGGAAAATTTGGAATGGCTGATCATTCTTTTGAATGTCTTTTCGAGATAAATCACCAGGATCAATCTTACGAACTACATTTTCAGGGAGTTAAACAGTAAAATAACCAGGAAATTCTTCATAATTAAACCTGTAAATGATTAATTTTAAATCACTTACAAAATATTTATTATGGAGAAGAAAAAAATCATTGCAGTTGTGGGAGCAACAGGCTCCCAGGGTAGCGGACTCGTTCATGCTATTCTGAACGATCAAAACGGTGAATTCAGGGTGAGAGCCATTACCCGGAACGCGACTTCAGACAAAGCAAAGGAACTGGAAAAGCTCGGCGCCGAAATTGTAGAGGCCGATGTTGCCGATGAAAAAAGTTTAATCGAGGCCTTCCAGGGGGCTTATGGCGCGTATTGCGTCACTTTTTTCTGGGAACATTTTTCCCCTGAAAAGGAAAAAGCACATGCCAAAAATATGGCAGAAGCTGCTAAAAAGGCAGATCTCAAACATGTTATCTGGTCGACCCTGGAAGACACCCGTAAATTCATTCCTCTTGATGACGACAGGATGCCCACTTTAATGGAGCATTATAAAGTTCCACATTTTGATGCTAAGGGGGAATCAGACAAACTCTTTGTGAATAGTGGTGTTCCTTATACGCTACTCCTCACCTCCTTTTACTGGGACAACTTCATCAACTTCGGAATGGGGCCGCAGAAAGATGAAAATGGCGAATTGGCCATTACGCTACCTTTAGGAGATAAAAAGTTACCGGGCATTGCTGCCGAAGATATTGGAAAAGCGGCTTACGGAATCTTTAAAGCCGGGAAAACCTATCAGGGAAAAACCGTGGGAATCGCAGGTGAAAAACTAACCGGACAGGAAATGGCCGATAAATTTTCGAAGGTTCTAGGCAAAAAGGTAAAATATAATGCGATACCGGCTTCGGTTTATCGTTCGTTTGATTTTCCAGGCGCTGATGATCTGGGAAATATGTTTAAGTTTAATGCCGATTTCGCCCATGAATTCGGAAAAGTTCGAGATATCGAGCACACTCGAAAACTCAATCCCGACCTGATGACTTTTGAAGATTGGCTTCAGAAAAACAAGGAAAAACTGAAGTAATCATTTATAGCTACGCAACCTGTAGTAATAAAAAGCGGGTAAAAGGATCAGGATAAAAAGCGGATGTATAAGAAAACGCCTTACGTAAAATAATGCGAGGTAATGCTCATGCTCAATATTGATCAATAAAAAGGTGAAAACAATAAAACCAGCTACCAGAAGAATTGCATACAAAAGCGCAGAAAATCGAAGGATCTGAATATCGCGAAAGGCCAGATAGATAATCGCAAGGGAAATAAGCGTATTCAGCATAAACCTGATAAAAAGGTTAAGCAATAATTTTCCCAGATGGTATTCGGGAATTTCGCCAAGGAGGTAATCAGATTTAAAAAAACGGATCAACGGATCGTAAAAAAGCCCGTCCTCGAAGAGTCGGATAGCCGCAAGACATAAAACCAGCGCTCCAATCTGAACGATCCTGTATCTTCTCTTTACTTTCTTTTCCATCGCGAATAGATTCTAACCCAGATGACCCACAGAATAAAGACTGTTCCGTAAATAGCCAGCGGAAAAAAGATGGAATGAAGATAGCCAGAATACTGCGGATATTCATACAAACCGATCGCCAGAATGACGATCCGAAGAATATTAATGCAGTAAATGATGACGGCACCCGCAAAAATATAAAGCAGGGTTTTAGTTGGTTTTCCGAAGAAAGCGAGAACGAAGGAGACAAAGAGAATAATGACACTTGCCGAATTGCAGCCTTCAACGATTCCGGCTACAAAATAATCATCGATCATCAGTTTCATGGAAAGCCCGGAAGGATGCATAACCACGTTTTCATTGTAACCAAGACTGCCAAGCACCTCCCCACTTTGTTCGGCGACTAAACGAGTTAAAGGATCGGGAACCGGGTGCGGGCCTTCAAAAAGAAGAAGGTAGCCGTTATAAATGCTAAAAAGAATAAGATAACTGCCAAGAAACACGAAAATAAAGCGTAATACAAGCTGATATTTCTTGAAAAGTTGAAGCAAATTGCAGACGTGTTTTTAACAAATTTATGGATTTAGAAGCCTCTCTAGAGCCAATTTTTAAATACTTTTGCACTAAAGATTGTTAATTATGACCTTTCATCAACTAAGACCACAGATAGAAGAAATTTTAGGAAAAGACAGTTTAACCGCTGATGAACGTATACAAAAGGTTTGCGACCTTCTTCAAACCTCGGTTCCTTATTATGACTGGGTTGGATTCTATTTCAAAAATGGTGATAAGGAAGAATTGAAATTAGGAAAATATGCCGGCGAACCTACCGATCACGAGATCATTCCGTTTGGCAAAGGCATCTGCGGACAAGTGGCTGTTTCTAATAAAAATTTCGTGGTTCCCGATGTAAAGGCTCAAAACAATTACATTGCCTGCAGTATACACGTTAAGGCTGAAATTGTTGTTCCGTTATTTAAAAATGGAGAGAATATAGGTCAGATAGACATCGATAGTCATACCGAAGATCCTTTCTCACATGAAGACGAAGTTTTTCTTGAATGGGTAAATGAAAGAGTTGCCGAAATTCTTTAAATCCCGGAAGCCTTCTAATAAATCATGTTTAGTTTAAACCTGTAGAAGAATCAGCAGGATTAGGAACACTAAAAATCCTACAAACTGAAGTATTGAATTAAGGTAATTTTTTTCAATCTTGTCACCCATCGCGTCGTCATTATTTTTCCAAATATAACGAAGCCAATGCCTGATAATAAGATATTTAACTAACTTTAAATCTTGAGAAAAGAATTTAAGAAAGTCTTATGCTTTTTTCTTAAAAATGCTTAGCTCCAATTTGGAAAAAGAATAAAAAGTTCTTTCGATCCATATCAACAACCCAACATAAAATGAAGGTTATTTTAAAATCTACGATTACATGCCCTGTTTGTGGATATGAAAAAGAAGAAACAATGCCTACAGAGGCCTGTCAGTTTTTTTATGAATGTGAGAATTGCAAAACGGTTTTAAAACCTAAAGAAGGGGATTGTTGTGTTTTTTGCAGTTATGGTAATGTTGCGTGTCCCCCGATTCAACAAAACAAGAAATGCTGCTGAAAAAGGTTAATCCTCCCAGGATATAATTACATTCCGGTTCTAATCGCTTCGACAGGATCGAGACGGGAAGCCGAAATAGCAGGAACAATTCCTGAAATAAGCCCAATTACTGCCGAGACTATTGTACCTATCAAGATGTTAACAGGAGAAAGAACAAATTCAAAGTCTCCGGTAAACTGAGATGCGACGATAGAAACTATCCAGACGAGAAAAAGTCCTACCAGGCCTCCAATTACTGAAAGTATGATCGCTTCAAATAGGAATTGCGAAAGAATAAATCTGTTTTTTGCTCCAAGGGATTTCTGAATACCTATCAAATTGGTTCGCTCTTTCACACTCACAAACATGATATTGGCAATACCAAAGCCACCAACCAGAAGGGAAAATCCGCTAATTATTAGTCCTATTATATTCAGTTTTCCGGTGATATTATCAATAAAATCACTAAACCCCTGAAGCTGGGCGACGAAGAAAGTATCAATCTCATCGGGCTTAAGCCCTCTGAAACGACGAAGATTTTGTTTGATTTTCGCGATAAACGCATCGTTATCGACACCATCTTTAGGTTTTAAAATCATTTGTGGAAAAACCATCCCTTTCGTCACTCCATAAATTCGTCGTGCAAATTTTGCAGGAACAAAAGCCTGCCCATCACGGGAATTTCCAAAAAGAGATTGTCCTTGTTTTTTTAATACCCCAATCACGGTAACCCTTCTTCCATAAAGTCGCACTTCCTTCCCAAGCGGATTGGTATTTTCACCAAATAAATTCTTAGCAACTTCATTCCCCAACACGATTACAGCAGAACCGGTATCGCCTTCCGATTCCGTAAAAAACCGTCCTTCTTCAAATTCGAAGGCTTCAATATCATAGTATTCAGGAGTAACGGCTCCAATATCAACACCATTAGTAAGAACATCGTTATATTTTAAAGAAGCGCTGGGCACTCCCAAAGAAAAGCTTACCGCTTCTGCCTCAGGTAAAGTCTTCTTTAAATACTGGTATTCCTCAAAAGTAACATCTGGGAACTGCTCTCTTTTCCATCGTGGAATATCGGTAGGTCCAAATGAAAAACGCATCACAATAACGGTACTGTTATCTAGAGCACTAATGCTTCCTTTAATTTCTTTCTGAAGAGAATCGACTGCAGCCAACACGGCGATAATTGAAAAAATTCCAATGGTAACACCAAGCAGGGAAAGAAACGTACGTAACCTGTTATTCCTAAGAGCACTGATGGCAAAATTAAAGCTCTCCTTTATGACACGCAGGTAAATAAGCATATTGAAACAGGTGGTTTTATAGTCGTTCAAAGATAGGACGCAGCGCTTAAAAATATGTTACAAAATTTATTTATAATTCACCGGAATCACTTTCAGATTTTTACCTGAATTGGTTACTTTTGCCCCTTTAACAAACACAACACAATGAGTCAATTAAAAGAAGCAAAATCTGCTTTAATTTCAGTTTTTAGTAAAGATGGTCTTGAACCTATTGTAAAAAAACTCGACGAACTAAACATTACTATTTACTCAACCGGCGGAACCGAAAAATTCATCAAAGACCTGGGTATCGATGTGATACCTGTTGAAGATGTTACCTCTTACCCGTCTATACTTGGCGGAAGGGTAAAAACGCTTCACCCGAAAGTTTTCGGCGGAATTCTTAACCGTCAGGAAAATGAAGGTGATGTGAAGGAATTGGAGCAGTATGAAATTCCGCAAATAGACATTGTGATTGTGGACTTGTACCCTTTTGAA
This sequence comes from Christiangramia fulva, assembly GCF_003024155.1. Classification (NCBI taxonomy): domain Bacteria; kingdom Pseudomonadati; phylum Bacteroidota; class Flavobacteriia; order Flavobacteriales; family Flavobacteriaceae; genus Christiangramia; species Christiangramia fulva. The sequence goes on from NZ_CP028136.1 coordinate 639,299, forward strand.
AAAACAGTAGCTTCAGGAGCTTCTGAACAGGAGATTATCGAGAAGATAGATATCGGGGGGATTTCACTGATTCGTGCCGCAGCCAAGAATTTTAAAGATGTGACCTGCGTTTCCTCGGTTGATGACTATGAAGAATTTCTGGATCTTCTGAATGAAAAAGGAGGAAAAACGAGCCTCGCGGACCGTAAGAAATTTGCCGCGAAAGCATTCAATATTTCGTCACACTACGACACTGCGATCTTTAATTATTTCAATAAGGACATCAAATTACCTGTTTTCAAACAGAGTGAACTAAAAGGAAAGGAATTGCGATATGGCGAAAATCCACATCAAAAGGGAACTTTCTTTGGTGATTTTGACGCGATGTTCGACCAGCTTCACGGAAAAGAACTTTCATATAACAACCTTCTGGATGTCGATGCCGCCGTGAATTTGATGAACGAATTCAAAGGAGAGGCGCCAACTTTCGCTATTCTGAAACATAACAATGCCTGCGGACTCGCTCAGCGCGACACTATTAAACAGGCTTATGTAGATGCGCTGGCAGGTGATCCGGTTTCAGCTTTTGGAGGAATTTTGATCAGTAATGTGGAAATTGATGCAGCAACTGCCGAAGAAATCCACAAACTTTTTTGTGAAGTGGTGATTGCCCCCTCCTATTCCGCAGAAGCGCTGGAAATTTTAAAAGGAAAAAAGAACAGGATAATTCTTATTTTAAAAGATATTGAGTTACCTAAAGATCAGGTAAGAACCTGTCTCAATGGAGTTTTGGTTCAGGATAAAGACCTAAAAACCGATGCGCTTGAAGACCTCGAACAGGTGACCAAAAATAAACCTTCAGATAATGAGTTATCTGACATGATATTTGCGTCAAAGATCTGCAAACATACCAAATCCAACACGATCGTACTGGCAAAAAACAAACAGCTTTGCGCTAGCGGAACAGGGCAAACCTCGAGAGTAGACGCATTAAAACAAAGCATTGAAAAGGCCCGTTCCTTTAAATTTGATTTACAGGGAGCCGTGATGGCCAGTGACGCTTTTTTTCCATTCCCCGATTGTGTAGAAATAGCCGGAAATGAAGGAATTACTGCGGTCATTCAGCCAGGAGGTTCGATTAAAGATCAGTTAAGCATAGATTATTGCAACGAAAATAATATCGCCATGGTGATGACAGGAACACGCCATTTTAAACATTAATTTTATTACATTTACCAAACCTCAACACTTATAATACGCTATGGGATTTTTTGATTTTCTCATTGAAGAAATTGCGATAGACTTAGGAACCGCGAACACACTTATTATACACAATGACAAGGTTGTTGTAGACAGTCCTTCAATTGTAGCCCGGGACCGTACTTCGGGAAAAATAACTGCCGTGGGTAAGGAAGCCGCGATGATGCAGGGTAAAACTCATGAGAATATCAAAACAATCAGGCCGCTAAAAGACGGTGTGATTGCCGATTTTGATGCCAGTGAGAAAATGCTCACTATGTTCATTAAAGAAATTCCTGCTCTTAAAAAGAAACTTTTTACTCCCGCCCTTCGTATGGTGATTTGTATCCCTTCCGGAATTACCGAGGTAGAGATGCGTGCCGTAAAAGAAAGCGCAGAGAGGGTGAACGGTAAGGAAGTCTATCTTATTCACGAACCTATGGCTGCAGCAATTGGTATTGGTGTTGATATCATGCAGCCTAAGGGAAATATGATCGTGGATATAGGTGGCGGCACTACCGAAATCGCCGTGATCGCCCTTGGAGGTATCGTTTGCGATAAATCGATTAAAATCGCGGGAGATGTTTTTACCAACGACATCGTTTATTATATGCGTACACAGCATAACCTTTATGTTGGGGAGCGTACTGCGGAAAAAATAAAAATCCAGATTGGTGCGGCCACTGAAGATCTTGAGGTGCCGCCGGAAGAAATGAGCGTTCAGGGTAGGGATTTACTTACCGGAAAACCAAAACAGGTGAATATCTCTTACCGTGAAATCGCTAAAGCTCTTGATAAATCTATATTGCGAATCGAAGATGCGGTGATGGAAACACTTTCTCAAACTCCACCGGAACTTGCAGCCGATATTTATAATACAGGTATCTATCTTGCCGGAGGTGGTTCTATGCTCAGAGGTTTGGATAAACGTTTGTCCCAGAAGACCGATCTTCCGGTTTATATAGCCGAAGATCCGTTGAGGGCAGTGGTTCGTGGCACCGGAATTACCCTAAAAAACCTCAGCCGTTACAAAGGGATTTTGATCAAGTAGGAGAAGTTTAACTTATGCAGCAGATTTTCAATTTTCTTATTAGGAATAAGAATAACATACTATTCCTGTTCCTCTTTGCTGTATCCTTATTTCTTACCATTCAGAACCACTCATTCCAGAAAAGCAGATTTATAAGCTCTGCAAATGTTGTGACCGGAGGTGTTTATTCCTGGGCTAATAATCTCAACGCCTATTTGCATCTCGACGAATATAATGAGCGGCTTCTGGAAGAGAATAACAAATTGCGAAATATTATTTCGAATATCAACGACAGTATTTCCGTAGAAAAACAACTTGACAGCACTTCTTTCCAGGGAGATTATATGTTTCGCACTGCAAGGGTGATCAATAATAATTTTGCAAAAGTTGATAATTACCTCACCCTGAATCGCGGTGAAAAATCGGGCATTGAACCTGAATATGGCGTCATTACCAGCCAGGGCATAGTTGGCATCGTTGATCGCGTAAACGATCATTATTCCCGGGTGATCTCAATCTTAAACAGCCGTTCCAGGATTAACGCACAGCTTAAAAAAACCGATCATTTTGGAAGCCTTATCTGGAATGGAAAAGATCCCAATGTGGTACAGCTTATCGATGTACCAAGGCAGGCTCCACTGCAAAAAGGCGATACGATCATAACGGGAGGTCGTTCATTAATTTTCCCTCAGGGACTGCCCATTGGTAAAATAACCGATTTTAAGCTTGACCAGACGCAGAGCTATTACACTATTGATGTGAAATTGTTCAACGACATGACGAATATAGGCTATGTGTACGTGATTGAAAATTTGAATAAGGACGAAATAAAAGCTTTGGAAAAGGATAATAATGAATAGTACATTGCTTTCAAATATCGGCCGCTTTGTTATCCTGATCTTTCTTCAGGTTTTAATTCTCAACAACATCAATTTTGCAGGATATATAAACCCATATCTATACGTTTTGTTTATCCTTCTTTATCCGTTTACAGGAAATCAAAGCCTGTTTCTTTTCCTGGCATTCTTACTCGGTTTAAGCATTGATATTTTTGAAGATAGCGGCGGCATCAATGCGGCTGCCTGCCTTGTAGCGGCTTTCATAAGGCCTTATTTGCTTCGATTCTCCTTTGGCATAAGTTATGATCATCAGAATATCCGACTTTCCAACGCACCTATCGGAGCTAAATTAAGTTACGTGGCCCTTATGGTCTTAATACATCATTTTGTGTTGTTTTCATTGGAAATGTTTAGTCTAACACATATAATATTGATATTGAAAAAGACGTTATTTTCGAGTATATTCACGATCATATTGGTGTTTCTCAGCCTCACATTGTTCAGTAAAAAATATCGATGAGAAAAATACTGCTCTACATCACCATCTTAACCACCGGATTACTATTTATAGGAAGGCTTTTCTACCTTCAGGTTGTAGATACTTCCCTGGCAATTCGTTCACGTGACAATGCGATAAAAGTAGTATATGATTATCCGCAGCGGGGATATATTTACGATCGGGAGGGAAACCTGATGGTTTCTAACCAGCCTTCATACGATGTCATGGTTATACCACGTAACCTGAAGCCGTTTGACACTACCGAATTTTGCAGTATTCTGAATCTCACCAAGGAAAACCTCGAAAAAAAACTTGACAAGGCCAGGATTTATTCACCTATGCTTCCGTCAGTGGTGATCCCTCAGCTTACCAAGAGTGAATATGCGGTCCTTCAGGAGAAAATGAGGAAATATGAAGGTTTTTATATTCAAAAGCGTTCTTTGCGTGACTATCAGGTACATCACAGCGCAAATGTACTGGGATATATTGCCGAAGTTAACCAGCATATTATCAAAACTGATCCCTATTATATTTCGGGAGACCTTATTGGCCGCGCCGGAGTAGAAAAAACTTACGAAGATATTTTACGCGGAGTCAAAGGGGTGAAATACATTCAGAAAGATCGTTTCAATAGAGATCTGGGGCCTTATAAAGATGGGATCTACGATACCTTACCGGAAAAAGGAAAGGATATCACCATCACCATAGATTCAAAACTGCAGGAATACGGAAGTAAGTTAATGGAGCACAAACGCGGTGGAATTGTTGCAATTGAACCTGAAAGCGGCGAGATACTGGCTCTTATAACCGCGCCAAGTTATGATCCTGCAGATTTGGTGGGAAGACAGCGCTCGAAGAATTTTACCAAACTTTATTACGATTCTATTGCAAAACCTCTTTACGATCGTGGTTTGCTCGCAGAATATCCTCCCGGCTCGCCGTTCAAAACACTCAATGCCCTTATCGGCCTGCAGGAAGGAGTGGTGGATACCTCTGATAAATTTAGCTGTAACCACGGATATAGTTACGGAAGGGGAAGAAAACTTGGCTGTCACTCCCATCGTAGTCCACTTGCTATGATCGACGGAATTTCAATGTCCTGTAACTCATATTTTGCGAATGTTTACAGAAGGATCATCGAAAAATATCCCACCCCTCAACAGGGAATTGATGCCTGGAATGCACATTTGAAAAGTTTTGGACTTGGTGATTATCTGGGATCTGATCTCAATACAGGCCGCCCGGGAAAAATCCCCGATGCAGATTATTACAATCAAATCTATAATTATCCAACCTATAAATGGTATGCAACTGCTACCCTCTCAAACGCCATTGGCCAGGGGGAAGTTTTAATGACTCCTATCCAGCTTGCCAATATGGCAGCAACTATCGGAAATAAAGGCTGGTACAAAATCCCTCATATTCTGAAAAAAATAAACGGGAAGGATATTGATAATGAAAAATTCACCACTAAAAATTTTACTACCATAGATTCCAGGAATTTTGATCCCGTTGTGGAAGGAATGCACCAGGTATATAAAACCGGAACGGCCTCAAGCCTTCAGGTACCGGGCATCGAGATTGCAGGGAAAACCGGAACCGCTGAAAATTATACCAAAATAGGCGGGAAAAGGGTCCAGCTTACAGACCATTCTATTTTTGTGGCTTTTGCCCCGGTAGATAATCCTAAAATTGCCATAGCGGTTTTTGTAGAAAATGGTTATTGGGGAAGCCGTTATGCCGGGCGAATCGCCAGCCTTATGATAGAAAAATACCTAAAAGGAACAATCAGCAGGACCGACATGGAAAACTGGATTTTAAGCCACAGCCTGGAAGAAGAATATGCAAAACCGCTAAGCGGAAAACCTTTCGTAATCAATCAGTAAATGGCCAAAAGCAGCGCAGGATTTGACTGGATTAGCATTTTAATTTATTTACTTCTTGTTGGTTTTGGCTGGGCCAATATTTACTCTGCCGCCCTCGGCAATAATACCGGATCTTATTTCGACCTTGACCAGGTATACGGGAAACAGGCCTTATGGATCCTGCTAAGTTTCCTAATAATCGTCATCGTTCTTTCTATCGAGGCGAAATTTTACCAGCGCTTTGCCAGCGTCATTTATATTATTTCCCTGCTCTCTTTAGCGGGCTTATTTCTCTTCGGAAAAACGATCTCGGGAGCTACCTCCTGGTATTCTTTTGGAGGTTTGAGCATACAACCTTCTGAATTTGCCAAATTTGCCACTTCACTCGCGCTGGCAAAATATCTGAGTGACATTCAAACCAACATAAGGCGTTTGAGCCACCAGGTTAAAGCATTTATCATCATCGCGCTGCCGGCCCTGATCATCATTCCGCAACCAGATCCAGGCAGCGCGCTTGTATATGCTGCTTTTTTCTTTCCGCTTTACCGCGAAGGCCTTTCGGGTTTTTATTTGGTCACGGGTTTATCGGCAGTAGCGGTTTTTATACTTACGCTTGTTGTAGGTCCGCTTTGGGTAAGCCTGGGAGTTTTAGGGATCGCTGTGCTTATCTTTTTCAGAAAAAGAAAAAAGAGGCCGGGAAGGATCCTTATCACTCTGTTTGCCATTTTCACTATAGGATTAAGTTTTTCGGTAAACTATATTTTCAATAATGTCTTTGAACAGCGGCATCGCGACCGTTTTAATATTGTTTTGGGAAAGGAGGTAGATTCACGCGGAATTGGCTATAATACCAACCAGAGCGAAATTGCAATTGGTAGTGGCGGGTGGCTGGGTAAAGGCTGGACCGAAGGCACACAAACAAAAGGCCATTTTGTTCCCGAACAACATACCGATTATATTTTCAGCACGGTAGGAGAAGAATGGGGTTTTGCGGGGAGTGCCGCAGTGATCATTCTTTTTGTTTTCCTACTGCTTCGCCTGCTGCAACTTGCAGAGCGGCAACGCTCACAATTTAACCGGGTGTACGGTTATTCGGTGATAGGGATACTTTTTATTCATTTTCTCGTGAATATTGGAATGGTGGTAGGCATATTCCCCACGGTAGGAATTCCACTTCCATTTTTCAGCTACGGGGGCTCTGCACTCTGGGGATTCACGGTTCTTCTCTTTATCTTTATTAAGTTAGATTCTGAAAGGCTTTCCTTTTAAGAACATTGATCCATCAGCAGAATTATAGCCGCGATGATCAGGATGATAATAGGATAAATATATTTTCTCTTCATCTTCTTGAATAAAAAAGCCCCCACTATCGCGGAGGCTTTAAATTATATTTTGAAACTTTAGTCTTTAACCTTTTGTTTCCCATTGGCATCGGCAACTTTGCTTCGGGAGATATTATTGAGTTTTATATCTTCAAGCACATTGATCGCTTCTTCCATATACACATCTTTACTGAGGCTCTCGTGCCATCTTTCCCTTTTTTCCTTTAGAACAGTATCGGTTGCGAATTGTTCTTTTTCATAAGGAAGAGAAGTATAAGTAAGATTAGTCTCGTAATTTTTCAGAGCATCAAATTGTTTAGCTACTGCCTTGTCTTTTGCAGCTTCGGTAGCATATCTGTCATAGTTTAAAGGATATACATTTTCCTGGCTCTGCTCTTTGATCCATTTTGCATTCTCATCGATAAGTTTCAACTGCGGATTCTCGCTCATTCGTTCTTTACTTGCTTTTATGGCTTCCTCATAATCTACATAGCCATTCCAAACGCTGTAATCTGCAGGATCGATTTTATCCCATGGCAGCGGATTCTCCTGATCTTTTTCACCCACATCTACATAACTGTATCTATCTGGTACCACTACATCACTTTTCACACCTTCAAGCTGTGTGGAACCACCATTCACTCGATAGAACTTCTGCGTGGTGATCTTAAGTGCTCCCATATCGCCGAGATCGTTATTTCTCAGCCATCTGTTTAGGTCGATTACATTTTGAACGGTTCCTTTTCCATAGGTTTGTTTGCTTCCTATAATAATGGCTCTTTTATAATCCTGCATGGCTGCCGCAAGAATTTCAGAAGCCGAAGCAGATAATTCATTCACAAGAATTACCAGGGGTCCATCCCATACTATCTGAGGGTCTTCATCTTTAAGCACCTCTTTTTTCTGTCCGTTTGATTTTACCTGGACAACTGGCCCATCTTTAATAAATAAACCGGCAATATCCACCACGGTTTTCAAAGATCCTCCACCGTTATTTCTAAGGTCGAGTACAAGGCCTTCCATGCCTTCCTGCTTCAGGCGTATAATATCTTTTTTAATATCTGAAGCTGCATTTCGGCTTTCATAATCGTCCATATCAAAATAGAACTTGGGAAGATTGATCACTCCGAATTTTCTTCCATTCTTCTCCACCATAGAAGATTTGGCGTAAGTTTCTTCAATTTCGATTACATCACGGGTTAAGGTAACATCTTCGATGTTTCCCATCAGCTTTTTACGGAGTGTAAGTGTCACTTTAGTGCCTTTAGGCCCTTTTATAAGGTCTACGGCATCATCAAGTCTCATTCCTACCACGCTCACAGCCTCATTTTCATCTTCCTGCTTTACTTTAAGGATCACATCGCCCTGATCAATTTCATCACTTCTCCAGGCAGGCCCTCCGGAAATAACATCGGTAATGGTAATGTCGTCACCGTCTTTGATCAATCTTGCTCCTATTCCTTCTAATTTACCAGACATGGCAATATCAAAACGGTCTTTATCCTGAGGTGCGAAATAATAGGTATGTGGATCAAATTCTTCGACTATAGAATTGATGTAAACCGAAAAATAATCATCTCTTTCAAGATCATTTGTAAAGTCATAGAAGTTGTCGAGATTAGACATTGTAGATTCTCTGGCCTGTTTTTCAAGTTCGGCATCAGATTTCATTTCATAAGAAGGATCTTTCTCTTTTTTTGCCTTCTCGTCCTGCTTAAGATCGTAAAAATTAATAAGGGTGTTAAACTTTAGTTGTTTTTTCCATCTTTCCCTCATTTCTTCCTTTGAAGAAACATATTCCTGCTTATCATAATCGGTATTTATTTCTTCTTCTTCTGAAAAATCAAAAGGCCTGGAAAGGATCTCCTTATAAAGGGATTTATTCTCTTCCATTCGCTGGTTCAAAAGGTTATAGGCAAGATCAAAGAAGTTGATCTCTTTGTTCTTGATCTCATCGTCCAGCTGGTCTTTATATTTATCAAATTCCGCAATATCCTTTGCGTAAAAGAATCGCTTAGAAGGATCTAAAGATTCGAGGAAATGATTATAAACTTTTTCCGAAAAATTATCATTAATATCTTTTGGCGCGTAATGGCCCTGGTTGATCACATAGGTAATAAGATCCAGCAAGAGCTTATCTTTATTAGGATCATCGAAGTTTTTGGTAGTAAAACTACAGGCCGCGGCAGCCATAAGGAGTATTACCGCCAAAATTTTTAAATTCTTTTTCATAACTCTTTTTAATTTCGTCATCGTGTGGTTAACGTAATTATAGTAAAAACTATGCCAAGAATGACAGTTTTTGATGTCAATTTTTTGTTAAGCCACTAATATAAGCTTTCCTTCTTAAATTGTTATTTTAGCCCTATCAAAAAATAGTCTGCATGAAAAAGGAAAAACCGCTTATTCTCGTCACCAATGATGATGGTATCACCGCCCCGGGCATCAGGACGCTTATTGAAGTAATGAAAGAACTGGGAGACGTTATTGTGGTTGCACCTGACAGTCCCCAAAGCGGGATGGGACATGCGATCACTGTTAGTGATACACTCTTTTGTGAACAGGTAAGTATAAAAGAAAATTTCAATCATAAAGAATACAGCTGTTCGGGAACACCTGCAGATTGTGTTAAGATCGCGACACAGGAGATCCTTCATCGCAAACCCGACCTTTGTGTCAGCGGCATTAACCACGGTTCAAATTCTTCTATTAATGTGATCTATTCGGGAACCATGAGCGCTGCAGTAGAAGCAGGGATCGAAGGAATTCCGGCCATTGGTTTTTCCTTACTTGATTATTCAATGAATGCCGATTTTGAACCAACCAGGAAATACATAAAAACCATTACAAACAATGTGCTGAAAAACGGTTTGCCAAAAGGAGTGGTCCTGAATGTCAATTTCCCTAAACTAAAGGAAGAGGAGATCAGGGGCATTAAAGTTTGCCGGCAGGCCGATGCACACTGGGAGGAAGAATTTGACAAAAGAACCAGCCCTCAGGGAAGAGAATATTACTGGCTTACGGGAAAATTCATCAATAAGGATGAAGGTGAAGATACCGATGAAAGGGCCTTGCGGGATGGTTATGTTTCCGTTGTTCCCGTCCAATTTGACCTTACGGCCCATCATTTTATAAAGGATCTTAAAAATTGGACTCTTGATGATTAAGCAAAATATATTTACCGGATTCTTAACAGGAATTGCTGCAAATATCGCGGGTGTTCTTCTGTATGTTTCTATTTTTTCGAAAGTAGGAATGGACGCCACCCTTCAGGATGCCATCGCTAACGGATATCTCGGAAAAATAATAGCTCTTGGGGCAGTCTTTAATTTTATTCCTTTTTTCGTGTTTCTGAAGAAAAAACAGAATTATCACGCCCGAGGGGTTTTAATGGCCACTGTGGCTGTTGCTATTGGGGTGGCAATCTATAAATTCATATAAAATGAAATATTACCTCATTGCCGGCGAAGCTTCAGGAGATTTACATGCTTCCAACCTGATGAAGGCATTAAAAGAAACCGATAAAAATGCCGATTTCAGGTTTTGGGGTGGTGATCTTATGACGGCACAGGGAGGAAATCCTGTTAAACATTACAGGGAACTTGCCTTTATGGGCTTTGCCGAAGTATTGATGAATTTGCCTACCATACTCAAGAATATAAGTTTCTGTAAAGAAGACATTTTAAATTATAAACCTGACGCGATAATTTTCATCGATTATCCAGGTTTTAATATGCGTATCGCGGAATGGGCCCGAAAAGAAGGCTTCCAGACTCACTATTATATCTCACCTCAGATCTGGGCATGGAAAGAAAACCGTATCAAAAAAATACGCAGGGATGTAGATTATATGTATGTAATCCTTCCTTTTGAAGAAGAATTTTATAGCCAAAAACACAATTTTCCGGTACATTTTGTAGGCCATCCTTTGCTCGATGCCATTGAAAACCGGCCGCCACTCGATATTGAGAAGTTCAAAAATGAACATGACCTGGATGATCGCCCGATCATCGCCCTGTTACCTGGAAGCAGGAAGCAGGAGATCGAAAAGATGTTGAAGATAATGCTCAGTATAACCGAAGATTTCAGGGAATATCAGTTCATTATTGCCGGGGCACCAAGCCAGGATATAAATTTTTACCATCAGTTCATCAAAAAATCGAATGTGAACTTGGTCATGAACAAAACTTATGACGTCCTGACTTTAGCTCACGCTGCTCTTGTAACTTCAGGCACCGCTACTCTGGAAACCGCGCTTTTTAAAGTGCCGGAGGTAGTTTGCTATAAGGGAAATTTTATTTCTTATCACATCGCCAAACAAATTATCAATCTCGATTATATTTCCCTGGTGAACCTTATAATGAAAAGGGAAGTCGTGAAAGAACTTATCCAGAACGATCTCAACACCAAAAACCTTACAAGTGAACTGAAAAAAATTCTAGACGATACCGTTCGCCAGAGAATCTTCAGGGATTATTATGAACTGGAACAGAAACTTGGCGGGCAGGGTGCAAGTAAAAAAACTGCCAATCTTATCTACAACAAAGTTTTAGCCTCTAAAAACCGATGAAACTGAGAATACTTTTATTCCCATTTTTATTCCTAACCGCAATAATTTTAACTTCCTGTGGGGCAAAACATGCCGTTATCACCACCAAAGAAGAAAGCCGTTATTCCACCGAACCTAAAAGAGGTGATATCAGCACTGAAATCGCATCAAAAGTTGTAAAGAATGCCCAGAAATTTGAAGGAACGCGCTACAGGTATGGCGGCACCTCTAAAAGGGGAATGGATTGCTCCGGATTGGTGTACGTGAGTTTTCTTCAGGAGGATATATCCATCCCCAGAACTGCTCGAGCAATGTCTTTGCAGGGTGAACGATTGTTTCTAAAAGAAGTAAGCCCGGGAGATCTTTTGTTTTTTCAAACCAGTAAAAACCGAAATGTAATTAATCATGTGGGCCTGGTGGTAAAGGTGAAAAACGGGGAAATATATTTTATCCATTCCACTACATCAGCGGGAGTGATAATTTCTTTATTATCAGAAGCATACTGGAAAAATAATTTTGTAATGGCCCGCAGGATCATTTGATTTTTTTATACATTCGGAAGCTAATTCACTGCAATTGAAGAGTTTCCGATTTATTTTTCTCAGGCTCTGCCTTTACCTTATTTCAGGCCTGCTCGCAGGATTTTACACTGCTGCAACTAATACTTTCAGTTTCTGTTTAACCGGTTTCGGACTAGTCTCTTTTGCCGCCGTTTATTTTTATACCCGAAAACAGCTCTTTTACGGAAGCCTTCCTGGAATCGCCGCCTTTTTATTAATTTTCAGCATTGGCTTCAGCAGTGCGCATTTCTCAAAACCTGAAAATCAGCAAAATCATTATCTTCGATATGAAGATGAGGGAAATTCTCCCCTTTTAAAAGCCCAGGTAACTGAAATTCTTAAATCCACCGGATTTTCCAGGCGCTATGTCCTGGAATCGGAAGAACTGGTTTTTGAGAATTCAGTTAAAAAAGTTTCCGGCCGAATCCTTCTGAATCTTACCGATTCCCTACCCGCAAGAACCCTGGAACCGGGAACCTACCTGTTGCTGCCTTTTGAACCACAAAAGATAAAACCGCCTTTAAACCCGTTCCAGTTCAGTTATAAAGATTATTTAAGGCGAATGAGGATTGAACGGCAGCTAAATCTTTCCGGCAGCCAACTAAAAATACTTCCACAACCTTCATTTTCCATTTTAAGACCGGCGGGAAAAATAAGGCATTCTATCATGAGCAGTCTTGAAAGATCGAGTTTCTCTGCTTCTGAACTGGCTATTTTTGAAGCTTTGCTCCTGGGCGAACGCAGGAATATCAGCAATGTGATGTACAAAGATTATGCGGCCGCAGGAGCGATCCATATTCTGGCAATTTCAGGTTTGCACATTGGTATTCTCCTCTGGCTGTTCAATTTTATACTAAAACCAATGGAAAAATTCCGCTATGGAAAAATCATTAAAACCATTGTCCTCATTATTCTGCTATGGTTTTTTGCCATGCTTACAGGACTTAGCCCATCGGTTGTCAGGGCGGTAAGTATGTTTAGTTTTATAGCGGTAGGCATGCAGCTAAACCGTAAAACAAGTACGCTCAACAGTATTTTTGTCTCCCTTTTTTTCCTCCTCCTGATCAATCCTTTTTACCTTTTTCAGGTAGGATTTCAACTTAGCTATTTGGCGGTCACGGCCATCGTGATCTTTTATCCGTTCATTTATAAAACTATTGAAATAAGGAATCAATGGGTAGATTATTTCTGGAAACTTACTGCAGTGAGCCTATCGGCACAAATTGGAATTTTCCCGCTTTCTTTATTTTATTTTCACCAGTTTCCGGGGCTTTTCCTTCTAACCAACCTCTTTATTTTACCTCTATTAGCCATAATTCTTGGTGTTGGATTACTCGTAATAGTACTTGCAATCTTCAATATTCTGCCGGATTTTCTGGCGGAAGGATTTAGCCAACTGCTGTCTTTAATGAACAGATTTGTAAAAACCATCGCCGGTTACGAAAATCTTGTTTTTAGCGACCTCAGATTTTCCCTGTTTCAAATGCTGGTCTATTTTGTGGTTCTGATAGCATTTTTATTTCTATTGCACAGAAGAACTTTCAAAAACCTCGTTTTTCTGCTTACAGCCATTTTGATTTTCCAGGTGATAAGCATTGTTGGAATTAAAATGATCCCTTCGGAAGAATTGATCGTATTTCAAAAATCCGGGACCTCCGTAATCGCTAAAAAAGAAAATGAAAATTTGGTGGTTTTTGGCGCTCAAAAGCCTGAAGGAATTCTGCTAAAAGATTATCTGAGAGAAAGGAGGATCAAAAATCTGAAGTTTGAAGATCCTTTTTCCATCATTGAAGTTTCAGGAAAAACCGTTTTAAGCCTTGATAGTAGTGGAATTTATAACATTCCGGGCTTTTCTCCTGAAATCCTAATTTTAAAAGATTCCCCAAAAATTAACCTCGACCGACTAATTTCAACTGTCCATCCTGAGAAAATTATTGCCGATGCTTCAAATGCGCCATGGCTCCTAAAAAAATGGAAAACCAGTTGTCGGGATAAAAAAATCCCTTTCCACTATACTGGTGAAAAGGGAGCCTATATTCTAAAAAATCCTTAATCGCTATCCCGAAAAAGTACCTTTGAATTCTTCCTGATATTTTTTCCAGGCTTCATCACTTTTCATTTTTTTATAATCATCGCTCGCGAATACTTTCAAAAATATCTCGATCTGGCCCGGTGACATATAGCCTTTGATTGGAGCTATAAAATTGCCTTCTTCATCAAAGAAAACAATAGTTGGATAGGCAGTTACGCCCATCGCTCTCGCAAAATCATGAACTCCATTGCGGGAATTCTCCCTGGCTGGATCGAAATTGTTATTTTTAAAAATAGTATCCTTGTATTTTATAGTTTCATTCCCTTCCGCATTAAATTTCACCGCGTAAAAATTTTCGTTGATGTAATTGGCGACCTTTTCATTAGAAAATGTATTTTTTTCAAGCATTTTACAGGGGCCGCACCAATTTGTATAAGCATCAACAAGGATCTTTTTAGGTTCTTTTTTCTGGGCCTCCAAAGCTTCATTCATACTCATCCAATCTACTTTCTGAGCATTCAGAAATCCTATTGAGAGCAGACAAATAAGGAGAAATATTTTTTTCATTTTCAGTAATTTTCAATAAACTAAACAAAAAGCATTCCTAAAATTAATGAATTCCGTTCATCCATTTGCGGAGCAAGGGTACCAGCAATAATAACAGCAAGGCGGCACCACCCACGACACAAACCCCCCATATAAAATAGGTGTTTGAAAAGAAAGACAAGGTGACTGATACTGGTGTATCATCTGTTACCTCTTCATTGGTGGTAAGAGTCCCTATAATTCCGGCCATTTTATTGGCCAGAGCAATAGATAAGAACCAGGCTCCCATTACAAAACCAACAATTTTCGCCGGGGATAATTTTGTTACCATCGACAGGCCGATGGGCGAAAGCGATAATTCACCAGTAGTATGAAGTAAATACATCAGAGCCAGGAAAATTACGGGAACCAGGCCTTCACCAGAGGCAAAGAATTTAGCACCTATTACAATTACCGCAAAACCTAAAGCTAGCTGCGTTAGACCAAGTACAAACTTCATTGGGGTACTGGGCTCTTTTCCAGCTTTGCTCAATTTAAGCCATAACCAGGAAAATACAGGCGCCAGGAGCATAATATATAAAGGGTTCAGACTTTGGAAAATAGATGCAGGAATTTCGGTGGAACCTATTAACCGATCCACGTTCTTATCGGTAAAAATGGTTAAGCTTCCTCCGGCCTGCTCGAAAAGGGCCCAAAAAACGGCATGGAAGAAAAACAGCACCACAACTACCAGCAGGCGTTGCCCCACAACTTTATCTTTGGCAGTTAGTGCCTCATAAACAAGGTACGCGACAATTCCCAGTGAAATGATAATCAGGGCACCTGCCATGACTTCATCGAGGTCCAGCATATAAGCACAAACAGGAATAGCAATAATTGAAAGCACATAAACGCCTATTTCAGGTTTCATTCCAATGAACTTCTTCTCGCCACTGCGCACTTCCTCAGGCGGCAATCCCTTCCCTTCGAAATCCTTACTTTTTCGAGTGAAAATATAAAAAACGATAAGCCCCAGCGTCATTCCTATTCCCGCAAGACCAAAACCATAATGCCAGTTTATTTCCTGTCCCACATACCCACAGGTAAGCGTTGAAAGAAAAGCACCGATATTCACACCCATATAGAAGATAGAAAAAGCACCATCTTTACGAGCATCATTAGGATCATAAAAGGTTCCAAGGAAAGAGCTGATATTAGGCTTAAAGAAGCCATTCCCCACGATAATTAAAGCCAGTGCCGCAAAGAAAAACGGCATATTTCCTTCAAGTGACTCAAATCCCTGCAAGGCAAGGGTAAAATGCCCAAGGGCCATGAGAATACCACCCCAGATAATGGTCTTTTTAAAGCCGAGTAATTGATCGGCCACAAGACCACCAATCACGGGGAACAAATAAACCATGGCAGTATAGGAACCATAAATCCCATAGGCCTGGGTCTCCGCAACGTTTTGGGCCAGATCCATGAATAAAACCTTGGTCATGTAAAGAACGAGCAGCGCCCGCATTCCGTAATAGGAGAACCGTTCCCACATTTCGGCGAAAAAAAGTACAAAAAGGGCCTTTGGATGAGTGTCTTTATTGGTATAAATTATAAAAGGAACCCAGATGAGCACAAAAACCCATCCAATAATCATGATCCATAATGTGATATCCATGACAGCTAGTTTTTAAGTTTATTCTCTTTCAGTATCTGAAATTTCGTAGGTCTCCTGCTCCAGCATTTCCCTCTCATTATCTTCGGCTCCATGAGTCAAACGTTTTAAGGGTTTAAGCATTATTAACACTAAAGTAGCGAAACAAACAGTGAAAATTGTAATTCCTGAAAAAATTGCTATATCTCCGGCTTGTGAAGCCGCTTCTCCAACAATTCCTGCTACTTTATTTCCAAGACCTGTGGCGGCAAAATAAACCCCCATCATCAAAGAGGCATAGCGCACGGGCGCCAGTTTGGTGATAAACGAAAGTGCAACAGGAGAAGAACAAAGTTCACCAATAGTATGGAAAAGATAAGCCAGAACCAGCCAGTACATTGCAGAAGATCCCTTTTCCTGAAATTGAAGCGCTGCAAACACCATAAAAACAAACCCCAGCCCCATGATAATAACTCCAATTGCCATTTTAAAGATAGAAGAAGCCTCTTTATTCTTTAGTTTTCTTTTAGCCCAGTAATTAGCCACGATGAGTCCGAAAATAATAATGAACATCGCGTTTAAAGACTGGAACCAGGAGGCAGGAACTTCATTTCCGATCAAAGGAAGTGTGAAAGGCAGGGTTCTATCTGTATTGTCGAGGGCGTAGATATTCATAAGTCCCCCGGCCTGTTCAAAAGCACCCCAGAAAACGATGACGAGAATAAAAGACAGCAACATGACCACATACCTGTCCTTCATCACTTTGGTGGTTAAATCTTTATAAACCATCATCATCATAGCGATCACTACTGTTAGAAAAATAAAAAGTAACCCGTAAGCAATTCCCATTGCGAACATCCCGTAAAAAGAAGCCGCCAGAAGGATTGCAGAAACGATTAACTGCGGTGGAGACTGGAAAAGATCTTTAAATAATTTTCCGAGTGAAGCGCCTTCATCCATTTCGACTTTAGAAAGAAGGTTCCCCACATTCGCCAGGTGTTTTTGTCCTGCAACATAGTTGATAAGTCCAAGTGCCATCGCAATACCGGCCAGACCAAATCCATAATGCCATCCAATATTTTCCCCCACGTATCCTACGATAAGACTGGAAAGAAAAGCTCCAAGGTTAATCCCGATATAGAAAATAGTGAATCCTTTATCCCTTCTAATATCTCCTTCTTTATATAATCCCCCAACCATGGTACTGATATTTGGTTTAAGGAATCCTACGCCAGTAATAATGAGCGTTAAACCGGTATAAAAAGCCCACATTTCTTCGACTGCAAGAATCCCATGCCCGGCTACCAGTACTATGCCCCCTATCAGTACGGCCCGTTTCTGGCCCAAAAGCTTATCTGCGATTATCCCACCGGGGATGGAAGCCACATAAACTAACATCGTGTACCAACCATATAGCGCCAGCGCGTCGTCTTGAGACCAGCCCAGGCCGGCATTATCATTTGTTGTTTCACTTACCAGATACAGAACAAGAATAGCACGCATTCCATAATAAGAAAACCGCTCCCACATTTCTGTAAAAAAGAGAATATAAAGCCCTACCGGATGCCCGAAAAGCTCTTTTTGTTTTACCCTAACCTCGCTTGTTGCCATTGAATGTTTTGTTTTTTTGTGCTATTAAAAATGAAGTTGATCCTGCCCGTTCCCAAAAAAGTGGCAGTAATGGAAATGGAATTGAAAATAAAATGAAAATTTAATCCTGAGTAATCCAAACCAGGTTTCTTTTGAAAGATTATTGGAAGACCTGAAATGATGAGAAATAAAAATATTGCATGTACAGATACAATAAGTATTTCGTCGAACTTCATTTATTTAAGAAATAATTAATGAAGGCCAAGTTTACTAAAATTTCATCAAAAAAATATCATTGTAGGCATTAAAATACTAACAAACTGTTAAAATAATTTATCCGAAATAAGAAGTATTCATTTGAGGCTAAAGAATCAGAAAAATAGGAATTGTATCTTTGGGCTTCTGAAATATTAAAAAATGGCTAAACCGGTTATCGGCTTTTCGAGATTAAGCAAGAATGAAAAAATAAGCTGGCTTGCAGAAAATTACCTTCAGAATGATGCGGGTGCTGTGAAAGTATTGAAACAGTACTGGAATGAAGATGAAAAACTGCAAAAACTGCATGATGAATTCATAGAGAATACTGTTACCAATTTTTATTTGCCATTAGGACTGGCGCCAAATTTTCTTATTAATGGTTCTTACCATACCCTACCAATGGTGATCGAAGAAAGCTCAGTAGTGGCAGCAGCGAGTAAGGCAGCCAAATTCTGGAGCGAGCGTGGCGGATTCAAAGCTGAAATCCTCGGCACCCAAAAGATAGGTCAGGTTCATTTTCTTTTTACCGGAAATATTGAAAAGCTAAAGGCCTTTTTTAGCAGGATCAAACCTCTTTTTCATGAAGCGGTGCAGCATATTACTCAAAATATGGAAAAGCGCGGTGGCGGAATTTTAAACATCGAGCTGAAGGACAAGACTTCTGAAATGGAGCATTATTATCAGCTATTTGTGACCTTTGACACCCGCGATTCCATGGGCGCAAATTTCATAAATTCCTGTCTTGAAAAATTTGCCGAAGTTTTGGCTGAAGAAGCCTCTAAAGAAGATACTTTTTCTGCGGAAGAAAAGAACCTGAAAATAATCATGAGTATTCTATCGAATTACGTTCCGGAATGCCTGGTGAGAGCCGAGGTGTCCTGCAAGGTTGAAGAGCTTACCGAGAATACCGAAATGACCGGAGAAGAATTTGCTGAAAAATTTATACAGGCGGTCAAAATCGCTGAAATAGAACCTTATCGCGCAGTAACGCACAACAAAGGACTTATGAACGGCGTCGATGCAGTGGTCCTGGCTACAGGAAACGACTTCAGGGCGGTGGAAGCAGGAGTACATGCCTATGCCTCCCGAACCGGAAAATACAGAAGCCTCTCTCATGCCGAAATTGTTGACGGTACCTTTAAATTCTGGACCGAACTTCCCCTGGCTTTAGGAACAGTGGGCGGCCTCACAGGCCTTCATCCCCTGGTTAAACTGGCCCTGGATATTCTTCAGAAACCTTCTGCCCAAGAATTGATGAAGATTACTGCGGTGGCCGGTCTGGCACAAAATTTCGCCGCCCTGCGTTCTTTGGTCACTACCGGAATTCAACAGGGACATATGAAAATGCACCTCATGAACATTCTCAACCAGTATAAAGCAACCGATGAAGAAAAGAAGATCATGATAGAATTTTTCACACATCATACTATTACCCACAGCAGCGTAGTGGAACAACTCGAAAAACTTCGTTCCTGATGCAGATCTTCAGAAGCAACGGAAAAATTCTGCTAACGGGTGAGTACGCGGTATTAGATGGAGCTCTGGCTTTGGCATTGCCATCTAAGAAAGGACAAACTATGATCGTAGAATCTGCCGCGGAAGGAAAAATAGCATGGCATAATTTTGATGAAAATGGAAAGTTATGGTTTGAATCTCATTTCAGCATTGAAGCCGATAGAATTAAATCGGTAAAAAAAGATGAATTTTCACCTGATGATCCGGAAGGAAAAGCCATAGACGAAAGACTCGAACAAATATTGAATGCAGCATTTAAGCTTAATAAGAATGCATTTTCAGGCAAAGGATATAAGATCACAAATCGGCTGGATTTTAACCGAAAATGGGGTCTCGGGACCTCTTCAACGCTCATAAACAACCTCGCGCAGTGGTTAAATATCGATCATTATCTACTCCTGGAAAGAACCTTTGGGGGCAGCGGTTATGATATTGCGGCGGCATCAAATGACCAGCCGGTACTTTTCCAAATCACCGAACATGGGCCGGAAAGCTTTAAAACACACTTTGCACCAGAATTCGTTGAGCACCTTTTTTTTGTTTACCTCAATAGAAAACAGAACAGTCGGGAAGCGATCGCCCATTATCGCAAACAGTCTAAAGACCAAAATGCCGAACTGGTAAAAAAAATATCAGGAATTACCACGCAGCTTTTAGAATCGGAAAACCTGGAGCAGTTCAGGCTGCTTTTAGAAGCACATGAAAGCCTGATCTCGCAGGCGATCAAGCTTCCTAAAATAAAGAATCAATTGTTTCCCGATTTTCCGGGCACTTTGAAAAGCCTTGGAGGCTGGGGCGGTGATTTCATCCTTGCGATCGGCAACGAAAAAGAAAAGGAATATTTCCGCAGAAAAGGCTATTCTACCATTTTTGATTATACGGAACTGATTAAATAAAAAAAGCCCCACCAAAAGGTGAGGCTCATTATGTTTTTTTTAGAGACCTGTTCTAGTAGAACTTCGCTCTTTTATCTTCAATATCGGCTTTCTTTTTAAGGGCATCAAAAACCCGGGAAGTGGCCTGAGCTCTTCTTTCCATTGTTTCCTGTTGAGCGTAGGAAGTATAGTTTTCCATCTCAGGAGCCTTAAACCTGCTCAGCAATTTTGCCACAAAAACACCTTTCTCACCAGCGATAGGCTCGGCAACTTCTCCTTCTTTCAGGCCAAAAACAGTACCTACAACCTTTGGTTCCTTGCCAGCTCCTGGCAGTGTAGGCGTATTCAGGTTAACAGCATCTGCCTGCTCAACCTGTACGTTATGGTTGGAAGCAATTTCCTGAAGAGTATTGCCTTTGATGTTGTTTTTGATCATTTCAGCTTTCTTTTCTTTTCGAAGGATAGGAGTTACAATAGAAGAAGCTTCTTCCACACTCATTAGTCCCGCGTCATTTTTAGAAATTAACTGAGCAACCACATATCCGTTCGAAGTGTCAAAGCGCTTTATGTCTCCAGCTTCAGTATCTTCATTAAAAGTCCATTGAACGATACGTCTTTCAGATCCCACACCGGGAATATTTTCATCCAGCGCCTTCATATCGCGAACGGTTTTCACATCATAATTACCTTCTTTGGCAACTTCGTTAAAATTATTTTCGTTCGCCGACATTTCAAATTTGGTAACCTCATTGAACAACTTGTTCATAGTACCTTCTGACGGAGTGATCTCACGGGCCAGAGTAGCAACTCTTACCGCGGGTGCAGGTTCGGTTTGATCTTCGATGTATATCACGTGATATCCATATTGCGTTTCCACCACTCCTATGTCTCCTTCAGAATTTTGGAAAACGAAATCATTAAAGGCCGGGATCATCATTCCCGGAGTAAAATATCCAAGATCACCAGCATTGTCTTTATTTGAAGTATCTGCTGAATATTCTGCAGCAAGATCGGCAAATTTAGATTTGTCTTTTTTCACCACTCCCGCGATGCTGTCAGCCAGCTCTTTTGCCTGGGCTTTGGTCCTGGTAGCCTGAGGAGCGGAGCCCTGGTAGGCTATAAGAATATGACTTGCTTTTACAGAATCAGGGATTTTCTTCGCTTCAATAACTTTGGAGATTTTCCAGTAGCCATTCTCTTCGTAAGGACCAAAAGTCTCACCTTCCTTTAATTTGAATATTGAATCGGCATATTTCCCTTTAAGATCATTTCGGAATTTAAAGGAATTATCAAAGGGAAGATCTGAGTTATTGTCTATGAATTCAGCATAATCATCGGTATCGTTAAAACCTGGAAGTGTATCATTTGCTCCAATAGCTGCATTGTATTCTACCCGTTGATTGCGAAGGTTAGTTAGCTCCTGTTTAGCCTCTGCTTTATCTTCAGGTGAAGCCTCTTCATTGAACACCACATATTGTATACTTCGTGAAGCCTCAGTTTTAAATTTGGCAGGATGCTCCTTGATATAATTTTTTATTTCCGATTTAGAAATTTCAACTTTTTCATCAGGAATACTGGAGTAAGGAATTTTTACAAATTCGAGGCTGATATTATCATTTCTGAACCTGTAAGCCTGCTCCCCTTCAAGGACTGTTGCACCAACCCCTGCACTTATCATGTTATAATAGGTGTTTATACGAGCGCTTTTAGCTATATTTTTGGTTAACTGCTCATATGCCTGAGGCGAGGTACTTTTAAGCGTAGCCATATACTCTTTAATCCTGTTTTCATCAACCATTCCGGCTTCATTGGTAAAACGTGGATCTCCAGCCATCTGGGCACTTAAGATATTTATGATCTGCGCTTCTCCAGCTCTAATTCCAAGATCTTCAATTTGATTTTGAAGGATCACCTCTCGAAGTTTCTGATCCCACACACGGTTTACAGCTTGCGTGGTACTCATTTGTCCTCCCATATTGCGTTGGAGGTTTTCTACTTCGCGGGCAAATTCTTCTCTGCCTATATCAGTACCATTTACGGTAGCAATAACATTTTGTGAGCTTTTGGAGTTAAAACCTCCATTCTTGATCAAATCGGCAAGTACAAAAGAAAAAAGTGCCAGCGCGATTATGATAATAAGAAAAACAGACCTTTGTCTGATTTTATTTAATACAGCCATTTGAATTTAAAATTTATCAAAATACAGGGGGCGAAAATAAGGCTTTTAGACTAATAATAAAATTTAAAATTAGCAAAATATTAACTTTAAATTTTCAATCTTCAGGTTTGATTTTCAGCTCTACCAATTCGATTTTCGTATTGGAGGTTTCGAGAATTTTTATTTCAAAATCCTCAATATGTATCAGCTCTCCTTCCTGCGGAATTTCTTCGGTATGATTGACCACAAAACCGCCGAGGGTTTCGTAGTTTTCACCTTCAGGCAAATCAAGCTTATAGGTTTCATTGAGGTAATCTACCTCGAGCCTAGCGGAAAATTTATAATGATTTTTTGCCAGTTCCTCTTCGATAAGTACAGCCGAATCATGTTCATCTTCAATTTCTCCAAATAATTCTTCCACGATATCTTCTACGGTCATCATCCCACTCGTTCCACCGTACTCGTCGATCACCACCGCAATACTTTTCCTTTTTTTAATAAGAATGTTCAATACATCTTTCACCCACATAGTCTCCGGAACAAAAATTACGGGAAGCAGGATCGATTTTATCGATGAAGGATTTTTAAAGAGTTCAAAAGAATGGACGTACCCGATAATATCATCGATGGTTTCATTATAAACCAGCAGCTTGGAAAGACCGGTTTCAGTAAAAGTTTTTATCAGATCTTTGGGATCCTGATTCTGGTCTACAGCGATAATCTCAGTTCTTGGGATCATTACCTCGCGTGCTTTGATATCAGAAAATTCCAGTGCATTCTGAAAAATCTGAATTTCACTGTCAACCTCTTCATCTTCTTCTACCGTTTCCATTTGTTCGGTGATAAAATTTCCCAGCTCCACTTTGCTGAAAGCAAGCTGCACTTCATCACCTTCGGTTTTAAAAAACCTTTTCAGAATAAGATCGGATATCCAGATCACAAAAGATGAAATAAAACTAAAAACGATATAAAACAGGTAAGCGGGTACCGCAAAGAATTTCAGCATGGTATTCGCATAGATCTGGAAGAAAACTTTTGGTAGAAATTCCGCAGTAAGCAGGATGATAAGGGTGGAAATGAGCGTTTGGGTGAAAAGGCTTAAATCTGTAAAAATATAGTTGAGCAGATCACTGTGCAAAGGCCGTAATGATTCGACCCAGGCCATTAGGAGGTCTCCCATATAAAAACCATACACTACCAGTGCGATATTATTTCCCACCAGCATGGTCGCGATGAACTTGGAAGGTTTCCTGGTAAGGCGTGTTAAGATATTGGCGAGAAAATCATTCTGTCGTTTTTCAATTTCGATGAAGATCTTGTTGGAAGAAACATAAGCGATCTCCATTCCCGAAAAAAATGCTGAAAGAAGAAGACAGGCAATAATAATAAGTATCTCAACCTCCATGCGGGTTATTTGTTACGGTCTTCGAATTTATGCCGAAAACGCCTCTTAAAAAAGAACATAAAAACCGCGATCAACACGAAAAACAGGAACAAATAAGCTCTGTTCCTTTCAGTGTTCCAAATTCTTACAGCTTCGAAAATGAAAAAAGCGGCAAAAAAAAGATAGGCGTATTCGAAATACCTGAAAAATTTACTCATCATTAGTTTCTTCAATTATTTGGACTCCGGTATTCGTTCTTGAACGGAAATTACCGAAATTTTGGTTAGAATCAAAACCTTCCCCCTCGTTGAGCGCTCCGTTAGGAAAACGAATGGTATTATGCTTATCGGTAAAGACCCAGTTCTGGTTTTGATCCCAAAATAACTGGCTCGCCTCAAGACGGGTACTATCGGCGGTTATGATCTTTACATTACCCTGCAGATCTATAAGGTTGGTTTTTTCATAAACGATACCATAATCGGCAGTAACCCGATTACTTTTATCCTGTTCATCAAAAAACTCTACTTCCACACCCTGGGGAAATTCGCGATAAGGAAAAGACTTATTGGTATAATCCAGCATTTTAGGACTTTTTAAAGTAGCCACCAGCCTGCCTGAATCGGTAAATTTCAAATTTATACCTTCGGCTATTGCCTGTGGCGCATCTTCTTCAAGATCGAGAGCGCGCACTTCCCTTAAATTACCCTCACATGAAAAAAGCATTGTCACGCCGATGAGCGTGACAATGCCTGAAATAATATTACTATATGTAATGTTCATCTTATTGATTAGGGATGCGGACAGTCTCCCCTATCCAGCAACCAATCTGAATCGCGTCTCCAGGATTGTATGAAGACTGGAATACATCAGATTTTTGAGGCGCTCTACCTCTATAGGCAGCAGCAGCCTGATTTGCATTGCCAGAAATTGAAGGGTCTACCCTTGCAGCTCTCGCGGCATAATCGGCAGCCAGCCAGTACACGGCACGTTTGGTGAAAGCGTCGTCACCACAATTGTTAGCGCTCTGAGCATACATGCTGGCGATTTGAAGCCACGCACTACCTAGGGAAGGTTTTGCATTTACAGCTTTTTTGTAAAAGTTCCTTGCCTGGGAGAAGTTTCCTTTGTCTTTATAGTTATTTGCAATTCTATAGTAGATCTTAGCCTTATCTGAAGGATTGGTTTCAAGGTTCGCTGCTTCATTATAATACTGAAGTGCTTTGGAGTAATTACCATTTGCTTCAGCGGTCTGACCTAGTGAATAAGCTGCAGAAGCAGAAGGTTCCAGTTTGTATAATGCTTCAGAAACCTTGACGAATAATGGATCTTCAGTACAATCTTTAGCAGATAGTCTCGCGTTGGCATTTTTTAACCATGCAATATCTGTTTTCTTTTCTTCGAAATCCTTTTTATAAAGAGGGATCAGGTTATCGCAATCGGCTCTTGCACCAAGTTTTGCGTTAAGCGCTTCTTTTACTTTCGCATAGTTAGAAAGGTTAATTTCAGCGTATTTGATTTGCTTTTCCTCTTTACTGGTAAGTTTTTCGTTGTTTTCCTGCTTTTTCAAAAGGGGAGCAAGGTCTTCAGCCGCGTCGTTTTCCTCTTCTTCGATCTTATCTATTACACGGTCGTAAATATCGAATACATCCTGAAGGTTTCTTTTCCCCGCATCCTGCATATCTACCATCAAATCGAAGTAGGCATAAAGTCCTTTTGGGCTGGTGAAATTCTCTTTATCTTCAGTAAAAGCCTTGTCGAAAGCCTTATATTGCTCTTCTTTACTGCCGATATTGTTATCGAATTTAGGCAGGGCAATGTCAGAATAAACTTTTCCCTTTTCGGTTTTATCAGGATAAAGTTCAAGTCTTTGTTTCCAGGTATCGATCAATTGCTGAATAAATTCTTTTTTCTGATCACCTGAAGCCTTATCTATTTTGTATTCCAAAGCTCTTTCAAGATATTGATAGGTAGCAAGACTGTACTTTGGACATTTTTCTTTTACTTTTAATAAAGCGGGGTAAGCCGCTTCATAATTTTTAGCCTTAGCATCGTCGTAAGCCAGAGCAGCCATAGTAACGCAATCGTCAGATTGCGCACTCACAGCCCCTGAACCTAACAGGGCAACAGCAAATAGTGCTAGAAATCTCTTTTTCATTTTCTTGTTTATTGTGGTTAATTAAATTTACGTTTTGTGAACCATTTATCATTTAAAGACAAGCCTATAGACAGCTTTAAATAATTCTCCTCGATTAAGCCCGCATCTTTGGTACCTCTTTGGCCAAGCTCAAATCCAAGGTTTATGTTGGAGAAAGGATCTCTCGAACTTAATCCAACTGGTAGTCCTAAACCAAAAGATATGCCAAACTCTTTAATAGAGGTGTCATTGACAATCAAACCGGTACCTTCATAGCGAAAACCTGCCCTGTATACAACCCGTTTAAAATAACTGGTATAAGAGTCAAATTCGGGTATATAGAAGCCACCAATCTTAAATTGGGAAGCATCTTCAAATTGCCCTCCATCATTCCTAAAGCTGAAACTATCCTGGTAGGAAGAAGCACCCACATTGACATACTCAGCACCTATGAACCAATTATTCCTTTTGCCTATACCGCCGCCTATTATTAATCTTGACGGATAAGTAAAGTTACTATTCTCTACGTCAATTTCCTGTTTATCCACAACAATTTCACTTCCATTCAGGAAAGAGATCGTGGAAACTTCCCTGAAATTGTCTGAATTAAGATCGATCGCAGGAGAATAAGTTCCGGAAAAAGAGAGTTCAAGATCTTCGCTAATATCCGTTCGGTATTCGGCTCCAAAATTGAAATTAAAACCTTTTATATCAGATCGATTAATATCACGGGTTCCCAGCTGAATTCCATCCCTGACAACAGTACGCCGATTCTGGAAATTCCCAAAGTTGTAACTGGCATCCACGCCCAGGCTAAAATGATTGTTTATTTGATAACCGGCCGAAAGAAATACCTTATTCATACCTCCCCTCCCATATAATCGACTGGCGGTATTATCCTGAAAATCTACAATTCGATAACCTACCGAAGTATAGGGAATAAGACCTACACCAATTCCAAGACCATCGCCCAAAGGCAGTCCAAGCGCCAGGTAATCTAAAGAGCTGATCTTGGCATTATCGCTGGCAACATCAGATTTTAGGCTGATTCGGTCATGGCTGGCACCGATCGCGTAATTGGTTAGCCTGAGCCTGCCGTAAGCAGCCGGATTCATAAGATTGATGTGAATACTGTCATTATAAATATTCAAACCTCCCATAGAGCGATTGGCGACCGTACCTTTAAAATTGGTAATACCAATGCCGTAGTAAGAATATGGTGAAGAAACGTTTTCCTGAGCTTCGGCAAATAGAGCGGAAAAAAAGGCTACGATTACTATAAATCGTTTTATCATTGAGTTTTGTTAAATTCTAGAATGAAATTGAGTCCTTCCAACAAAAAATTTGAGTTGGCAAATATGCTATTTTTTAATGGTAAAGACAAAAATTCACTATCTCCACCTGTGAAAATTATTGTTAAATCTTCAAATTCAGATCGATAAGCATCGAGCATACCCTTTAATTCCATTTCCAGACCATTAATAATTCCGGATAAAATGCTGGTTGCGGTTGAATTACCAATCAGCGGATTCTCCGGCTTCGGTGTTATTAACGGCAAATTAGCCGTAAACTTGTGCAAACTCTTAAATCTCATTGTCAGGCCTGGAGCTATTGCTCCGCCAAGGTAAACTTCTTCAGAAGTTTTTATGTCATAGGTAATACAGGTTCCCGAATCAATGATCAGCACATTTTTAGCAGGATATAATTTCACCGCTGCAGCGACAAGGGCAAGACGATCTTTGCCGAGTGTATTGGGAGTCGTATATTTATTTTCAAAAGGTAAGCTTACATTTTGATCAAATTCAAGAAGTGGAAAAGATTCCCTTATCATGCGGAGCATCTCTGAATTTTCATGAGAGACCGAAGAAATGATCGCTTCCTTTATTTGAGGGTAAGAATCTTTGATTTGGAAAAATTTTTTCGAAAATTGATCTGCAGGGAACACTTCTTTCTTCAAAAGCTTATCATTTTGAAAAACAGCCATTTTTACGGCCGTATTACCTACATCTATAACCAGGTTCATATTTTTAAGGCTTCGGATGCCAAATTTACAAAAGCATTTTTTTAAAAATAGTTTTGTCAGTTACTAAAAATGAAATTATATTTGCCACCGCTTTCAAAAGCAACTGGTGCCTTAGCTCAGTTGGTAGAGCAAAGGACTGAAAATCCTTGTGTCCCTGGTTCGATTCCTGGAGGCACCACCCAAGAAACCCGTAACGATGTTGCGGGTTTTTTTGTTTAGGGTACCATCCACGCCTTTTCAAGAACATTACTTTTCATTCTATATAATTTCAAAAGCGAAAAATAATAGATTTCTTAATGGAAACAGATATAGAAAAGAATAAGTTATTTCTTCTTCTTTACTTCAACAAAAGATAATTTTTTGTTTAATTTTTACTCAATAACTATAAACAAAAAATAAAAAGAAATACATTTAGCTATAAATAACTGAAAATTAATTTATTATGAAATTTCTAAAAAAAACACTGCTCCCGCTCTCTGTTATGAGCATTTTGATTTTTACAGCTTCCTGTAGCACTGAAAGCGCCGATCAACAAGACATGAATACCGAAATGTCTATTTTTAAAACACTCGATCTCGCCGCAAAAAATTCGAATAGCACAGATGCTGATAGTAAAGCTCCGGCTCCTAAAAAAGGAGAAGACCCAATCGCTCAAATCGCTATTGATAATGGCGGATTTACTCAACTAGTAGATGCACTTAAGTATGTTGATGAAGAATTAAATGCCGGCCTGGTTGACCTGTTTTTAAATGGTACCGATCAATACACTGTTTTTGCTCCGACTGATGAAGCCTTCGCAAAACTTTATGAGGCATTGAATATTTCAAGCATCCGAGAACTTCCGGCCGATCTGGTTCTTAACGTACTTTTATACCATGTTACTGACGGCAGAAGAGCCTCAAACAGTGTAGTACCTAAAAAGAACATGCGCTATATTGATACCCTCCTAGGAGAAAGTTTTAGTGTAGATTCAAATGCAAAAATTACCGCTATTGGAAACACGGCAACAATTATAGCTGCCGATATTTCGGCTTCAAATGGAATTATTCATGTGATCGATACTGTACTCCTGCCAATGTAGTAATTTTTAAAACCCCGTTTTTAAAAGCTGCCTATTCCGGCAGCTTTTTTTGTTTTAGAAGTCCGAATACCCTGTCGGGATAATCACTGATGATACCATCAACTTTCAATCTGATCATTTTATTTATATCAGCTGTATCATTAACCGTCCATGGGATCAATTCCATATCATACCTCTTAATGCTGTCTATAAATTCCTCACTTTCAATTAAGGTATAAGACGGACTATAAATCTCTGGCACGAAATCGAGCGCCTGTAAATTTTTCTCTATTCCTGGTTTATAGACGAGATAGGAAAGTTTTACGTTAGGATATCTATCATGAACATCCTGAAGAACGGCGGGATCAAAAGACTGAATATTAAAATCTCCCTTTATTGGATGATCCTTCATTACCTTCATTACCAGGTCTACAAATTCAGATACCGTTTTAGGCTGATATACACCGTATTCTTCAGGTACCGATTTAATTTCAATATTATAATCCAAAGCTTCCAGATCATTATGCCGAACAAAACTTTCTACACTATCGATAACTTCTGATAATAGCGGCTTGTAGGTTTTCATTTTATGCTGATCGGGAAAATTTGAATTCCCTTTAGAACCTGCATCAAACTTTTTCACACTGTCATAACTCATTTCATGAATATTGAAATTCCTTTCTTCTTTCAGAGAAATTGAATCTCCATTAGGCTGAAGCACATAGGTGGAAGCCAAGTATGGTTCATGGGAAACCACTACTTTTTGATCTTTGGTGATCACGACATCCATTTCCAGAACATCGGCGCTATCTTTTATAGCATTGATAAAGGCAGGCAGGGAATTTTCAGGAAAATGCCCTCTTTCTCCACGATGCCCCTGGATTTCTATTTTTGAAGTTTCCTGGAAGGATACTTTTTCCTCTTTACTTTTATTTTTACAGGAGAAAAGACTAAGACTCACTATAATAAGCCACATCCAGGTTTTACAGATTTCCTTTAGATGTTTCTTAGAAATATTTTTCATATCTCTTTTGATTTGTTTTTCCAAAGTTAAACATACCACGTCGTTTTCAAGGAATTTTTGAAACTTCTCCTAACTTTTTTATATCTCCCTGGGCCAAGTTGCAATAGATTTTTATGGTATAAAAATTTTAATTTTTTGCTCAGTTAAATGAAACTCCTTCTAAAGGATTCGTACAAAATGGAAAGCTTCCATATCTTTACATTTCTTATTTTCAAAAAGTTCAATTCTATAATGATGAAGAAACTACTTTTTATCTGCTTTCTTATACTTGGCGCTCCACAATTGGTGCTATCACAAAGTCTGGAATCACCTGATGGTAATTTCGAGATGAAGTTTTCGCTGAATGAAAAAGGAAAACCTTTTTATCAGCTTTCCT
Organism: Christiangramia fulva; assembly: GCF_003024155.1. NCBI lineage: Bacteria > Pseudomonadati > Bacteroidota > Flavobacteriia > Flavobacteriales > Flavobacteriaceae > Christiangramia > Christiangramia fulva. Next base: position 669,786 of record NZ_CP028136.1, read on the forward strand.
ATAAAAATGAACCGGTAATAAAACCAAGTGCGCTCGGTTTTGATCTAAAGGAAGGTGAAGATCTTATTGACGGCTTTGCCATTATCGACACCACCACTTCCAGTTATGATAATACCTGGAAACCGGTTTGGGGCGAAGAAAAGGAAATCAGGAATCATTATAATGAACTTGCCGTTACCCTTAATCAGGAAGAGACCGGAAGAAAAATGCTTATCCGTTTTCGGCTTTTTAATGATGGCCTCGGTTTTCGGTATGAATTCCCTCAACAGGATAGCCTGGGACATTTCGTGATCGAAGACGAAAAAACGGAATTTGCCATGACCGGAGATCATACCGCCTGGTGGATCCCGGGCGATTATGACACTCAGGAATATGATTATACCGAATCAAAACTTTCTGAAATTCGGGGATTAATGGAAAAATCGATCACCGGAAACCTTTCACAGACCTCTTTTTCGCCAACTGGAGTACAAACCTCACTGATGATGAAAACCGATGACGGAATCTACATCAATCTTCATGAAGCGGCGCTGAAGGAATACTCGACCATGCATTTGAACCTGGATGATAAAAATATGGTTTTTGAAGCCTGGTTGACTCCCGATGTGAATGGGGACAAAGTTTTTATGATCGCCCCTTCGGTCACTCCCTGGCGAACCATTATGGTAAGCGACGATGCCCGGGATATTCTTGCTTCAAAAATGACCTATAACCTCAACGACCCTTCTAAAATTGAAGATACTTCCTGGATAAAACCTATGAAATATGTGGGAGTCTGGTGGGAAATGATCACCGGGAAAAGTACCTGGGCCTATACCGATGAATTTGAGGCGGTGAAGCTTGGGGAAACCAATTATGAAGCAGCCAAACCTAACGGAACTCACGGTGCCACTACTGAAAATGTAAAAAAATACATCGATTTTGCCGCGGAAAATGGTTTTGACGGCGTCCTGGTGGAAGGCTGGAACATTGGCTGGGAAGACTGGTTTGGACATTCCAAGGAATATGTTTTCGATTTTGTAACTCCATATCCCGATTTTGACGTGGAGGAAATTCAGAAGTATGCTGAAAGCAAAGGTGTGGAAATGATCATGCACCACGAAACCTCTTCTTCCGTCAGAAATTATGAGCGCCACCTCGACACAGCTTATCAGTTTATGAAAAAGTATGGCTATGATGCCGTAAAAAGCGGCTATGTGGGAGATATTCTTCCAAAAGGCCAGAACCATTATAACCAGTGGATGGTAAATCATTACCTGTACGCGTTAAAAAAAGCAGCCGATTATCATATTATGGTCAATGCGCATGAAGCGGTAAGACCCACAGGCCTGGCACGAACCTGGCCTAATTTGATCGCCAACGAATCGGCGCGGGGAACCGAATACCAATCTTTTGGCGGCTCAAAACCCAACCATGTGACGGTCCTTCCTTTTACCCGGCTCCTTGGAGGACCTATGGATTACACTCCGGGAATTTTTGAAATGGACCTGAGCAAGCTTAATCCCGATAACGAATCTCATGTGAACAGTACGATCGCGAATCAACTTGCATTATATGTCACGATGTATAGTCCGCTGCAAATGGCAGCCGACCTACCCGAGAATTATATGCGTTTCCCGGATGCTTTTCAATTTATAAAAGACGTGCCGGTGGAATGGGACAAAAGCATCTATCTGGAAGCTGAACCCGGAGATTACATTACCGTGGCCCGAAAAGAAAAAAACAGCGACGACTGGTTTGTTGGGAATGTAAATGGAAAAAGGACCAGAACCAGCAAGATCAGTTTTGATTTTCTCGATCCCGACAAGGTCTATTTAGCGACTGTTTACGCCGACGCAAAAGACGCCGATTATAAAACAAATCCGCAGGCTTATACTATTAAAAAATATCGGGTAACTAATAAATCCAAACTTTCACAAGCATCGGTAGAAGGTGGCGGATATGCGATTAGCATCATAGCAGCAGACAAAAAAGAGGTTAAAAACCTCCCAAAATTATAGCTAAAATACCGCAAATGCGGTATTGGCTATCTGCCGGGCTTCAGTTAAATTTGATAACTGATGTTTGGATTCGGATTAATTTTTGGTGTAGGGACTAAAATTTTTTCGTAAGCTATATCAGAAAAGTAAAATACCTCGAGCGGTCTTCTTCGGGGTATTTTTATTTTATCTCTACTTGAACGTTTATCGCCACTTCTGAATTCCCTCAAAACGCCTAATTTTACTAAGAGTTCGCATTATTTTCATTATCTTTAAGTTAAATTGGAATTTTAATGAATAGAGATTTAGATAAAATCTTAACCTACTGGAAAAAAGAGTATTCTGAAAATCTGGAAAATTATAAACCTTATAAAACCTCCCCCGAATTTAAGCACATTGCAAGCCTTTTGTCCCCAGGGCATTCTTATTATTACATTCTTAATTTACACAATCTTACACTGGATGAGATTTCCCCTTCAGTACAAAAATTTGTCAATAAAGAACTTTCACAAATTTCGATGAGTGACCTTTTGAATACCGCTCTAGCCGAAGAAATGCCGGGAATAGCTAAAAAAGAAGCGGTTATTAAAGATTTTTACAACCGGTTTCTAAATCCTTCTGAAGTTCGTGATTATAAACTCATATATTCTTACAAATTACGTGACTTAAAAGGCCTTGTGAGAACCATGCTCCACCAGGCAACTATTCTTTCTTCAACCGAGGAAGGTAAGCTTCAACATGTTTTTTGTCTTCACAGCGATGTCTCCCATTTAAAGATCAACAGCACTACTGATATCTCATTTATTCATTTTGAAAATGGAAAATCATACTACAATATTGACACCTCTGAAGGTATTTTTAATCCAAATGCATCAGAGTTTGGGGGTAATAATATTCAGGATTTGTTAACCGAACGGGAAAAAGAAGTCACCACTATGCTTGCAGAAGGCTTCAGTGCCCGGGAGATAGCAGATTTCCTGAACCTTTCGGGACATACTATTCGTACCCACAGGCGTAATATTCTAAAAAAGACCGGCTGTAGCAATACAGCCGAACTTATTGCGAAATGCCTTACTGGTGGTGTGATTTCATTGAATTAAGAATTAGGGTTTCCGCGAGATTACATTCTTATAAATCTCGCACCGCCTCTTTTTTGCGGTGCCTGTCCTCCGCCAAAACTGCTAATCTTATAGGTAAAGCTCAGCATGGCATACCTTTTTAGAATTAAATTGTTGACGTCCTGAATATAGTCATCACCTACTATACGGCGCGTATCTACATTCTGGTCGAGAAGGTCGTAAACCTTCACCTTAAGTGTGGCTTTGTCTTTTAGAAACTGATATCCCAGGCTTACATTCCAAAGAAAGGCGGTATTATCAAATCCCGGTGAAACATTTCCGTATTTGTTGAAAGAGATATCGTGCCCGAAAACCACATTTTTGGGCCAGTAAGAAGTTGCTTCCAAAGAGAGTGTCTGATTGGCATAACTTTGATCCCTTTCCCTGTTTATATCATAACTGATGTCATTATAATCAAAACGATAACCCGGGGTGATCTCGAAAACATCTTCAATAGCGTAGGTAAATTGTATCCCGGGACTTACACTAAACTGATCTGAATTATATTTGACAGCATTGATAAACCCGACATTGCGATTATAGCCGCCATTAAAGCTCAGGCGGTACCGAAATTCACGAGCATCTTTTTTTGAAGATTTCGAATAAGATCCGCCCAAATTGGCATTGATCACTCCATCAACATTGGAATAAGTGGTCCTGCGAACAAAATCTTCATTTACCTGGCTTACCGCCACAACCCGGTTATCGGTGAAATTAAGATTTAAATAACTGAAGATCCCACTTCGGGTGGCAAAATCAAAATTGCGGTAATTAAATCTGAAACGCTGGTTAAAAGCCGGTTCCAATTCAGGATTTCCAACCACTATGTTTAGCGGATTCGTTCGGTCTTCAACCGGCTGTAATTGTCTTATGGAAGGAACATCAGCTGATGTGCTGTAGCCTAAATAAATTCCTCTTGAACGTTCAGGATTATAACGAACGCTGGCATCTACATACACATTGTTATAGGTATTATCAAAAGTGACATCCTCCATGAAATTATCGGTTTTCAAGGTGGTGCTTAAAAGACCAATTTCAGAATGTACCCGCCATTTTTCTCCCTCATAATTGAGCCCTGCATTAGGCGTATGAATATAACTGTGCACCTGGAAACTGTTGCTAAGGAATTCATTGAATTTGGTATAAGCCCCATTTTCAGTTTCATATACATTGCGGGTATTTGTAGATTTTGAGGTTGCCAGCTCATATTTCACATCCAGGAACAGCTTATCGGCGAGGACGCTTCTTTTGGCGATCTCAGTCTCGATAGTATTTTCTTTCCTGTCTTCATTTATGTATTGATCCTGGAATTCCTGATTTTGCCCCGCGTCATTCACGAACAAGCTTTCTGAGTAGTAAAAATTGTCATTTTTCTGCCGGTTAAGGGAAGTATTGAATTCAAATTGCAGGTAGGAGCCCCGTGCACCAAATCGGCGAATAAAATCAATATTATTAGAAAAATTCAGGCTTTCAAGATCTTCCATTTCACGGGTCACAGTAGAATTCTGAAGCTCCTTTCCGGCATCCAGTGTCTCTTCTTCCCTGTTTCGAATAGAAGTTCCCAGATTGGCATTAAAACGCGGACTAATAGAAAGCCTGGTTAGGGTATCGAATTCTATTTCGAACCGGGCACTGGCGCGATGACTGTCATTCTGGAGATTACTTTCACGAAGAGAATTAACAAAATAACGGGAATCTGGCAGAATATTCTCCCGCTCTATTTTTGTTCTTGTTTCCGTATCGTTCCTTCCGAAGAAATAATCTCCATTAAACTCAATATCGTTTTCCCACTCGTTGGTATAGTTGATACCGGCAGTTTCAGATTTGGTGATACCTCCAGAATTGCCGTAGGACACACCATTAATACCAAAAGAGCCATTGCTGTTAAAATTAATGGAGCGGGCATTGCGCCCCATCATGTCGAAGACCTCATCGAAACTAAAACCGGAACTATTGATGTTATTCGAACTCGCCAGTACACTCAGTCTCATTTTGTCTTTAAAGATGTTTCCTATCCCGCTTAGCTCATAGCGTTCATCGGATCCCCCACCCGCAGTAGCCCGCGCGAAATAACCTTTGTTCTTGTCTTCCTTTAGTTGGATATTGATTGTTTTATCGTCTGGATTTCCAGCTTTTCCGGTAAATTCTTCGCTTTTGGTTTTGGTATCGGTTACCTGTACTTTGCTGATGATCTCCTTCGGAAGGTTTTTAGTGGCAATTTTAGGATCATTCCCAAAAAATTCCTTTCCGTTTACCAGAATTCGGGACACAGGTTTCCCGTTTACTGTAATATTCCCATCGGTATCGACTTCAACGCCGGGGAGCTTTTTCATGAGGTCTTCAAGATTCGCATCCTGCCGGGTATTGAAGGATTCGGCATTAAACTCCAGCGTATCTTTTTTTACGGTAATGGGTGGCCTGCTGGAAACGATATTTACCTCTTCAAGTGCATTATCCATCACCTGAAGCTGAATATTGCCCAGGTTTTTTTTCGGCTCAATTTCGATCACTTTTTTATAAGGAACAAAACCGGTATAACTCACATAAAAATTCACCTTATCGGCATCAGTTGTTCCTTTTAAGAGGAAACTTCCATCCTTTTCGGTAATGGTGTAGGTCACCAGGCTGCTGTCTTTTACTTTTTCAGCATATACCGTAGCCGATTGCAAAGGAATTTTAGAAGAATCTACAATTTTACCGGTGATTTCGAAATCCTGGGAAAATCCAATAGCGGTAATAAAAAAGAACAGGGAAAGTAATTTATAATTCATCAAAAGAAATTAAATAAAAATTCAAATATAACTATATATTTAGTTTTGAAACTATAATTGTAGTTATTTATTGTACGGGTTTATACTTAAGACCCGTTTTTCTTTCAATGGTTTAACAGGAATAATTATTTTTTTCTGAAGAAGATGCTGATCGGAACCCCGGTGAAATCGAATTTACTTCGAAGTTTATTCTCTAAAAACCTGCGGTATGGCTCTCGCACATATTGCGGCAGATTGCAGAAAAAAGCAAATTGCGGATATGGAGTTGGCAGTTGCGTGCAGAATTTGATCTTTACATATTTCCCTTTGTAAGCAGGCGGCGGATTTCCTTCAATTATAGGAAGCATGATATCGTTAAACTCCCTGGTTTTGATCTTACGGCTTCGGTTTTCAAAAACCTTAACCGCAGTTTCGATCGCTTTAAAAACACGCTGTTTGGTAAGCACCGAAATAAAAAGAATAGGCACATCTGTAAAAGGCTCGATCTCCCTTCGAATTTGTGCCTCATACTCTTTCATGGTATTGGTTTCTTTCTCTACAAGATCCCATTTATTTACAAGAATCACAATGCCTTTGTTATTGCGATGCGCCAGCCAGAAAATGTTCTGAACCTGACCATCAAACCCACGGGTCGCGTCAAGTACCACGAGGCAAACATCGCAATTTTCAATGGCACGAACCGAACGCATCACCGAATAGAATTCAAGATTTTCCTTGACCTTCGATTTTCTGCGAATTCCGGCAGTATCTACCAGGTTGAATTCAAATCCGAAGCGGTTATACCTCGTATCCATAGAATCGCGAGTTGTTCCCGCGATGTCGGTGACAATATAACGTTCCTCGCCAATTAGTGCATTTATAAACGAAGACTTTCCGGCATTAGGACGGCCTACAACAGCAAATCTTGGCAATTCAGATTCTTCTTCCTCCTGATTTTCAGGCAGGGCCTCTATCAGCGCATCCAGAAGATCTCCTGTGCCGCTGCCATTGGTACTGGCAATAGGGAAATAATCTCCTAACCCCAGGGAATAGAATTCCACAGCATTTTCAAGACGCTTGTTATTATCAACTTTATTAACGGCTAAGAGTACGGGTTTATCAACTTTTCTCAAAAGCACGGCCACCTCTTCATCCATGGGAGTCACCCCACTTTCAACATCGACCATAAAAATGATCGCATCGGCTTCATCAATCGCAAGTTCTACCTGTTTATCGATCTCTTCCTCAAAAATATCATCGCTGCCCTTCACATAACCGCCGGTATCGATCAGTGAGAATTTCTTCCCATTCCAATCTGATTTTCCATAATGACGGTCACGGGTTACCCCACTCACAGCATCAACAATAGCTTCCCTCCTCTGAATGAGTCGGTTAAAAAAAGTTGATTTTCCTACATTCGGTCTTCCTACGATCGCGACAATATTGCCCATACTTCTGTTTTTTCAGTGTGCAAAAGTAATGGTTTTCAGCCAATAAAATATACTGAAATCTATCAGAACTTAATTAATTATCGGTATAGCCAAAACGGCGCAATTGATTCTTATCACTTCGCCAGTTCTTATTCACTTTTACATAAAGTTCCAGGTGCACCTGTTTGCCAAAGAATTTCTCGAGATCCTGCCGTGCCTCCACTCCTACTCTTTTCAGGGCCGTTCCCTTATGCCCAATGATGATCCCCTTCTGCGTTTCTCGTTCTACCATTATAATACTTCGCATCCTGATAATCTCCTCTTCTTCATAAAATTCATTGGTATCGATCTCGACGCTATAAGGAATTTCCTTTTTATAATGCATTAATATCTTCTCCCTGATGATCTCGTTAACAAAAAAACGTTCAGGCTTATCGGTTAGTGAATCTTTCGGATAAAATGGAGGCGATTCAGGAAGCAGCTCAATAATCCTGTCAAAAACCTGCGGAATATTAAAGCCTTCCAGGGCAGAAATAGGATGAATTTCGGCATTTGGGACCTGTTCCTGCCAGTATTGTACCTGCTCTTCCAGTTGCTCCTGGTTTGATTTGTCAATTTTGTTCAGCAATAATAAAACGGGAACCTGAGAACCAGTAATACGTTTAAGAAAATCCTGATCTTTTAAAGCTTTTTCACCCACTTCAACCATATAAACCAGTATATCGGCGTCTTCAAAAGCCGATTTAACAAAATCCATCATGGATTGCTGAAGTTCATAAGCCGGCTTAATAATTCCCGGTGTATCGCTAAGAATAGCCTGAAAATCCTCGCCATTCACAATCCCAAGGATGCGATGCCTGGTAGTCTGCGCCTTTGAAGTAATTATGGAAAGTCGCTCGCCAACAAAGGCATTCATGAGGGTAGATTTTCCCACATTTGGATTCCCGACAATGTTTACAAAACCAGCCTTATGTGCCATAAATTTTTTAGTTGAATTGAAGAATACAAAAATAGGAAGTTAAAACCGCCTCGCCCACAAAAGCCGCTTCAAATTTTACATTATGCTGAAAATGAATTAATTTTAAAATAGCATAGCCGCGGCTAAAATGCCATTCATCTTTAATTGTTTTAATTTCAGAATTCAGTTTTAGCTATGAAAAACAAATATCAGAAAGCTGTTCAGGACCTTCTGGCTCCCGCAGGAATTAAAATCAACGGAAACCAAAATTGGGACATCAGGGTTAAAAATGAAAATTTTTACAAGCGCATCTTAAAGGATGGCTCGGTAGGCCTGGGGGAATCGTATATGGAAGGCTGGTGGGACTGTAAGCAACTGGACGAATTTATTTACAGGCTTTTTAATGCTGACCTCGAAAAAAAGATCCGAAAAAATTTCAAACTAAAAGGGCTAATTCTAAAGTCGAGGTTGTTCAATATGCAATCTCTGAAGAAATCCAAAAAATCCATTTCCCATCATTATGATATTGGGAACGAGCTTTATAAAGAAATGCTCGACCCATTGATGATCTACTCCTGCGGGTACTGGCAGAAAACCAATCGGCTTTCTCAGGCACAGGAAAATAAACTGGAACTGATTTGCCGCAAATTAAAACTAAAGCCCGGGGAAAGGGTTTTAGATATTGGCTGCGGCTGGGGAGGGTTTGCCTATTACGCGGCTAAAAATTATGAAGTTGAAGTAGTAGGAATTACTATTTCTGAAAAACAAAAAAAGCTTGCTATGGAGCGATGCAGAGATCTTCCCGTTGAAATCAGACTCCAGGATTACAGGGAAATCGATGAGAAATTTGATAAAATCGTCTCCGTTGGAATGTTAGAACATGTTGGCCATAAGAATTATCGGCCGTTTATGGAAATAGTAAAGAAAAATTTGAAAGATGACGGCTTATGCCTACTGCATTTCATAGGTGGCAATGAAACCAAATACAATACCGATCCCTGGATCAACAAATATATTTTCCCGGAAGGCCTTATTCCGTCTATTATGCAAATTGGTAAAGCTCTGGAGGGCACGCTCCTTTTGGAAGACTGGCATAATTTCGGACTCTATTACGACAAAACTTTAATGGCCTGGTATGAAAATTTCAGGGAAGCCTGGCCAAAACTGAAAGCTTCTTATAACCGAATGTTTTTCAAAATGTGGGAATTTTATTTATGCTCTTCGGCGGCATCTTTTCGTGCTAAAAGACTAAACCTCTGGCAGCTGGTACTCACAAAAAGGGAATTTCCGGATATGTATCATTCGGTTAGACCCAAAAACCTTGTATAAAAAGACCTTGTCACCCATTAATTGGTTTTCATATTCTCAATTTTGGAAGCTCAAAAATAAGAGATCCATAAAAGAATGGAGATATTCCCTCGTGCACTTTTCTAACCAAAAAAATTGACTATTTTTGCCGGCTCAAAAATTATGGGAGAATTATGAATTTTTATGGAGTAAAAGTTTCATAATCAGTTTTTTTCAACTCCCAAAAAAAGCAATAATGACAAAAATTTTCAATCTTTTCGATTTTTCTCAAAAAGTAAATTATAAAACTGAAATTCTTGCCGGCCTTACCGTGGCACTGGCTTTAATTCCTGAAGCCGTCGCGTTTGCGATGATCGCCAAACTATCGCCCCTCACAGGTCTTTATGCGGCTTTCGTAATGGGGCTGGTGACCGCGATTCTTGGAGGGAGACCCGGAATGATATCCGGCGCTACCGGTGCGGTAGCTGTAGTTATTGTAGGACTCTCAATTACCCATGGACCCGAATATGTTTTTGCGACCGTTGTTCTAGCGGGAATCATTCAAATGCTGGCTGGGATTTTTCGCCTTGGAAAACTTATAAGGCTGGTGCCAAATTCGGTGATCTTTGGTTTCGTTAATGGCCTCGCGATCATTATTTTCATGTCCCAGCTGGCTCAGTTCAAAACAGTAAATGACGCCGGCGAAGTGGTATGGATGACCGGCCCGCCAATGTATATCTTCCTTGGCCTGGTTCTAATCACCATGTTTATCATCTGGGGATTGCCAAAAATCACTAAAGTTTTTCCGGCTTCTCTTGCGGCCATTTTGACCATTTTTGGCATTGTAGTCTTCTTCGGAATCGATACCAAAAGTGTTGGGGATATAGCTTCCATAAAAGGAGGATTCCCGCCTTTTCATATTCCGGAAATCCCTTTAAACTTTGAAACTTTAAAGCTGATATTTCCTTACGCGCTTATTATGGCAGGAGTGGGTCTTATTGAAAGCCTGCTAACCCTTAATATTATTGATGAGATCACCGAAACCCGTGGTCGCGGAAATAAAGAATGTATCGCCCAGGGAACGGCTAATATGTTTTCAGGATTTCTTTCCGGAATGGGCGGCTGTGCCATGCTTGGCCAGAGTTTGATCAACATATCATCAGGCGCGCGGGCAAGGCTTTCAGGAATTACCGCCGCGATCATGCTGCTCGTTTTTATCATGTTCGGAGCCGATCTCATTGAAAAACTACCAATGGCTGCCTTAACAGGGGTAATGGTCATGGTAGCCATTGGAACCTTTGAGTGGGCGAGTTTAAAAACATTCAATAAAATGCCGAAATCTGATGTTATTGTGATGGTTCTGGTTACCGTGGTTACCGTAATTCTTCACAATCTCGCACTGGCCGTATTAATTGGGGTGATCATTTCGGCGCTTGTATTTGCCTGGGACAATGCCAAACGCATTCGGGCCCGAAAAAGCATCGACGAAAACGGAATTAAACATTACGAAATTTACGGTCCGCTTTTCTTCGGATCGGTTTCAACCTTCAACAGCAAATTTGACATACTTAATGATCCCGACGAAGTGATCATCGATTTTTCCGAAAGCCGCGTGGTAGATATGTCAGGGATCGAAGCCCTAAATAAATTGACCGAGCGATATCTCAAACAGGGTAAAAAACTGCATTTGCGACACCTTAGCCGGGATTGTCGCAGACTGCTCGACAATGCCGAAGAGATTATTGAAGTGAATATTCTTGAAGATCCAACTTATAAGGTCGCGACTGACAGGATTTAAAACATATTATCGTTGACTTCGATCCAGTATCCGTCGGGATCCTGAAAGTAAATCTGTTTGACGCCATCAGGCCTGATATTGGTGATTCCTTCTTCCCCATTCCAGTTCTCGAAATGAATTTCATGTGATTTCAGGAATTTCATAAGTTCGGGAAGTTTGGCGGTATGCATTGCGAGGTGAACTCCTTTGTTCTTTAGCGGCAATTCATCGCTTTCAATCAAATGCACCTGCACGCCATCCCCCAGTTCAAACCAGCGTATATGATCTGGCAGGCCGCCGTTGGGAATTTCTTTTAATCCGAGAATATTTCCGTAGAAATTTGCAGACGCATCAACATCTTTTACCAATATAGCATCGTGATCTTTGTAAAGATCAAAAGGATTTTTTTGAGCATGAACAAAACTCAGGAATAAGATACAGATAACCGAAAAGTAGAAATTCTTCATTTTTGTCAATTTTTTCGTTCTAAAGATAAAGATTATTTTTCGTCTCTCCTGGTTTTCATCAGTAGCTAAAAAATTCATGAAATAGAAAATAACTTCTTTAAAAATGCGGGATTTTATTCTGGGAGTTTTGCCTGAATAAAATCATCCAGGAAAAAAATTTCCCGCCAGGAGAAGCTGGTATTTTTAAATTTTAAACATTACTTAAAATTTACCGCAGGCTTATTTAATATTCCTAACTTTCAGCAACCGAAAAACTCATAGGTCATGTCTGCACTTTTCGAAAATGATGAACCATTTGAAAATGTCATTTCCATTGAAAACAAGTGCACCCGGCTAAATCTAAACGAAAATATCTACGGAACTTTCGCCGAGATTGGGGCCGGGCAGGAAACCGTTAGGCATTTTTTCAGGGCAAAAAATCCCAAAGGAACCATTGCAAAGACCTTAAGCGCTTACGATAAGGATTTTAGTGATGCCATTTATGGTCTGGATCCCCAACACCGGTATGTAACCGAGTATCGGTTAAAAAGCATGCTGCAATATGAGACCAAGCTTATAGAAAAAAGGATTTCCCGGATCAAGCATCCCAATAAAATGTTCTTCAGCTTTGCCAATACCGTGGCAACCATAGACTGGGCTAAAAAATACAAGGGCCATGGCTGGCTGGGTATTCGGTTTCAGCGAGAACCCAGACAGGAATACAGCGAGATCATCCTGCATGTTCAGTTACACGAGAACAGCGCCGCCCACCAGCAAATCAGCCTTGGCGCAATGGGAGTAAACCTCATCTACGCCGCTTACTACCAGAGCGATGATCCAAAACTGGTCATGCAGCATTTATATGACCATTTGGACACGGGGAAGATTGAGATTGATTCAATTAATTTTACCGGTCCTATTTTTAAGGAAGTTGACAACCGGTTAATGAGCCTTCATCTGGTTAAAAATAATATTACTGATGCCGTTATGTTTTCTGAAAAAGGAAATAATATTCTCCCGGCCAACGTCCTTTATAAAAAGAATCTCCTTACCCTTCGGGGGAGCTTTAGGCCTGTTACCAATCTAAACCTGGATATGTTCCGGACTTCCAGGAAGCTTTTTCTCCAGGAAAAAGATGTTGATAAGGAAAATACGGTAATCATTTTTGAAATGACCCTGAACAATCTTAAAGCTGAAGGTGAAATTGATGAAAAAGATTTTCTGGATCGGGCAGACCTTTTATGTGCTTCAGGACATACGGTGATGATATCGAATTTTCAGGAATACTATAAAGTAGTTGAGTATTTTTCCCAATACACCAAAGCCAAATTAGGCCTCGTCATGGGAGTAGATAATTTGGAAGACATTTTCAATGAAAAATATTACCGGCAACTCAGTGGCGGAATTCTGGAAGCTTTTGGAAAACTTTTCTTCAAAAGCCTTAAAGTTTATCTCTACCCCATGATAAATGAAGAGACCGGCGAAATTACCACCAGTAAGAATTTGAAGGTTCACCCAAGAATGCGGGAACTGTATAAGTTCTTTGTTGATAACAACAGGGTTGTTGACATTACCGATTACAACAAAGAAGCCCTAAAGATCCATCCCCGTAAAGTTTATGACCTGATTGTGGAAGGAAATCCGGAATGGGAGAAAATGGTTCCTAAACTAACGGCTAAAATGATCAGGGAAAAAAACATGTTCCAAAAGCCGGCATCAGCTAAATCCTCTCATTAAAAAAAGCATCAGGTAGAAAACTCACTTTTTGAACTTCTGTCATACATCACGATACTTCCGGCCACTGAAACATTCAGGCTTAACCTGGATTTAAACTTTACCAGGAAATGTGACTTTTTGATAGCTTCATTAGAGAGCCCATGATCTTCAGCTCCTAAAAGATAGACGCAGCGTCGCGGATGCACAAAAGTTTCCAGAGGTTCTGCCTTTTCATCATGTTCAACCCCCACGAGCATCGCCCCTTTGGGAAGGTGAAGGTAAAAATCCTCAAAAGTATCGTAATGGAAATAAGGCATGGCGCCAACAGCTTTATGGGTGTCACTGGCCTGCTTTGCATAACGATTCCCTATGGTAAAAATAAAACTGGCTCCCATATTTTGAGCCGATCTCCATAGTACACCCAGATTCTCAGGTGTCTTGCCATTTTGAATTCCTATTCCAAAAAATCCCTGTTCCAGGTTATCAATCTTCATATTTCAAAAGTAATATTCTGACATGAATTGGGCTCAAAGAGTTTTTTCATAGGTGTTTTCTTGAAATTCAGCGAATAATTCCCTGCAATTCAAAAAGTTAAGATAAATTAGATGCTCTTTAACTAACTAAATCCAAATTAAATGATTTTACAACTAAACATTGAAAAGATGAAGGTGATTGGAAATCTTGCCTGCATCTTTATTTTATTTTCCGGGCTTCTTCTTATTACTTCATGCAACAATCACAAATATGAAGAAGTGAAAGAAAAAAAAGAAGAAAAAGCAGCAATGACATTGGCAGATAGTATTAAAAGAGGTGAATACCTTATTGCTTCTATTGGCTGTACCGATTGCCATACTCCAAAGCGAATGGGCGAACGAGGTCCAGAAGATATGCCGGATATGTTCCTGGCAGGCCATCCCGCGGATGCTAAAATTTCTCAAATGAACATGGACGCAATCAAAAAAGGATGGTCAATGTTTTCTCCCAATTTTACCGCAACAGTAGGACCCTGGGGGATTTCTTATGCAGCAAACCTAACTCCCGATGATACGGGATTGGGAAGCTGGACGAAAGAACAATTTATCACGGCTATTCGTGAAGGAAAATACAAAGGTCAAAAATCTGGAAGAGATCTGTTGCCTCCCATGCCATGGTTTAATTTTGCCAAGCTCACAGATGAAGACCTGGAGTCTATGTTTAAGTATTTGCAAACAATTCCTGCAGTGAATAATGCAGTACCTCCACCAACCACCCCCGACCAGTTGAAAAACCTTCCAAAAGCATAGCAATAAAACCGGTTTCACGACCGGTTTTTTTATTTTAGAAAGCTCTGTATCTTATTCTGAAAGGATCAGAAAGAAAAATGCGGCGATTGCAGCTCCAACAAGTGGTCCAACAACAGGGATCCAGGAATAATTCCAGTTACTATCGGTTTTATCTTTAATGGGAAGTAAAAAATGTACAATTCTCGGACCCAAATCCCGGGCAGGATTAATGGCATAGCCGGTAGTTCCACCTAGTCCCAAACCTATTCCCCATACGATAAATGCTACAGGAATAGCACCAATGGAACCCAGGCCAACCGTAGTATTATTTGCATCATCCAATCTCGCATCGGTGAAATAAAAAACAGCGGTTAACAATACAAAAGTTCCGGTTACCTCCGTAAGAAGGTTACGAGGAATATTGAAAATAGCAGGTTCGGTGCAGAACACGGCTCGTTTTAATCCCGGATCGGGCGTCCTGTCAAAATGATCCTTATACATATGATACACCAGGAATGATCCTAACATGGCTCCAATAAATTCCGCGAGTATATATTCTGGAACCAGCTCCCAGGGAAAGACTCCTCCTATAGCAAGGCCAACGGTCACTGCCGGGTTCAAATGTGCGCCGCTGTAAGGTCCGGCCACTACTACTCCGGCAAAAACCGCAAGTCCCCAGGCGGTGGTAATACTTACCCAGCCCCCGCCATAACCTTTGGTGTCTTTTAAAATATCATTGGCAACATTAGAATTCCCAATGAGAATAAGTAAACCTGTACCTAAAATTTCGGCTATGAATGGTGTCATATCTTTATTAATTTCGAGTCCAATACTCTACGGCGTTTACTGCTTTATACCAGCCTTTTATTCCAGTTTCAATTTTTTCCCTGTTTTCCTGTGGTTCGAACTTTCTTTCTTCTTTCCAAATATCGATTAATTCTTCGATATTTTTCCAGAATCCTACAGCCAGACCGGCAAGATAAGCGGCACCAAGGGCTGTGGTTTCGGTAATTTCGGGTCTGACCGTCGTGGTGTTTAATACGTCGCTCTGGAACTGCATAAGCAAATTATTCACGGTTGCTCCACCATCTACCCTCAATTCAGAAATTTTCAGCCCCGCGTCAGCTTCCATAGATTTCATAATGTCCATAGACTGATACGCGATGGCTTCCAGAGAGGCCCGGGCAATATGCGCATCGGTTGAACCGCGTGTTAATCCAAAAATAGTTCCTTTAGCTTTCTGGTTCCAATGCGGCGCTCCCAATCCTGCAAATGAGGGGACAAAATAGACACCTTCGGTGCTTTCGATGCTCTCTGCTAATTTCTCAACATCTTCCGATCTTTTTATAACTCCAAGACCGTCTCGCAACCATTGAACAACCGCACCACCAACAAAAATACTCCCTTCCAGCGCATATTTTACCTCATCACCAATTTTCCAGGCTACAGAAGTGAGTAGATTATTTTCGGAAAGCACAGGTTTCTCGCCGATGTTCATCAGCATAAAACATCCGGTTCCATAGGTGTTCTTAACCATCCCTTTCTCCAGGCAAAGTTGCCCGAACAAAGCCGCCATTTGGTCACCAGCAATACCTGCAATGGGAATTTTAGCCGAAAACATGGCTGTTTCTAAATAGCCGTAAACTTCGCTTGAATCTTTTACCTCAGGAAGCATGGATTCAGGGATATCAAAAATTTCCAACAATTCGTTGTCCCAGCCTAAGGTATGGATATTATAAAGCATGGTACGGGAAGCATTGGTAACATCGGTGATATGGAGTTGCCTTTTGGTAAAGTTCCATATGAGCCACGAATCTATTGTGCCCATTGCGAGTTCTCCCTTTGCTGCCATTTCTCTGGCTCCGTCAACATTTTCAAGGATCCATTTTACTTTGGTAGCCGAAAAGTATGAATCTATTACCAGGCCTGTTTTTTCACGGATAATTTTTTCTTTTCCTTCCTCTTTTAAAGCTTCACAATACTCCAGGGTTCGTTTATCCTGCCAGACAATGGCATTATAAACCGGCTTCCCTGTGTTCTTATTCCATACCACACAGGTTTCCCGCTGATTGGTAATTCCCATTGCCGCCACATCATTTCCGGAAAGACCTGACTGAGTAACTACCTGTGCGGCAACCGACGCCTGCGAAGACCAGATCTCCATAGGATCATGTTCTACCCAACCCGGCCGGGGAAATATTTGTTTGAATTCCTTTTGAGCCACCGAAACTATAGCTCCTTTTTTATTAAAAAGAATAGCTCTCGAGCTGGTTGTCCCCTGATCCAGGGCAAGTATGAATTTTTCCATATTTAAGCGGTTTTCTCTTTTTTTAGCATATAGTGCTTCGCAACTTCCTTAAACTCCAAAAGCTGGTTTTCTATCCAATCCTTGTCCCTTCCTAACTCCCAAGCCATTATTTTTGCTACTTCAGGAGCCATTCTTATTGCCGCTGCGGAATCCAGGAACAAGGCTCTTACCCTTCGAGCAAGCACATCTTCAAGAGTCCTGGCCATTTCATATTGAACCGCCCAAACAACCTCGGCCTTTAAAAACGGTAGCTCTTCATCCAGTCTTACTCCCAGTTCTGGCCGCTCATTAATAAGATCAAAAATCAAGGTTTTATCACTTCCGTAAAGTTGAAGGTGACTATCCTTTGTTTTCTGTGAAGTTGCTCCATGAATTAAAAAGTTTTCGGTCACGCACTCACGAAAGGGCAGGAATTTATGTTCAATAGCATAATCGAGGGTATCTTCAGCCATTTTTCGATAGGTGGTCCATTTTCCACCGGTAATGCTCAAAAGTCCATTTCCCGAAAGCATGATTTTATGGCCGCGGGAAATCTCCTTGGTTTTTCTTTCATCATCTCCAGAAGCCGCCAGTGGCCTCAAACCTGCGAAAATACTTTTAACATCTTTTCGGCTCACCTTCCGGATGAGATATTTATTGAAGTTATTCAAAATAAAATCAATCTCTTCTTCAAGGGCAACCGGCTCCAGACTTGGTTTTTCAAGAAGGGTATCGGTTGTTCCCACAAGCACTTTATCCTTCCACGGAACAGCAAAAAGAACACGCCCATCATCGGTTTTAGGAATCATAAGCGCATGTTTACCAGGAAAAAATTCTTTATCAAACACCAAATGCACTCCCTGGCTCGCTCTAATAATTTTTTTAGCTGTCGGATTTGCCATATTTCTTATGTAATCTACAAAAACCCCTGTAGCATTTATAACAAGTCGGGAATGAAAGCGATACGATTTCCCGGTTTCCTCTTCTATGGCCTCAACCCCATTTACCATATCTTCTTTATCCTTCAGAATATTAATAACCTTGAAATGATTAAGGCAATAACCATCGTTTTCAATGCAGGTTTGTGCAAGGTTAATAGCCAGCCTGGCATCATCAAACTGGCCATCCATGTATTCCACTCCTCCTCTAAGGTCCTCCTGGATGAGGGTTGGAAACCTATTTATAATTTTTTTTAAGCTGATGCTTGCAGATTTTCCCATACTCAATTTTCCTGCAAGAAAATCATAGGTTTTAAGGCCAAAATTGTAATATAATCCTTCCCACCACGCATAATTAGGAATAACGAATTTTTGCTTTTTTACCAGATGAGGAGCATTTTGTGCCAGGAGTCCCCGTTCGTTTAGGGCTTCCCTTACCAGCTCCACATTCCCCTGAGCCAGATATCGTATGCCTCCATGCACTAATTTTGTACTGCGGCTTGAGGTTCCCTTTGCAAAATCAACCTGTTCCAATAGTAAGGTTCTATACCCACGAGTTGCGGCGTCTACCGCAATTCCCAGCCCGGTAGCACCCCCACCTATAATAAGAACATCCCATTGATTCTCTTCGGAAAGCTCACGAATAAGTCGTTTTCTTGCGAATTGATAATGTTTCAAAATATTTCCTTTTATTTCGTAATAATCTAAAAGTAGAAATTTTTCTTCTTTTATTTTCGTTTATCGCAATTTTTATCATTCGTTTAATTTCTTTTTATTTCGTATAGCAAAATATTTGATATCTTTGAAATTAAATTCTTCATATGCTCCGACACCAACAAATTTTGGAAAAGCTAAAAAAGGATAAGTATATAGAAGTGCAGGATCTGTGCGAGATACTGGACGTTTCAGCTGTTACCATTCGTAAAGATCTACGGCTTCTAGAACAGAAAGGCCTTCTGTTTCGTACCCACGGGGGCGCCTCTCTCGAAAATCCTTATATAGCTGAAAAACCGGTGATTGAAAAGGAAAAACTTTACACCGAAGAAAAATCGCGCATAGCCACTAAAGCAGCATCATTGATCCAGCCCAACGATACCATTATAATTGGCTCGGGAACCACCGTTCAAAATTTGGCAAAAGCAATTGTTCCAAAAGAAAAACTCAGCGTCATTACGTCTTCGCTGTATGTTGCGCTGGAACTCACAAAATATGAAGAGATTGAAATCATTCAGCTTGGGGGGCCGCTTCGACATTCCTCTGCTTCTGTTACCGGTTATTATGCTGAAGAAATTCTAAAAAATATCACCTGTCACCAGTTATTCCTTGGGGTGGATGCCATAGATACCGAAAATGGGTGTACCACTACCAGCCTGGAAGAAGCGATTTTGAATAGAAAAATGATAAAAGCAGCACAAAAAGTGATTATTCTGGCTGATTCTACCAAATTCGGAAAAAGGAGCCTGGGGAAAATCTGTGATTTGGACCAGGTTCATGAAATTATCACGGATGATAAGATCTCTTCAAAAACTTTAAAACGGCTTAAGGATTCCGGAGTAAAAGTGAGTATTGCCTAATTATGAACCAATAATTGAAAAGTTTCTTTAATTATTTCTAAACATTATCTAAAACCTTATTTGATTCATGTTCTCTTTCTTAACTTTAGGTGATTTCAGATTGTAAATCAGTAAAATACCAATTAAAAAAGCAGAGTAAGAGTGAATAAGAGTAGAGTAATTATTGAAAATATTAAGCCCGCAGTTAACTGTGGGGAATACCCCATAAAAAGAGTCGTTAATGAAAAGGTTTCGGTTAGTGCCGATATTTTTGGAGATGGCCATGATATAGTTCAGGCATCTATTCATTTTAAACCGAAAAATTCCCGCAGTTTTCAGGAAAGTCGTCTCCACCCCACCTTCAACGACCAGTGGGAAGGAAATTTCAAGGTTGAAAAACAGGGTTATTACGATTATCATATCGAAGCCTGGGTTGATCATGGTCTTACCTGGAGGCATGGTATTATTAAAAAAATAGAGGCGGGACAAAAGGTGAATTCTGAATTACTTGAAGGTGCAGATTTGCTGAAACCACTCTTAAAAACTTGCACGACCTCAGAAGCCGGCTTTATCAAAAAAGCCATTGAAGCCTTTACTGATGAAAATCGATATGAAGAAGCTGCATCTATTTGCCTTCATGAAGAGCTGCATCAGCTTTTAGTAAAATATCCTCATAAGGCAGTGCCCAATGAATCTAAAAATTATCAAGTCTATGTCGATCGCGAAAAAGCAAGATTTAGTACCTGGTATGAGTTTTTTCCGCGTTCAGCATCTTCCGAAGAAGGAAAACATGGTACTTTTAAAGATTGCGAAGAGCTGCTGCCACGAATTTCAGAGATGGGTTTTGACACTCTATATTTTCCGCCGATACATCCCATCGGGGAGGAAAACCGCAAGGGGAAGAACAATGCGACCCGCGCCAAAGAAGATGATGTGGGTTCTCCCTGGGGAATAGGTTCAGAAAAAGGTGGTCATAAATCTATTCATCCCGAGTTGGGTGATATTGATGATTTCAGGCATCTTGTTAAAAAAGCCCAGGAAATGGGTATTGAGGTTGCGATGGATTATGCCTTGCAAACGGCTCCAGACCATCCTTACGTAAAAGAGCATCCAAAATGGTTTAAATGGCGTCCTGACGGGACTATTCAATATGCCGAAAATCCGCCTAAAAAATACCAGGACATTTTGCCAATCTATTTTGAATCTTCAGAATGGAAAAAAATGTGGCAGGAGTTTCTCGATGTGATGTTATACTGGATCGAAGAAGCAGGGATACGAATCTTCCGGGTAGATAATCCGCATACAAAACCTTTTTATTTCTGGGGCTGGCTGATAAATGAGATCAAAAAGAAACATCCTGATATTCTTTTTCTTTCAGAAGCTTTTACCAGGCCAAAAATTATGAGTCAGCTTGCCAAACAGGGCTTTACCCAGTCTTATACTTATTTCACCTGGCGCACGAACAAGCATGAACTCACCGAATACGTGAATGAACTTACAAAATCAGAATTAAAAGAATATTTCAGGCCCAATTTCTGGCCAAATACGCCAGATATCAACCCGTATCATTTGCAGGGAGCTAATGAATCTATGTTTATGATCAGGTATTTTTTGGCTGCCACTTTAAGTTCCAATACGGGTATCTATGGCCCGGTCTATGAATTCCAGGTTTCAGATGCTATTCCGGGAAGAGAAGAATATTTAAATTCAGAAAAATACCAGGTAAGCCATTGGGACTGGAAGGCAGAAAATAAGCTAATGCGGATAATCGCAAAGATCAATAAAGCCAGGAAAACCAATACTTCCCTTCAACAAACCAATAACATTCAGTTTTGTGATATTCATGACGATGGATTAATGGCCTATTATAAATGGGACGAGGAGCGTGAAAATGAAACCCTAATGGTTGTTAGTTTAGATCCTTATTATCAAAAGCAGGGAACCGTAAGGGTGCCGCGTCACGAAATGGGTTTACATCACGGTGAAAACATCAGGGTGGAAGATCAAATTACCGGAAACTCCTATAATTGGGACAAGGAATGGTGTTATATAGAATTACATCCCGCAATGCCGTTTCATTTATTTACAATTCATAAAAACTCATAGAAATGTCAGAAGAGGCCGTATCAAACATGAAAGAGAGTGAGTATAAATTTAAATGCGATTGGAAACTCGCATTTGAAGATGAAAATTTTGTGAAAACCTTCAGCACGGAAATTCTTGAAAATTATATTCTGAAGCAGCGGTGGTACGCGGGTAAATCAAGCACTTTGAAATATATTGAAGTGGTAGATTCTTTCAAGGTAGCCTCATCAAAGAATATTTATTACGGGGTGCTCATAGAAGTGAATTTTAGTGAAGCTTTTTTTCAGAACTATTTTATCCCTTTGAGCTTCATTACCGCCCAAAAAGACATAAAAGAACAAACTTCCACGATAGCTCCGGCGAGCTTTAACGGGCAGGATGGCTATCTTATTGACGCCATTCATATTGAAGATTTCAGGAAGCTGGTTTTTGATAAAATAATGGCTTATTCTGCCGACAATCCTGATGAGAAAACTGTTTTTCACCGCTCTGAAACTGTTCAGCCTCAAAAGTATAAATCTTCAAAGTTCATGGGCGGCGAGCAAAGCAATACTTCCATTATTTATAATGATGAGTATGTAATGAAGTTCTTCCGCAGAATTTACACCAGTACAAATCCCGATTATGAGATCATTCGTTTTTTAACCGAAAAAAGCAAGTTCAGGCATATTCCGGGATACGTTGGAAGCGTCAATCTTTCTTTTGAAAACGGTGAAACCATCACCCTGGGCCTCATGCAAATGCTTATTGAAAATGAAGGTGACGCATGGAAATATATGCTGCAGGAGCTTAAAAAGGTATTTTCAGGTTTAGAGAGCAAGAAAATCAAAGCTTCCAGCTTACCCGATATTTCTCTTTATCAAAGGCAGCCAATTCATTCCATTCCTCCCGAAATTATTGATTTTGCCGGGCTCAATCTTTTTCTTAAAGTATCAAAACTGGCGCTTAGAACTGCCGAAATGCATATAGCCCTGGGAAGTGACATGCAAGATACCGCTTTCACTCCTACAAAATATAATGGCGATTACGCTGTCTGGCTTAAAAACAGGCTCATTTATATGTTCCAGAACAGGGTGAACACCATAGAAAATAACATGCACAAATTAGAAGGGGAAGCCCTGGAGCTGGCAAAAGATTTTCTGGATCGCAAAAAAGAGATCAGGGAACATTTTCTCAATTTCAACTGGACAAAAATGAAGAGTGAACGTACGAGAATCCACGGTGATTATCACCTAGGACAGGTTTTGGTCGATCACGACGATTTTTACCTGCTAGATTTTGAGGGGGAGCCCGAGAGTACCATTCAGGACAGGAAAGTGAAACAACCTCCTCTTAAAGATGTTGCAGGCATGTTTCGCTCCTTTCATTACGCCATTTATTCAACTATTTTCAATAATAGCGATAAACTCTCCCCCTGCCAGGAAGAACTTTTTGCCGCAGGAGAGATTTTATACAAATATATGATCGCCGTTTTTATGGAAACCTACGTAAAAACGGTTCAGGAAAACAACCTCAATATTGGTTATAAACAGGAAATTGAATTTTTACTGGATTATTGTTTGCTGGAAAAAGCAGTATATGAACTGGGATATGAACTAAATTCACGCCCACGTTGGACTATTATCCCTTTAAGAGGAATAGCCAGTATTTTAAAACACAAGAAAAAATAAAAATATATTATGAAGAAAGACGTACAGGTACATTCTTTTTTTTCAGATTTTGATATTTCCCTATTCAGGGCTGGAAAACATTTTAGGCTTTACGAGAAATTTGGTGCCCATATAACCGAAGTAGATGGTGAAAAAGGAGTTTATTTTGCCGTCTGGGCTCCTTCGGCAAAAAATGTTTCAGTGATTGGAGATTTTAATTACTGGCTGGAAGGCGAACATCCTCTTAATGTACGGTGGGATGGCAGCGGAATTTGGGAAGGTTTTATTCCCGGTGTTAAAAAAGGGGACAAATACAAATATAAAATTCAGTCTAATGTCAATGACATGACCCTGGAAAAGGCCGATCCCTATGCATTAAAATGTGAACGTCCGCCTAATACGGCTTCTATAGTCTGGGATCTTGACTATAAATGGAAAGATAAAAAGCATATAGGTTCCAGGAAGGATAAGAATTCCCTGGAAAGTCCTTATTCCATCTATGAACTGCATTTAGGTTCCTGGCGAAAAAATATGGATGAAAACCGTTCCCTTACCTATACCGAAATGGCCGATGAACTTGTAAATTACGTCAAAGAGTGCGGATTTACCCATGTGGAGTTTATGCCAATTATGGAATATCCTTATGATCCTTCCTGGGGATATCAGTTAACAGGGTATTTTGCCCCCACTTCCAGATTTGGTGATCCGCAGGAATTCATGCACCTGGTGGACGCTTTTCATGCCGCTGGAATCGGGGTGATCCTGGATTGGGTCCCTTCGCATTTTCCTGAAGACAAGCATGGTCTGGGGCTTTTCGACGGCTCTCATTTATATGAACATCCCGATCCCCGAAGAGGTTATCATCCCGACTGGAAAAGCCTGATCTTTAACTACGGAAGAAATGAAGTGCGTTCTTTTTTAATTAGCAATGCCATTTTCTGGCTCGATAAATATCATGCTGATGGCTTGCGTGTGGATGCCGTGGCCTCTATGCTTTATCTTGATTATTCCCGGGAAGATGGAGAATGGGAACCAAATGAACATGGCGGACGCGAAAACCTGGAAGCGATAAGTTTTGTAAGAGAATTGAATCAGGAAGTCTACAAAAGTTTTGAAGGTGTACAAACCATCGCCGAAGAATCCACTTCTTTCCCTATGGTCTCTAGACCTGTTGATTTAGGTGGCCTTGGCTTCGGAATGAAATGGATGATGGGCTGGATGCACGACACCCTCGAATATTTCAAAAAAGATCCTATTTACCGCAGATATCATCAGAATGATATCACTTTTAGTATGACCTATACCTTCACCGAGAATTTCGTGCTTCCTTTAAGTCATGACGAGGTAGTTTACGGCAAACATTCCCTTTTGGGGCGTATGCCCGGCGACGAATGGCAGCGGTTTGCTAATCTAAGGCTTCTCTATTCTTATATGTTTACCCACCCCGGCGCCAAATTACTTTTCATGGGTGCTGAAATTGGCCAATATGAAGAGTGGAATTACAATACCAGCCTTGACTGGCACTTGCTGCAATATGATTATCATAAAGGAATAAAAAGTTTATTAACCGGATTAAATAAGTTATATAGAAAAGAACCTGCCCTTTATGAAAAACAGTTTGTGGCAGAAGGCTTTGAATGGATCGCTTATGATGATTCAGAAAATTCTGTCTTAAGTTATATCAGAAAAGGAGAAGATCGTAAGGATGACCTAATCATAGTCTGCAACTTTACTCCAAGCGTTCTTGAGAATTATCGCGTAGGAATGCCGCGTGAAGGTAAGCTAAAAGAGATTTTCAGCTCTGATAAAAGAGAATTCGGAGGATCAGGAGTTAGCAATAAGCAGCTCAAAATAGAAGAAACCGCCATTCATGGAAAAGATTTTTCCGCCAGTATCACAATACCACCCTTAGGTACGGTAGTTTTCAAAATTTTATAATCGATTTTTGTATTTTTTTCATTTGAATAAGTTTCTTTTGTATCCACAATTTTTGAATGTAGACCTATGATTACCAATACAGAGCTTGAACAGAAGGGGAATTTATTCCCCGCAGGATTAATTTCATATGAACACGACCAGGACACCATAAATTTTATATCTAAGAACGGGGTACGATTGCAGGTCACGGTTCTTCGCGATAATATGCTTCGTTTTCGATATTCTACCAATGGTATTTTCGAGCATGACTTTTCCTACGCAATAGATGAAGACAATCCTCAGGGATTCAATAAACTTACTGTTGATGACAATGAATCACATGTAGAAATAATAACTGAAAAATTTATATGCCGCGTCGCAAAAGACGATCTGCGGGTAGGAATGTATGAGCTTGACGGCAGGAAAATACTTGAAGATGAATTAGGATTTCACTGGGAAGAGACTTTCGAATTTGGAGGAAGCTTTGTGAAAATGAGCAAATCATCAAAAGACCAGGAAAACTATTTTGGTCTTGGCGATAAACCTACCAATTTTAATTTAAAAGGAAAACGTCTGAGCCTCTGGAATACTGACCAGTATGCCTACGGAAAGGACACCGTGGAATTGTACAAGGCAGTGCCGTTTTATATGGGACTGCACAGCAATATTTGCTACGGAATCTTCTTTGACAACACCTTTAAAACTCATTTTGATTTTTGCCAGGAACGAAGGAATGTTACCAGTTTCTGGGCCGATGGTGGCGAAATGAACTATTATTTCATTTACGGTCCGCAGATGGCCGATGTACTCACCACCTACACCGATCTTACCGGGAAACCGGAGCTTCCGCCAATGTGGGCTTTGGGATATCATCAATCTAAATGGAGTTATTATCCGGAAAGTAAAGTAAGAGAGATCGCGGCAAAATTCAGGGAACTGAATTTTCCCTGTGACGCCCTTTATTTAGATATAGATTATATGGAAGGTTTCAGGTGTTTCACCTGGAATAAAGATTATTTTCCAGACCCAAAACGAATGGTTAAGGAGCTCGAAAATGACGGTTTTAAAACCGTGGCTATAATCGACCCGGGAATAAAAATAGATCTTAATTATCCGGTATTTAAAGAAGCGCTGGAAAAAGATTATTTCTGTCGGCGTGCCGATGGTCCAAAAATGCGTGGAAAAGTATGGCCGGGAGAATGTTATTTCCCCGATTTTACTAATCCCGAGGTTAGGGAATGGTGGAGCGGACTTTATCGTGAGCTCATTGGCGAAATAGGTGTAAAAGGTATCTGGAATGATATGAACGAACCCGCAGTCATGGAAGTTCCCGGAAAAACCTTCCCTCTTGACGTGCGTCATGATTATGACGGGCATCCGTGCAGCCATCGTAAAGCGCATAACGTTTATGGTATGCAAATGGCAAGGGGAACTTATGAAGGAGTGAAAAAATTCAATTTCCCTAAACGTCCATTTATAATTACCCGGGCAAATTATGCCGGTGGACAACGTTATACTTCTACCTGGACCGGAGATAATGTGGCAAGCTGGGAGCATCTTTGGCTAGCAAACGTGCAGATTCAAAGACTTTGCATGAGCGGGATGAGTTTTGCAGGATCAGACATTGGCGGATTCGCTGAGCAACCCTCAGGAGAACTTTTCGCACGGTGGATCCAATTGGGTATTTTCCATCCTTTCTGTAGGGTTCATTCGTCTGGAGATCACGGCGAACAGGAACCCTGGTTCTTCGGAGACGAAGTATTGGGAATCACCAAAAAATATGTGGAGTTGCGATATCAGCTTCTGCCCTACCTCTACACCGCTTTTTTCCATTATGTCCAGGAAGGAATCCCTATTCTTAAACCATTGGTTTATTATGATCAGGAAGATGTTCAAACCCATCATCGAGCCGATGAATTTATTTTCGGAAACCAGATTTTGGTGTGTCCTGTTCAGGAACCAAACGTACAGGGAAGAAGAATGTACATCCCGAAAGGAAAATGGTATAACCTCTGGAATAATAATGTGGTCACCGGCGGACGCGAAATGTGGGTTGAGGCTCCTTTAGAAACTATTCCCGTGTTTATCAAGGAAGGAGCTATTATTCCAAAATATCCGGTTCAGCAATATGTAGATGAGAAGAAAATAGAAGAAGTTCAGCTGGACGTCTACTATAAAATAGGAAAAGAAAATTCAGAATTCTATGAAGATTCCCATGATGGATACGAATATCGCCAGGGAATGTTCAGTCACCGTACCTTTAAATTTACAGGTAAGGAAGATGAAATGATCCTGCGCCAGCATAAAAATGGAAAATATTCAGCACCCTATAAGAATTTCAAGCTGAAGGTATTTGGACTTCCTTTTGAGGTTAAACAGATCTTTTTTGACAATGAAGAAGTAAAACCTGCAGATCTGGAGTATAACGACGAAGATAAAAGCTTTATCATATCAAAAGAATTCAGTGAACTGCACCTAGTAGGCTGATCTTGTTGAAGGAAAATAGAAAAAGCGGCGGTTTGGATGTTTTCAAACCGCCGCTTTTTTGTTGGGGTAAATTTAATCTGGTTTTTCTACGGTACCCGCGGGGGTATATCCGAAGAATTTTTTAAAGGAACTGTAAAATAGTTTAGGACTGGAGAATCCAGATTTATAAGCAATCTCCATAATATTGAACTCTCCTTTTTCCATCAGTTCCCGTGCGTAATTAAGGCGGGTGAACTCCATGAAATCCTGTGGTGAAAGATCCACAAGGCTCTTAAGCTTCATAAACAGTGTATTGCTGGATATGCCCACTGATGCGCTTAGGTCATGAACGGTATAGGTTTCGTTCTTAATATTCTGAATGATATTATCTGCAAGATTAGCTATAAAACGCTCATCACTTTCACTCCTGTACTCCCCGGGAATATCTTCAATATGCGATCTCACGTAGCTGTTTCTGATATTTCGCTGCCATTTCAGTATTTCCGTGATCCTGGTCAGCATCAAGTTGATATCTATTGGTTTCCTGATGACTTCAGAAAGACCTTCCAGCTGTTCCTGCGCAAAGGTCACATCTTCATCTGCAACCATAAAAATACTGATGTGATTAAGGCCGATATTCCTTTTCAACATTTTGGTTAGCTGGAAAGCATTCATATCGGGTAAAACGGTAGCCGAAATAATTATATCGGGAAAGATCATTCCAGCCTTCTCTATTCCCTCTTCGGCTGTGGATGCCTGGTAGATCTGGCAATATTTGCCAATATTCCGCATCAGCAGTTCCTTGGTTTCCTTGTCATTTTCGATAATAAGGATCTTGCTTTCACTGAAATTTGTCAGTTCTGCTGGAAAAACAGTTTTCGGATTTGTTTTCTGTTTTTGAGCCATTAAAACTTTCGCGGCTCTTTCAGGCACCTTTCTGTAATCCTGTTTTCTATTCTTCAGAATAGCGGTAAAAGTTGAACCTTCATTCTTTTCAGATTCAAAATTAAAGCTTCCACCACTCTGCTGAATAAGCTCTCTTGCCTGAAGGATAAAATTCAGCCCGTTATCGTTCCTGAATTTCCTGCTTTTAGGAGGAGCAGTTTTCTTTTCGAGAATTCTAAGGTGCGAAGGCGGTATTCCGAGTCCGTTATCTGTAATCTGCAGCTTAAGGTCTCCAACACTGGTTTCGATAAGATTTACAATGACCTTTCCTGATTTATGAAAATAACAGGCACTGCTTGAAACCAGACTGAAAAGGATCTTATCGAGGTATTCCCGGTTATAATAGAACACATTTTCTCCCCACTGGTCATTTAAACTGATCTCCAGGGATTTATTTTCAAACAAAGGTTCGATTTCGCCTAAAAGTGCCGGGATATGCTGATGCATATCGATCCTGGAAATTTCATAGACAGATTCTTCATAATTAAAATTAAGGATTTGCTGAAAAAGCTCATCAAATCTTGCCGCATAACGCTGCAGGTCTTCGGTTTGTTCTTCTGAAGCCGTTTCAGAAATCTTGTTCAGTGACTGTACAGCGTTTTCTATGGGTTT
This sequence comes from Christiangramia fulva, assembly GCF_003024155.1. Classification (NCBI taxonomy): domain Bacteria; kingdom Pseudomonadati; phylum Bacteroidota; class Flavobacteriia; order Flavobacteriales; family Flavobacteriaceae; genus Christiangramia; species Christiangramia fulva. The sequence continues at coordinate 698,961 of NZ_CP028136.1, forward strand.
TCCAAACTCTTTTTTAAGCTTATTCCTAAGTTCCGCTCTTGCCGCACGTTCTGCAGACCTGGATCTTTTTATAAAAACCACAGCGAATATGAGGATCATCGCTATGATTCCAATTCCCATGAACAGGTAAACTGAACTGATGGTCGCCCCGGCTTCCTGAACATCAATTTTCAAAGTTTTCGGATCACTCCAGGCTGCATCGCCCAGCCTGCTTTTTACCATAAAATCATAGCTCCCTGCAGGAAGGCTGGCATAATTTACCGTTTTCACCGACGAAGGTTCACTCCATTCATCATCAAAACCCTGAAGCTTCCATGAATACTGAAGGTCTTGCGGATTAAGATTCGAAATTCCCTTAAAACTTATCCTGAAGTTATCCCGATTTGAAAGTTCAATGTCATTTTTACCTGCCAGAGAGAATTCTTTCTTCTTATTATCTTTCGAAGCCACTTCCAGATTCTGCAGTTTCAAATCAGGTTTAAATTCAGATTGGGCAAGCATGCTGCGCGGTTTGAAAACATTCAAACCTTTGACACTTCCCAAAACATAGCTTCCATCCTCAAGTTCTGAAAAACCGGTAGTAAGCTCTGTACTTGTTAATCCGTTCAGTTCAGTAAAAACCTTGAGGTTTTTGGTTGCATCATCATAGAAAGCGAGTCCCTTATCAGTAGAAATCCAATACTCGTCATTGTTCGTCCATTTCACGGCAACCACGTTGTTTGAAGGAAGTCCTTTGTCTTTATTCAGTTTTTCATAGGTTTCCGAATCAAAATCATATAGCAACAGACCTTCGCCATCGGTCGCGATAAGGCCAATACCTTTATTGGTAATCTCAAGATCATTGATATCATAATAGGTAAGTTCTCCTCCTGCATTAAGTTTTGTAAGATCGGTGATGCGACCAGAATAAGGATTTAAAGAATGAATACGACTTTTCGTCGCCACTATAAGGTCTTTAGGACCAAGTTCAGCCATGGCCATCACATTTTTTATAGGAAAAGTCTTTATTTGTGAATTTGCCAGGATCTCGGTAAGAAAACCGTCGTCTCCACCAATCCAGACATTCTCTTTTGAATCGACAAACAATGACTGGGCAGATTTTATGGGAGTTTTATACAGGGCGTCAATGGAATAATGCGCTCTTAACAAGGTGTTTATATTCACTTTATACACCCCGTCATTTGAAGTTGCCACCCATACATGTTCGTTCACAGAAGCCAGATTGGTAACATTATCTGGCGCTTTAAAAGTTTTTTCGAAATTGAGGTTTTTAATATGCCTCCAGCTTTCGTTGGCTGAGTTCCAAATACTCAGACCTTCACCACTGCCCACCCAAATGTTGCCATTGGAATCTTTTACCAGTGCAGTTACAAAATCATCGGCGAGGCTTGAATATTTCGAAGGATTATGTACCAGTCGTTTCACTCCAAAGGTGGTAAAATTCTGAAGAAAGAGTCCTTTATTGGAGACCATCCATAAAAGATTCTGCATGTCAAGATAGGTGGTATAGATATTTTCAGGATATGCGGGAGAAGGACCCGAGATCAAATCCATATCCTTACCCAAACGTACGATCCCAGCTCCATTGGTAGCCACTATAACCTGATCACCAAATTTTTGAAGCGAAGTGATTTCTGCCTGTGAAGCTGCATAAGGAAGAGTATAAACCCGGTTTATTTTGCTGAACTGGAAATCTGAAGTATAAAGGCCATGATCTTTCGTCCCGATCACAAGTTTATCATCCAGGGCAAGAACAGTGGTTATTTCAAGGTTCTGATAATAACCGAGATCTTTTTTATCAAATTTTCCTGATTCCAGGTTAATGGTGATCACTCCGTTGGGTCCGGCAACCGCTATTAAATTTCCGTAGCTGACGATCGAGGAAGCCATTGTATTTTCAGAGATAAATCGCGAGAGCGAGAAATCTTTTTCTTTAGATGAAATATCCAGCTTAAAAATTCCATTTTCGGCAGCGATCCACAACTGCTTACGATCATCTTCAAACATTTTATAGATTTTCCCGGTACTATTGCTTACAAAGTCAAAAGCGTCCTGCTGCAGATTATAGACTGCCAGGCCTTTCTCCCCGGCTAGCCAGATATGATCAAAAGAATCGGTGTAAGTAGTTAAAAGTTCCTGCCCAAGTTCTTTGGGAACTCCCTTAAAACGATTGTAGATCTGCATTTCGGCAGAATTGTACCTGATCACCTTTAGCGGTGTGGTGATCCAAAGATTTTGATCTAAATCCTGCTGAATGGAAACTTTTTCTGCCCTTTCAAAAGGTTCTACAGATTTTATCCGCTGAACCGACCGTACATCCTGCCCGGTAACCGTACCGGCAATTCCCCACATGAACATAAGGGAATACAGAATCTTCAATTTAAAATGCCCCAAATCCTAAATTTTTAATTATGTAAACAAGGATAATTTAGGAATTATCAAAGTGATAAATCCCTGTTTCATAAAGTTTTGAGGGAGATTTATTAAGATGATATTAACAAGTGATCGGGAGAATGAAATTTCTTGAACAAGCTTATTTTATTATAGTTTTCAGAGATTTTTAAATTCTTTAGGAGGAGCAGTTTCTTTGCAAGGCTCGCGAAATGGAGGTTTTTTAGCAAGTCAAAAATGCAAAAAAGGCTAACCATTATACAAACGCATAATAAGTTAGCCTTCGAATTACCTTTTCAGGCAATTACATCTATAAAAGTAAATCAGCTTAGTTTAAATTCCAATGTAAAAATGAAAATTGGTAAATATTACGGGATTTCTTCTATTTATTATTTTCAGAAGCAAAACTTACCGGGTGACATTCTATAGAAGTTTTCATTTTGGTGGCCTGTTTAGGTGACATATAGGGAATTCCTAATCCCATTCCTCGAATAATAAATAATACTCCCATTATAGCGATCATTACAGGAATGGCCTTTTTCATATTGTTCCGCATTTTTACCGATACAAAATTGCCGGCCCATACCACAGCAGTCATAAGGGGAATGGTTCCTAAACCAAAAATTGCCATATAGGCTGCTCCTTCCAGCATTCCCTGTACGGCAGTCGCTCCCAGAACGGCCATATATACCAGTCCGCAAGGCAGCAATCCATTTAGAAAACCAATGCTAAAAAAAGTATCCGGACGCTTTTTTTTCAGCTCAGCTCCTATCTGTGATTTAATCTTTGAAATTCCTTTAAAAGCCGGATTCATAAGGCGGTCAAGCCCTTTTTTTCCTGCCGGAATAAAGATCAGGGAAAGCATGACCAGGCCAATGATGATCGATAATTTCTGTTGAAGTCCGAAAAGGGAAATGCTCTTTCCCAATAATCCGAAAATGGCGCCAATAAGAGTGTAAGAAAAGATCCTTCCGGCGTGGTAAAGAAAGATCTGTAAACCTTTTTTAAAATTATTATTCCGGTCTACGGGCAAGAGAAAAGCTATTGGACCGCACATTCCCATGCAGTGAAAACTTCCCAGAAGACCAAATATGAGTGCTGTAAAATACATTACCAGGATAATTCTTTTCGTACCAGGTAATCTTTATTATTACTGGTCCAGGCTATGTTCATATTCCAGCGTCCGGCCAGTAATTTATCTGCCTGAACCAAAACCTGGTTCGCCTGCATTTTCGTGAGTGAAACCGTAAAATCCAGTTTTTTGTCAGAAGGACGATATAAAGTAACCTTCCCAACAATATCTTCAGCTTTTACTTCTTTCGGAAAAGTAATGAGCCATCCGTTATCAGATCTTTCCACCTTCACTTTTTCGGAAAGCCCGAAAGCGTTTTCTTCCGCATTGATATCCTGCTGATAATGAAGTTCTGCTCCATAGTAATCTTCAGTTACCAGGTCATGATCAAAATCCTTACTCCCCAGCATCTGCACCACGAAGAACATAATAAATCCTATAAATCCTGTCATTCCCAGTACGATGCCGGTTCCCCAATTTATTTTTATTTTCATCTTCAGATATTTTTAATTATAACTCCGCGGTCCCATAAAGGTGGTGCGGGTAGTTTCGATCAACTGATTTTTATTATAAACACCAATTTTAACTTCATCTTTTTCATCCTTCAAAAGCGACCTGTTGATATTTATGAAAAGAGTTCCTTCTGAAAGCCCATTGGCAGGAACATGAATTTGGTCATTTTTCACGATCTCTATATCACCTTTAGGTGAAAGAAGCTTGAAATGCACATCGTTATATTCCAGGTTGGTTTTATTGATAAGCTTAAAAGTGTAAACATTGCTGATCACATTGCCGGCTTTATGCTCGTATAATTGTCCGGGAAGTCGCAGAATATCTGCTTCGAGATCACTTCTAAGAAAAAGTAAGCCAACAAAAACTGAAATTAGAATTCCCAGAACCGTAGTATAGCCTTTCATTCTTGGTGTAAACCGGAAAGGTGCTTTTTTCTGAATATTCTCCTCGCTGGCATATCGAATGAGGCCTTTTGGAAGATCTACAGCTTCCATCATGTGGTCACACGCATCGATACAGGCGGTACAATTCACGCACTCCAGCTGAGTCCCATTTCGAATATCGATCCCTGTAGGGCAAACCTGCACACATTGCATACAATCAATACAATCACCTTTCCCCGAAGCAGCGCGATCTTCATTTTTCTTAAATTTCGCTCTTCCTTTTTCCTTTTCTCCGCGTTTGTGGTCGTAGGCAACAACTATAGATTTGGTGTCTAAAAGAACTCCCTGTAAACGACCGTAGGGACAGGCTATAATACATACCTGCTCGCGAAACCAGGCAAAAACAAAATAAAAAACAGAGGTGAAGATAAGGAGGGAAAACAAAGTACTGAAATGCGCCTGCGGACCTTCTTTGATATAAAGCAGCAACCTCTCACTCCCAATAAGGTAAGCCAAAAAAACATTGGCTATGAGGAAAGAAACCAGGAAAAAGACCGTCCATTTCAATCCTTTTTTCCTGATTTTTTCCGCATTCCAGTTCTGTTTATCCAGCTTGATCTGTTTTCCACGGTCTCCTTCGATCCAGAATTCGATTCTACGAAAGACCATTTCCAGAAAAATTGTTTGAGGGCATATCCAGCCACAGAATATTCTTCCGAAGGCTACGGTAAAAAGAAGAATGAAAACCACACCTATCAGCATTATTATCACAAATAGATAAAAATCCTGTGGCCAGAAACTTGCCCCGAAAATATTAAAACGGCGTTCGAGCACGTTAAACATTAAGAACTGCTTCCCGTTTACTTTTATAAAAGGAGATATGAACAGAAATGCCAGTAGTAAATAACTCACAATTTTCCTGTATTCATAGAGTTTCCCCGATGGTTTGCGAGGATACACCCATGAACGTTTCCCTTTACTGTCTACCGTTGAGATACTATTTCTGAAATTTTCGTCCACTTACTTTTTTATTCTATGGTTTGTATTGCTTTAATACCGGTATTTGCTTTTATAGAATCTGTTTGTTTATCTGGCTGTTCCTGTTTAGGTGCATCGGGATCTACCCATAACTCTCCCTGAGGTTCCTTCGGGCTGGCAGGTTCAGTGCCATGAAGACTAAGCACATAACTTGCTACCTGGGCACGCTCTTTTGGTGTTAATTCAGTTTTCCAGGCTACCATACCTTTACCGGCACGGCCTCCTTCAGAAATAGTATGAAAAACATTCTTAATTCCGCCACCATTGATCCAGTAGTCATCGGTAAGGTTAGGACCTATTCCTCCTCCACCGTCCATTTTATGACAGGCGAAACATTTTGTTTCGAAAATCGACTGTCCGGCTTTAAGATCTGCTTCACCGGTAAGCCGTTCCACAGTATTCATGTCGATAAGATCATCAGCATTCTTTTTGTATTCCTCTACTGCAGCTTTAGCTTCAGCCATTTCCTGGTTAAATTCTTCTATCTGCGTAGTGCCGTTAAAAATGTGGTATCTCGCCAGATACACAAAAGCGAAAATGATACTGGCATAAAAGCCATACAACCACCACGGCGGAAGGTTATTGTCAAGTTCGCGTATTCCGTCATAATTATGATCCAGAACGATCTCATCTTCCTTTTCAACCGGTTTGCGGTCTATGAGCTTTCTATAGGTTTTTTTAAGCCAGTTGCTGCGCTTCTCTTCTTTGGCAGCCATAAAAGCGTCATAGCTTTCCTTGGCTTCAGGGGTCAGCGACCTATACAGAAGGCTTCTTAAAGATGCTACAGAAACTTCAATAGCAATAGCTATAAACACTATTACAGCAAGAATGAGCCATAAAACAGGATAGGCCTGGTAGGGCGATTGGTCACCCACGTCCAGCGTAAGGTCTATAAGAACAACTGCGAGTGCGGTAAGCCCTGTAATTCTTAATATGGAAAAAAATAATTTCATCGGTTAATTTAATTAATGGTTAGGTCAAGGCTGTTTTCCTGATCGGCTTCCTCTTTTTCCAGAGGAAGCTGGCTAACTTCATTTATATATTCTTTTCTTGCTGTCACTACCCAAAAAAACAGCGCTGCAAAAAAGATGAAGAAAATGAGCAGGGAAATGATTGGATAAATGGCAACGCCATCTATACTTTCCAAAGGTCCTTTTACATATTTAAGCATGATGTTGTATTTTTTTAGTTAGTGACATTTGAAAGATCTTCAGCTTTGATATCGGTTCCCAATCTTTGCAGATAAGCAATAAGAGCCACGATCTCACGGTCTTTCATTTCGGTAAATTCCTCTCCATTTTCGCGGGCAATTTTTTTGTCGGCTTCATAAGTAGATGCAAAATCGGGATCGGAGTATAAACTCTCTTCGATTTTTGCGCCCTGGGCTTCCATCGCTTCCTGTGCCTTCGCGATCTCTTCATCGGTATAAGGCACACCAAGATTTTGCATGGCCCTCATTTTATCTTCAGTATTAGACTTATCCAGTTTATTCTTTATAAGCCATTGATAGGAAGGCATGATAGAACCTGCTGAAGTACTTCGGGGATCATACATATGGTTAAGGTGCCAGTTATCGGAATATTTCTTACCTACCCGGTGAAGATCGGGGCCCGTACGTTTACTTCCCCATAAAAACGGATGGTCATATACGTATTCGCCCGCTTTTGAGTATTCTCCATAACGTTCAACTTCACTCCGGAAAGGACGGATCATTTGTGAATGACAACTCACACAACCTTCCCTGATATAAAGATCCCTGCCTTCAAGTTCAAGGGGCGTATATGGTTTAACACTCGAAATCACCGGCACATATTCATCAACCATCAACGAGGGAATGATCTGCACCATACCTCCTATAAGAATTGCAATAGTGGCGTAAATGGTAAGTTTTACAGGACGTCTTTCAAGCCAGGTATGCCATGCTTCTCCCCTGGTACGTTTTTTAGTAACCTTTTGCAGGGCTTCTGCTTCGGCCAGCTCATCTTCTACCGGGCTGCCCTGTTTTACGGTTTTTATAATATTATAAAGAAGGATAAAAGTTCCGAAAATGTACAAACTTCCTCCTATGGCGCGCATCCAGTACATTGGCATGATCTGCTGAACGGTCTCTAGAAAGTTTCCATAGGTTAGGGTTCCATCGGGATTAAACTGTTTCCACATAGAAGCCTGAACAAATCCAGCGACATACATCGGCAGGGTATACATTATGATCCCCAAAGTTCCAATCCAGAAATGCGCGTTGGCAAGTTTTGTTGACCAAAGTTTAGTTTTGAATAATCGGGGAACGAGCCAATACACCATTCCAAAGGTGAGGAATCCGTTCCATGCCAGTGCACCAACATGCACGTGGGCAATGATCCAGTCACTAAAGTGAGCGATGGCATTCACGTTTTTAAGGGAAAGCATAGGGCCTTCAAAAGTTGCCATACCATAACCCGTGATCGCCACTACCATGAATTTCAAAACAGGATCAACCCTAACTTTATCCCATGCTCCGCGAAGGGTTAGCAAACCATTGATCATCCCACCCCAGGAAGGGAATAACAACATCACTGAAAAAGCAACTCCAAGGTTTTGCGCCCATTCAGGGAGTGATGTATATAGAAGATGGTGTGGTCCTGCCCAGATATAAATAAAGATCAGGGACCAGAAGTGAACAATAGATAATCGATAAGAATATACCGGCCTGTTTGCCGCTTTCGGAACAAAATAGTACATCAATCCCAGGAAAGGCGTAGTAAGGAAAAAGGCTACCGCGTTATGCCCGTACCACCATTGCACCAGTGCATCCTGAACTCCTGCGTATACCGAATAACTTTTTAGAAAATCTACCGGTAATTCTATATTATTAAAAATATGAAGCACAGCCACGGTAACGAAGGTGGCCAGATAGAACCAGATCGCCACATAAAGGTGTCGTTGCCTTCTCTTGATCATGGTACCAATAAGGTTAATTCCGAATGCTACCCAAACCAGCGCAATAGCGATATCAAAAGGCCATTCAAGCTCGGCATATTCTTTTGAAGACGTAAAACCAAGCGGCAGGGTGATCGCAGCACCAACAATAATGAGCTGCCAACCCCAAAAATTGATGTTGCTCAGGGCGTCGCTAAACATTCGCGCTTTAAGCAAACGCTGGGTAGAATAATAAACTCCGGCGAAAATGGCATTTCCAACAAAGGCAAAAATGACCGCATTGGTATGTAAAGGTCTTAACCGACCAAAACTTAGCCAGGAGATTCCACTGGTAAGCTCCGGAAATAAAAATAAGAAGGCGAGCAGCAAACCCACGCTCATCCCAATAACACCCCAGAAAAGGGTCGCCACGATAAATTTCTTTACGATCTTATTATCGTAGTAAAATTGCTGTACTTCCATAGTTTATTTATTGATTACTCTTTTTTGATGTTTCCTTTTTTTTGGTTTTTACCTCATCATCAAATAACATTCTTACCGAAGGTGTATAGACATCGTCATACTGACCGCTCTTCACCGAAAAGATGAAGGCCACAAAAAAGATCAGCGCAACAACAAGACTAACAGCAAGTAAGAGATAAATGATATTCATGATTATTCGAATCTGGGCGTAAAAATATTTTTATGAAAGCGGGTAAAAAATGACAATTATCAGCTTTCAGTTTTTTTAAAATTGAGGCGCTTACCGAGCCAGTAAGAGCAAAAAGTGGTAAAGGCCACGATACTTACCGAACTTAGCGGCATAAGGATCGCTGCATAGACAGGCTTTAAATTGCCGGTAACCGCAAATCCAAGCCCAATTAAATTGTAAAGAAATGAGAGTAAAAAACTGATATAGATAACACCCACAGCTTTTTTTGAGATTTTGAGCAATTCCGGAAGTTTTCTAAAAATACTTACATCCATAATAGCATCACAGGCAGGGGAAAAGATATTGATGTCTTCTGAAACGGCTACTCCAACATTGCTCTGAGCCAGAGCACCGGCATCATTCAACCCATCGCCAACCATCATTACCTTCAGCCCCTTTTTCTGAAGATTTTTTATGAATTCCAACTTATCTCCAGGCCTTTGATCGAAGAACATTTGAGTTCCCGAAGGTAAAAGCTGTTCCAGCTGTTGTCTTTCTCCTTCATTATCGCCGGAAAGGATATACAATTCTTTATCTTTTGAAAGTTCCCTGAAGATCTCACCCGTTCCTTCGCGGTAAGAATTCCTGAAAGTGAAGCAACCTTTATAATCGCTATCACTACTAATATGAACCGAAGTTTTTTCGGCTTCTGCCAAATTAGAAACTTTATAATCCACAAAATTGGCAGAACCGATTTTCATTGACCTTGCCCCGTCTTTTATAGCAATTCCCTGGCCGGCTACTTCTTCAAATTGTTCCGGGACCTTGATGCCATTTTTTTTCAGGATGTTATACAATGAACGGCTGAGCGGATGACCGGAGGCCCGAAGACTTCCCGTAAGAAGTTGCAACTCTTCTTCATTTAAAGCCATACCGGCATAATTCACTTCCTGTTTTGAAGTATTGGTGATGGTACCGGTTTTATCAAAAACTACAGCGTCTATTTCAGCCAGCTGCTCGATCACTTCAGCTTCTTTAAGGTAAAAACCTTTTCTTCCGAAGATCCTCAGGATATTTCCAAGAGTAAAGGGAGCAGCCAGCGCGATGGCACAGGGGCAGGCAATAATGAGAACCGCCGTAAAGGCATTTCCCGCTTTGGAAGGATCTGCAATTAACCAGAAAACCCCCGCTATTAAGGCAATACCAATAACTGCAAGCGTGAAATATTTACTTATTTTATCGGTTATCGAATGGTAGCCTTTATTTTTATTTTTCCTGAAAACTTCATCACTCCATAACTCGGTGAGGTAACTTTGTTTAACCGGTTTAAGGGCTTCGACCTCTATAAGACCTCCTTTTTGCCTTCCGCCTGCGAACAATTTATCTCCCGCCACGCGATCTATAGGTTCTGCCTCTCCGGTCACAAAGCTGTAATCTATAGTTGCAGCTCCACTGAGAAGCACAGCATCCATGGGAACCAGTTCTTCATTCCTTATTAAGATCCTGTCGCCTTTTTCGATCTTATAAACCGGGATTTGTTCTTCAATATCTTTACCTTCAAATTTTGATATTCTTGTTACGGCAATAGGAAAATAAGAGCGATAATCCCTTTCGAAAGAGAGGTAAGAATAGGTTTTCTGCTGAAAATATTTCCCTAAAAGAAGAAAGAAAACGAGGCCACTGAGACTGTCAAAAAATCCCGTTCCGGTATCGGTGATTATTTCAAAAAAACTACGAAAAAAGAGCACAAATATTCCCAGAGCAATAGGCACATCTATATTTAGAATTCGGGATCGGAGTCCTTTATAGGCAGAGATAAAATAAGAGTTTGCCGAATAAAAAACCACTGGTAGTGAAAATGCGAACATGAGCCAGCGAAAAAGGTATTTGAACTGGTCCAGCCAGAATTCCTTTACCTCAAAATATTCGGGAAAAGAAAGGAACATTATATTACCGAAAGCAAATCCCGCCACTCCCAATTTAAAGATCAGGGAACGATCGATTTGTTTTTCAGGTTTTTCGTAATTCTCAAGTGAAATCGAGGGTTCATAACCTATACCGGCCATCAGCGCGACGACCTCTTTTAAAGTGACCTTTTCTTTGGAAAAACTTACGCGGACTTTCTTTCTGGGAAAATCTACCGTTGAGCTCTGAATTCCCGAATGAAGCCTGTTCAGGTTTTCCAGGATCCAGATACAGGAACTGCAATGAATAGTTGGAATATGCAGGCTTGCAATTTGTTTTCCCGCCTCGTCGAAATCCAGCAGCTTTTCCACGATCTCCTCATTATCAAGAAAAGAAAAATCTACTTTTTTCCTTTTTTGAGAAATACCTGGCCTTTCCTGAAGTTCATAATAATAAGAAAGGTCATTGGTTTCCAGGATCTCATAGACCATTTTGCATCCGTTACAGCAAAAATGCCTTCCTGAAAATTCAAGAATATCTATACAGTCTTCTCCGCAGTGATAGCATTTTTCCATATACGAAAACTATTGATGGATAACGAGAATAGGAAGCGAATTCGCGGTAGTGGCAAAAACTCCATGCCTGGCATGAAGCAGACGGTCACATACGCTAAGATTTTTTCCCAGAACGACAATCATGTCAAAACGGTCCTGGATTTCAGAAAGAAGACCTTCGGTAAAGATCTCGCTTTCTGCCATCTGCAGGGCCTGGACATTAGCATTTTTCATTTCAGACGCCACTTCTTCCTTTATAGCCAGGGCGTTATTCCCGGCATGTTTTTCATCGAGTTCGATCAGGGTGATCTGTGTAGCGCTGATATATTTTTTACTTTCAAGAAGCTGATGTACCTTTTTACCAGACAGCACGCTGTAATCTACCGGCAGCACAAGTTTATCGGCTTTCTCATATTTACTTTCCCCGGGAACTGCCATGATGTTGCATCTAATCTTTCGGATCACCTCGTAAGCATGGTCTCCCAGAATAGGGTGGTGATGCACTTCATGACTGGCCATCCCGATGAAAATAAGATCAATCTTTTTTTCATCCAGCGCCTTTCTCACTGCGGTTATAAGATTTTCTGAAGAAAGAACATAGCTGAAATGATGATTTTCATTACGAGAATATTCTTCCAGGGAAGCAATGCCATCCTGGAGCTTTTCCCAGGTATGCAGCAGTTGATTTTCAAGCTTTCCGCTGTTGGTTTTTTTGAAGTTGAAGTCCTGAATGTTAAGCAGATAAAAGTTTACTGAAAGATCCTGAAGGAAGTCTACAGCATACTTTCCAGCATTTTCCGATACTTTCGAGAAATCAGTTAGGAGCAATACATTCATTGGTGTTCACTTAATAAAGCGAAATTAAGGGAACACCTCAACGGGAAAAATGACGAATGTCAGTTCTTGGAGTTATAGTCTGAAAAAAATATTAGCGCACATTCTTAAGTGCTTCAGAATCAATAAGTTTAATGTTCCTTCCTTCAATCTCAATGAGTCCCTCTTTTTTAAATTCGGAAAGAGTTCTGATGAGACTTTCAGGAGCCATCCCGGCAACTCCGGCAAGATCGGCCCGGGAAATACGAATACTTTTCAAAGGGTGCTTTTCAATTCTTTCGGCAAAAAGAAGAATGGTATTTGCCGCTTTTTTTCGCACGGAACCATACGCCATATCCATTAGCTGTTGTTTAAGTTCAGAAAGATTATTATTTAGAACTTCGACCAGCTGAAGGGTGACTTTTGGGTTGTTAGATAATATCTTCTGGAATTCCTCACGGGAAACAGCATAAAGCTGTGTGTTTTCCATGGCGGTAGCATAATCTTCGTAGGAACTTTGCGGATCACTGCCCGGATTTCCGAAAAAATCATCCTGTTTGTAGAGTTGCGTGATCAATTCTTTTCCCTGCCTGTCCATTCTATGGGCTTTCACAACTCCTCTTCGTACCAGGTAGAAGAAATTTGACTGTTTTCCCCTTTCATAGATCATTTCGCCTTTCTTGTATTCCTGTAATTTATAACCGCTGAAAACATCACGAAGCTCCTGAAGATTATTTAGGTTTCCTTCTGTTTTCTTAGGTGCTTCCTTCCTTTTAAAGGAATTAAGAATGGCCATTTTTGCAAGGCGACTCTCTATGGCACTTAAGAGATCTTCTTCTTCAAAGGGTTTGGTGAGATAATCATCGGCTCCGAGGTCCATTCCTTTACGAATGTCTTTGTGTTCGGTTTTCGCGGATAGAAATATAAAAGGGATATTTGCTGTTTCCGGATCTTTGCTTAAATTTTCCAGCACGCCATAACCATCAACTTCAGGCATCATTATGTCGCAAATGATGATATCGGGCTTATATTGCCTGGCTTTATCTATACCAGCCTTACCATTAGAGGCAGTGACCACCTCATAATCTGAAAGTTCCAGTAATTCAGCCGTATTTTCTCTTACCGTTACATCATCTTCTATAAGCAAAACTTTTTTCATCTTTTATCCTTTTTATTCTTATCAGCCCATATAAACCGGTACTTCTACCTTAAACCTGGTGCCTTTATTTTCTTCGCTTTCAAAACTTATACTTCCTCCCATATTTTCAAGATGGGTTTTGGCGATATTCAGGCCAATACCAGTACCCTGGTCCAACAGCGCATTTTCTGCCCTGAAATATCTTTCAAAGATATGCTTCTGATCTTTCTCTGGTATTCCGCGGCCCTGATCTTCCACTTCAAAAAGAATTTTATCGCCTGTAAAGGCTGTATTGAATTTAATTACGGTATCCTCCGGTGAATATTTCACCGCATTGCTCAGTAAATTAGAAAGAATAAGTTCCAGGATTTTCTCATCCTGGTGCAGCATTACATCTTCGATATCTTTGGGATAAATTATTTCCTGACCCGTTTTAAGGGTAATATTCGCGTTATATACCACTTCATTTATGAGCCTTTTAAGGCTGAAAGAAGTGTATTTATATTGTCCTTTTCCGCTATCCAGGCGTTCAATAGACAAGAAATCGTTGAGAATATTGTTCAGGTAATGCACTTTATTGCGAATGGTTCCCAGGTGTTTCTCCCTTTTCTCCTGCTGGTCTTCTTTTCGGTATTTTTCTATAAGGGTTGCCGATGTAAGAATGCCGCTAAGCGGAGTCTTGAATTCATGAGAAACCAGTGAAAGGAATTTCGTTTTTAGCTCGTTGAGTTCCTTTTCTTTTTGCAGGGCATTTTTAATGCGTTTTTCGGCTTCCTTTCTTTTGCTTATCTCCTCTTCCAGATCCAGGTTTAACTTCTGAAGATCTCGAACACTCTGCCGTAGTTCTGAAGTACGAACTTTAATCTTTTCTTCCAGCTCATTATTCAGTTCCCTTATCTGCCGCTGAGTTTCTTTTCTAACACTAATATCAATAACCAGCGACATCACGTAATCTTCGCCATCCATCCTGAAGGGATTCAATCCGGCCTCAACGGGAAAACGTCTTCCGTCTTTTGTTACGCCATGCAGATCACGCCCGTGGCCCATTTGCCTTTTTTCGCTATGGTCTATAAAATTATTAAAGTGATGGTGGTGATTTTTATGATATTCTTTGGGAATTAAAATATCAAGGTGTTTACCGGGAAGCTCGCCTGTTTCATAACCAAACATGCTTTCGGCTGCGGCATTCGCAGTAACGATAATTTGTTTCGAATTTACCACTATGATCCCCTCAGAAGCTGCCTGAAAAAGAACATTGAAAAGATTGGAATTATCCAAAAATGATTTATCCAAACCTGTTTATTTAAGGTGTTGTCTCGTTTTTTAAACGGGAACTAAGGTAAAAATTTTTAAGAATATTTTTACATTAAGTCTGAATGAAAACTGGAAAATTCTTCATTGGCGAGGTGAGTCTTCGTACCAGTCGTCAAAAGTTTTTTCAGTGTGATACTTATCGGTAAGGATTTTAAACACACTAAGCATAAAAATCACCTGTCCTATCACGGTAAGGTAAAAGACAATGGGGAATGCCACATTAGCCGATGAAAGTACTACCAGGCTTACCAGTATTAAAGTCGATATGGAGAGTAAAATTATTCCGGTCCTTTTCATTTTTTTCTTTTAAAATAAGAAAACATTCCCTGGATTTTTCTTAAGGTTTAGCTAAATAAGAATTTTTTAAATCTTTATTATACCACATGATACCGGTCATTTTTTTTAGAAAAGAATTTAACTACTTTTAATTGTTATAAAACATAGGCTGTTATGAAACGTATTTTAGTCCCGGTAGATTTTTCGAAATATTCTGAATATGCTCTCAAAGTTGCGGCACAGATCGCCAGAGATCTGAAGTGTGAAATAATTGTAGTTCACATGATGGGGTTAAGCGAACCTTTACTAACCCGGGATGAAGAGCGTGAAGTTTTCAACGCGCTAAGCTACATGCAAATAACCAAAGAACGATTCACAAAATTCCTTGACAAACCCTATTTGAAGGGAATTACGGTAATTGATGTTGTTCATAATGATAAAAATTTCAGCGAACTTGATGAAATAGCCACTTCCCGAGATGCAGGTTTGATCGTTATGGGTTCCCATGGCTTAAGCGGAATGAAAGATATTTTTGTAGGATCAAATACTGAAAAAGTAGTTCGTTCTTCTGAAATTCCCGTTCTGGTAATTAAGAACCATATTCCGGATTTTAAGATCAAAAATGCCATTTTCGCCTGTGATCTCAAGGACGATTACCTCAACTCCTTCCAGAAAACACGAAAATTTCTGGAACCTTTCAACGTACATCCCAGACCTCTTTTTGTAAATATCCCTGAACGTTTTCTGAGCAATCGTGAAATGGAAGCCATGGCTTCAAATTTTCTTATGGATGCGGGAATTGCTGATGCTGATATTTTTACCGAGGTGGATTTTTATTCAGATTATACCCTGGAAAGCGGGATCTATCATTACTGTGAAGAGAGAGATATCGACCTCATCGTAATTCCTACCCACGGCAGGAAAGGTCTGGCTCATTTTTTCTACGGAAGCATTGGCGAAAATGTGGCTAATAATGCCAAAATTCCGGTGCTAACCATTAAGATCTAATATTTTAATGCGCCAAGGGCAATTTCGATCATTTTCCTGAAGCTTGTTTCCCTTTCTTTCGAGGTAGTGCTTTCTTTGGTTACAAGGGAATCTGAAATAGTGAGAACACTCAATGCGTTTACTCCATATTTAGAGGCCACCGTGTAAAGCCCTGCTGTTTCCATTTCAGCACAAAGAACCCCGTATTCTGCCCATTTTGTATAGAATTCCGCTTCATCTTCATAGAATTGATCAGAAGTTAAGACATTTCCCGCATGGAATTTTATATTATTTTCTTCTGAAAAAGTGATCGCCTTTCTAAAAAGCTCATAACTCACCGTGGGAGAATAACCGGCATCGGCAAAAACGGCGCGGTTAATAGCCGAAGTGGTAGAAGCCGTCATCGCGATCACAATATCGTAAAGTTTGATCTCCTTTTGAAAAGATCCGGCACTTCCAACCCGAATCAGATTTTTAACCCCATAATCTTTGATAAGCTCAGTGCAATAAATTAAGGTAGAAGGAACACCCATTCCCGTTCCCTGAACAGAGATCTTGGTGCCATTTACAGTGCCGGTATATCCCAGCATTCCGCGCACATTATTATATATTTTCGGATCTTCAAAAAAGTTTTCGGCGATCCATTTTGCCCTGAGCGGATCACCCGGTAACAAAACATTTTCAGCGATCTCGCCTTTTTTGGCTTCTATATGTATACTCATTATTATTTAGGCTTCTGAAACTATTTTTTTTCCTGAAGAAGTACCAATTCGGCTTACTCCAAGTTCTATATATTTTTTTGCGGTCCCGGCATCTCGTATTCCTCCTGAAGCCTTTATTTTTAACTTTTCGCCCACTACCTCTTTCATGATCTTTACATCGTCAAAGCTCGCGCCGCGGCTTCCAAACCCGGTGGAGGTTTTCACAAAATCGGCATTCGCTTCCATAGCCGTTTCACAGGCTTTCCGGATCTCGTGTTCAGACAGGTAGCAGGTTTCGATAATTACTTTAAGAACACTGTCTCCAATAGCCTTCTTAATGGCAGCAATTTCATTTTTCACCTTTTCCCAATGCCCGTCTTTGGCATACCCGAGATTAATCACCATATCAATCTCATCGGCTCCGGCCTTTACAGCCTCCTCTGCTTCGGTAATTTTAGCTTTTGAAGAAGAGGCTCCCAAAGGAAAACCTACCGTAGCTGCGACCTTTACTTCAGAACCGGCTAATTGTTCTTTTGCAAATTTTACATAGCAGGTATTCACGCAAACGGCATAAAACTTAAAAGAAACTGCTTCTTCGCATAAGGTCTGAATATCCTTTTCTGTAGCTGTGGGAGTAAGGAGAGTATGATCTATAAATGTATTTAGATCCATATTTCGTGGCGGTTTAATTTAAAAGGAATTTCAAATTTAGGACTACTAAGTTAAGTCAAATATGATACATATCAGTTAAAGATCTTTTTCTGTGCAGATGAAGATTTCAAATTATAGAGGACATTTTTATCCTTTTTATCCTTTTAATGACAATTATCATATTTTATCCTCTGCTTCCCAGCTACTTTTGGATAGAGTTTATAAAAATTTAACCCTTATGAATTATTTGAATAGAATCTTAGGAATTATTGGCCTTACAGCACTTCTTGCCTGCGGAGGTCATGACGAAAAAAAAGAAAAGGATAACGATGATATCCAGTTAGGTAATTACGAGAGTTCTTCTGCTCCTAAAGAAGAAAAATCAGCTCCCGCAACAGCTCAGGTAGACATGAGCGACAAAGGTATCGGACCGGTAGAAAATGTAGAATTATCTGATGAAATAGATATGGACCTTGCCAAAAAAGGTGAAACTATCTATAGCAATAATTGCACTGCCTGTCACAAGCCTACTAAAAAATTCATCGGCCCGGCTCCAGTTGGAATTTTAGACAGACGTTCTCCAGAATGGGTGATGAACATGATCCTGAATCCCACCGAAATGTTACAGAAAGATCCAATCGCAAAACAGTTGCTGGTAGAGTACAATGGTTCACCCATGGCTGATCAAAACCTGACCGAAGATGAAGCAAGGGCTGTTTTAGAGTATTTCAGAACCTTAAAATAATCTAACCTTCTAATACTTCCAATCATGAAAAACAAGTTCGCTTTTTTAAGTCTGCTGATCCTGATTTCCGCACTGACCGGATGTAAGGAAAATCAGCAAAACGAATCAGCCACTGTTACCAAAGTCGAGGAAAAAGCTCCTGTAAAACAGGGCCAGGCCTTTATTAAAGATGATGTTTCCAAGCCTAATGTCCTTGATATAGCTGTTAATTCTCCAGACCATAAAACACTTACCGCTGCCATTCATGCCGCAGAACTTGAAAATGCACTTGTGAATGCAGGCCCCTTGATGGTTTTCGCACCCACCGATGAGGCTTTTGCCCAGCTTCCCGCAGGAACTGTTGAAGACCTTCTTAAACCTGAAAATAAAGCCAAACTCGCCCTGATCCTTAAACATCACGTTACTCCGGGGAATTATGACAAAGAATTCCTGAAGCATTTTAAAAAGCTTGGACAGGCCAGCGATCAAAATGTTCCTGTTGAAGTCAAAGGTGAAGATGTTTATGTTGGAGGCGCAAAGATCATCGCGAGCGTACCTGCCGGAAATGGTATCGTACACGTGGTTGACAAAGTAATCCTGCCAGAAAATTAAGTTAAAAACAAATCAGAAATTTTATGAAGAACTCAATAAAAATCCTAATACTCCTCTTCTCGACCGTGGGTATTTTTAGTTGCAATAAGCAACAGGATAAGAACAACGAAGGCCAAAGTGGGGCCCTCGCTTCGAACGCCGCTGAAAGAGTCTATGTGGCTCCGGGGGAATATGATGAATTTTATGCCTTCATTTCAGGAGGCTTCAGCGGACAGCTATCTGTTTATGGATTGCCATCCGGCAGGTTGCTAAAAGTGATCCCTGTATTTTCTCAGGACCCTGAAAAAGCCTGGGGTTACAATGAAGAAACAAAACCGATGCTTGAAACTTCCCATGGTTTTATTCCCTGGGATGATGCTCACCATCCTGATATTTCTCAAACAAACGGGAAACTTGATGGCCGCTGGGTTTTTATCAACGGAAATAACACCCCGAGAATCGCAAAAATCGATCTTACAACCTTTGAAACTACCGAAATTATAGAGATCCCCAACAGTGCCGGGAACCACAGCTCATCCTTCGTGACCGAAAATACAGAATACGTAGTTGCTGGAACCCGGTTTTCTGTTCCTATTCCTCAAAGGGACATGCCTATCAAAGATTATAAAGGGAATTTCAAAGGTGCCCTGTCTTTTCTTAGTGTAGATCCCGAATCAGGAAGAATGGATCTAAAATTCCAGATCATTATGCCAGGTTTCGATTATGACCTTTCCCATCCCGGAAGAGGCAAATCTCACGGCTGGTTCTTCTTTTCAACCTATAACAGCGAAGAGGCTAATTCTCTTTTAGAAGTAAACGCTTCTCAAAATGACAAGGATTTTATCGCGGCAATTAACTGGAAGAAAATTGAAGAATATGTGAATAATGGCGGAGGTAAAAAAGTACCAGCAAAATATGCTCACAATATCTATGATGATGAAACTCACACTGCTACTTCTACTATGGAAAATGAAGTGACAGTGGTAGATCCAACCGAAGTTCCCGGAGCTATTTATTTGCTTCCTACTCCTAAATCCCCTCACGGATGTGACGTCAACCCAACTGGCGAATATATCGTAGGAAATGGTAAACTTTCCGCCGATCTTACCGTGCATTCATTCTCAAAAATGATCAACGCCATTGAGAATAAAAAATTCGATGGAGAAGCTTACGGAATTCCAATACTTAGATTTGAAGATGTACTTGCCGGAACCGTAAAACAAGCTGGTCTTGGACCATTACATACCGAATTTGACGATAAAGGAAATGCTTATACTTCTTTCTTCATTTCTTCTGAAGTGGTAAAATGGAAAGTAGAAACCCAGGAAGTCATTGACCGCCAACCCTGTTATTATTCAGTAGGGCACGTTATGATCCCTGGTGGTAACTCAGCTCATCCTTTCGGAAAATATGTACTTGCGATGAACAAGATCACCAAAGACCGTTACCTGCCTACCGGCCCTGAAGTAACCCAGTCTGCACAGTTATATGATATTACCGGGGAGAAAATGCAATTATTACTTGATTTCCCAACTATTGGAGAACCTCATTATGCCGCAGGTATTCCTGCCGATATTGTAAGGGAAAACTCCAGGAAGATCTTTAAACTTTCAGAAAACAAGCATAAATATGCTACCATCTCTAATGGGGATGCCAGGGTTGAAAGAGATGGAAATGAAGTTCATATATACATGACAATGATCAGAAGCCATTTTACGCCTGATAATATTGAAGGAGTTAAAGTAGGCGACAAAGTTTACTTCCACGTAACCAATCACGAACAGGATTATGACGTGCCTCATGGTATCGCAATGATCGGTGCGAATAATTCAGAATTGCTTATCATGCCAGGTCAAACTGAAACTTTCGTGTGGGAACCTAAAGAGGTAGGTGTCTGGCCATTCTACTGTACCGACTTCTGTTCAGCTCTTCATCAGGAAATGCAGGGATATGTAAGAGTTTCTCCTAAAGACTCCAATGTTCCCATCAGCTGGTCGCTGGGCGAATAAATTTAGTTAGTTGATGAATGAATCTCAGTAAAGAGATTCAAAAAACGGGAGCCGTTCTTCCCGGCTCCCGTTTTAACCTAAAAAGCAGGATAATGAAAAAAGCTGGAATAATAATGATTATTGGCTGTTTGATGCTACTTGGCCTTTTTAAATTCCCATTGTGGAATATCATGCTTGGAGCTCCCCAATATCCCGATCCATTAGGAATGAACATTTTTATTGATGGAATAAAGGGTGTAAAAGAATTTGATATTCAGAATATTGATGGTATCAACCATTATATTGGCATGAAAAAGATCCCAAAACCGGACCAGATGTGGGAATTTAGTGTTTTCCCAATAGTTATAGGTTCCATGGTTGCTTTAGGAGTGATCATAGGTATTTTGGGTGTTTTCAAAAAAGTTAGTCCTTACTGGTTTTTAGGCTGGCTTGGTGTAATGGCTGTTCTTGGAATACTTGGAATGCAGGATTTCAATAACTGGCTTACCGAATATGGTACAGATTTAAATCCGCACGCTATCATGAAAATGACCTATCCCGATGGTACTCCCATGACCTATAAGCCACCTTTATTCGGCCACCAGAAAATGCTTAACTTTAATGTTGATTCTTATCCGGCTGCCGGAGCTTATTTAATGTTCTTCGGAATGTTACTTACTCTTGTCGCTTTTTTCCTCGGAATAAAAAAATCACATAAAAAACAACTGCTATGAAAGCCTATATCTATGGCATAATGCTTATGGTACTGACGCTTAGCTGCCAGGTTGAGCCACATAAGATAAACTATGGTCATGAGGCCTGTTCGTATTGCAAAATGACCATTGTAGATAGTAAATATGCATCCCAACTCGTTGCAAGCACCGGTAAAGCCTATAATTTTGATGCCATTGAATGCATGATAAATTTCAAAAAGGAAAATCCCGATAAAAACTTTAGCCTTTTTCTGGTATCCGATTATGATAATCCGGGAAAGCTGATAGACGCGTCCGGCGCCAATTATTTGATTAGTGATGAGATCTCGAGCCCAATGGGTGCAAACCTCGCTGCTTTCACTACAAAACAGGAAGCAGAAAAAACTAAAAATCTCTTCGGCGGAACTATTTATGAATGGGAAGATGTCACCCAGGAGGTTCGAAATTAGCCTCCAAAAACTACACCTAAAGCCAATAACCTTATATTTACCGGCTTGAACCTCTAAATTCCCCTAAATGAAAAAAATAATTTTCATACTGGCATTTCTTATTCTGCCCGTAAGCCTGATGACATCCCAAACTGAAGGGTCAAAATTCTGTGCTTTTTGTAAGATGCCCTTGAAACAGAACGAGTTTTTTTCGGAGATCTCTATTTCCAAATCTGAGAAAATCCATTTCGGTTCCATAGAATGCCTTCTTAATTACCTCATAGAAAACGAAGATCTGAACTACCAAAAATTAAGCGTTACAAATTATCTGCATCCCGAAATTCCAATTCCGGCAAAAGAGGCGATTTATATCAAAAGCAATCGTATTCAAAGTCCTATGGGCGCACACCTCGCTGCATTTTCTTCAAAAGAGGAAATTAAAACTTTCGGAATTAAGGAAAATGACAAAGTTTATTCCTGGGAAGAGCTCTACCAGAGTTTCAAAACAAAAAATAACGGATCGGAAAAAGTTCATTTTCACGACCATTTTCGTCCCGATGCATTCGCCCCTAACGGCGTAATGGGCGACCACCTGCATCCAAAAGGGGAATGGATGCTTTCTGCCCGTTATATGTATATGGAAATGGATGGAATGAAAACAGGCAACGATAAAATAACTTCCCCTGAAGTTTTTGAAAATTACAGCATGGCTCCCGCCAGCATGGAAATGCAAATGCTGATGCTTGGTGTGATGTATGCTCCTTCCAGCCGTCTGACCCTTGCGCTTATGCAAAACATCGTTCGGAACGATATGACCATGAACGCGCAAATGATGAATAACGGAATGTCCATGATGACAGATTTTTCCACAATGGCTGAGGGTTTTGGTGACCTACAGATCAGCGCCCTGTACGGGCTTTATTCAAAAAATGCAAGATCACTTCATTTGAATTTAGGTTTAAACGTTCCCGTTGGATCGATAAACGAAAGAGATGACACTCCCATGACCAGCAATGCTAAATTAGCTTACGCCATGCAACCGGGACAGGGAACTTTCAATGCCATTGCAGGTTTCACCTATAAAGAAATGTATGATACCACATCGTGGGGAAGTCAGTTTCTTGCAAGCCTCCCTCTTGGAGAAAATTCTGAAGCTTATCACTGGGGAGCTCTTTATCAGCTTAATTTTTGGGGAGCTTATCGAGTTTCTACCAATATCAGTTTTTCGGGACGTGTGCTCGGCCTGGTTCAAAATGGTATTGATGGAGAAGACGAAGAACTCAATGCCATGATGTCTCCTGCTACAAATCCGCAAAATTATGGGGGAGAAAAAGTAAAGGCCTTTGGCGGCATGAACATTTCCTTTCCGGTGGAATCAACATTGAGAAGCTGGCGGGTGGCTATGGAAATAGGCGCGCCGGTGTATGAAAATTATAATGGCGTTCAAATGAATGAAAATTTAACTTTTTCGGCCGGGATAAAATACCTGATCTTTTAATTAATTATGAAGCTTTTTAGTACATACTGCCTTTTCTTTTTCCTGATTTTGGAAAGCTTCGCTTCCCGGGGCAATATTATTGAAGTATGTGCTACCTGCGAATATAGAAGTATTGCGAACGCGGTGGAAAAAGCCCAGCCTCATGATACGATCTTTATAAAAGCAGGAACCTACAAAGAATACAACATCCAGATCACCAAACCGCTGAGTTTAATTGGTGTTGATCATCCCGTGATCGATGGTGAAGACAAAGGGGAGATCATAAGCATCCAGGCTAATGATGTTACTGTGAAAGGTCTCAAAATTATCAATGTTGGCACCAGTTATACCAAAGATTTTGCTGCCGTCAGGGTGGTGCAAAGTGAAAACTTCCTTATCGAAAATTTAAAGCTGGAAAAGCTCTTTTTCGGCATTTACCTGGAAAAAGCTAAACATGGAAAAGTTATCAATAATGAGATTCATGGCGATGCCGTTGAGGAGTTCAATTCTGGAAACGGGATCCATCTGTGGTACTGTAAAGATGTGGAGGTAACCGGAAATACGGCAGAACAGGTACGCGATGGGATCTATCTTGAATTTTCAGATAATATCCTCATTAAGAACAATAGAAGCCTGAATAATATTCGTTACGGGCTGCATTTCATGTTCTCAAATTACGATACTTACGAAAATAATCTTTTTCAGAATAATGGCGCAGGTGTGGCGGTGATGTTTTCCAAATTTATCACCATGAAAGGCAATCGCTTCAGCCAAAACTGGGGAACCGCTTCCTTTGGGCTGCTTCTAAAAGAGATCTACGATTCAGAGATCAGTTATAATACTTTTGAAGAAAATACCATCGGGATAAATATTGAAGGTTCTAATCGCATCAATTATCTGCATAACAATTTCAGAAATAACGGTTGGGCAGTCAAAGTACGGGGAGCCTGTTATACCAACATTTTCAGAAATAACAATTTTTATAACAACTCATTTGAGATCTCTTACAACAGCAATCTCAACGATAACGAATTTGACCATAATTACTGGAGTGAATACACGGGCTATGACCTCGACAAAAACGGAATTGGCGACGTGCCCTATCGGCCGGTAAAACTTTTTTCGTATATCGTGAACCGCACGCCCGAAACCATCATTCTGCTCAGAAGTCTTTTTATTGATATTATTGATTTTTCTGAAAAAGTTTCTCCGGTTTTTACTCCCGATAATTTAAAAGACGAACATCCCCTGCTTAAACCAGTTAACCATGATACTGATAAAAGATCTTAAGAAGAAATTTGGCAAAAATGAGGTGCTGAAAGGTATTGATCTCGAAATTGGCGAGGGACGTATCATTGCCGTTTTGGGTCCAAATGGTTCGGGAAAGACAACTTTGATAAAAAGCATTCTGGGTATGGTGATCCCAGATCAGGGATCTATAGAGATGGATGGCAAACCGGTAAAACGCAACTGGAATTACAGAAATAACATCGATTATTTGCCGCAAATGGCAAATTTTCCAGGGAATTTGAAGGTTTCCGAACTTATTGGAATGATCACTGATCTTCGTTCCAAACCGGCAGATACCGAAAAGCTCATCCAGAAATTCCATTTACAGCCTTTTCTGAATAAAAAACTGGGGAATCTCTCCGGCGGAACGAAACAAAAGGTGAATTTGGTGCTCACCTTTATGTTCGACAGTCCGCTGATCATTCTTGACGAGCCTACCACCGGCCTTGATCCCATCGCCCATCTTATCCTGAAAGAGCTTATCGCGGAAGAACGAAAAAAAGGAAAAACCATTCTTATCACTTCGCACATAATGAGTTTTGTGGAAGAGATCGCTGAGGAGATCGTCTTTTTACTGGAAGGAAAGATCTATTTCCAGGGCAGTATTTCGCAGCTGAATGAAGAGACTCACGAAAAAGATTTTGAACACGCCATTGCAAAAATTTTAACTTCTGGTTATGCTTAAAATATTGAAATACAGTTTTTACGACCTCATCAGAAGCCGCTGGAGTTATGTCTATTTTCTATTCTACCTGCTCCTGGGATTTGTATTGCTTTTTTTGAATAACGACCTTTCAAAAGCGGTCATCACCCTAATGAATGTGATCATTATCCTTGTACCGCTAATCGGCACCATTTTCGGGGTGATGTATTATTACAATTCTAAAGAATTTACTGAATTGCTGCTTGCGCAACCGGTAAGGAGAAGTTCGATCTTCCTGGGGCAATATTTTGGGGTGGCATTGTCGCTCGCACTTAGCTTAATTATTGGCCTTGGCATTCCTTTTATATTTTACGGAGTCCTGAACAGTGACGCCATCGGTAATTTTTTACTGCTGTTGGTCACCGGGGCTTTTCTCTCGCTCATCTTTACTGCGCTGGCTTTTGTGATCGCTCTTAAAAATGACAATAAGATCAAGGGTTTCGGATATGCCATTTTGCTTTGGTTATTCCTTGCCGTGGTGTATGACGGCATTTTCCTGATGAGCCTCGTGATCTTTGAAGATTATCCCCTGGACAAGTTTTCACTGGTTGCCACCATGCTCAATCCCATAGATCTCTCCCGCATTCTGGTCATTCTGAAAATGGACATTTCTGCACTTCTTGGATATACGGGAGCCGTTTTTCAGCAATTCTTCGGAACCAGTTTGGGGATGATTATTTCTTTCTTCATACTGCTTTGCTGGGTGATCTTTCCTATCTCCTGGATCAATAGGATTTCCAGGAAAAAGGACTTTTAAAAACTCGCAAATTCTGATTTTCGTCATAATCTGAAGTCTTTATAAACCCTAACTTTAGAAGTCAAACTTAAATGAAAAATCATGAAAGAGCTACTAAAAAAGGCCGTGGCCACAGCTTATAATTATCAGGAATACCGGGGGCTCGTCCAGCATCTCGCCGATAATAACTCAACTACCGGCGCTCCCACAGAAGAGAAGATAAATTTCACAAAAATGAACCAGCAGCGAATGAATCGTCTTGACAGAACCCTCAATATCACCGGAGAAGAGGCGAAGATCTTCATGAACATTCCGCAAAAACAAATCTGGCTGGTGATCCTGGAATCCTGGTGCGGCGACGGAGCACAAACTATTCCCCTTTTGAATAAAATAGCTGAAGCTACAGATAAAATAGAGCTGAAGATCATCATAAGAGATGAAAATGATGAAATTATTGACCAGTTTCTTACCAATGGAACCCGCTCCATTCCAAAACTTATTATTCTTGACGAAGATCTTGAGGTTCTTGATGTTTGGGGACCAAGATCTAAAGAAGCGACCAGACTTGTTTTGGAGTATAAGAAAAGATATGGCCGAATTGACGGAGCTTTTAAAGCTCAGCTACAACTTTGGTACAATAAAGATAAAGGACAGAATATCATCCGCGAGCTAATAAAAATTGAAGACCAGCTAAAAGACAGTTCTTCAGCTTTGCTCACTTAGGAGTTTTCTTTAATAAATAAAACTGGCTCACCAGGATTTTGGTCACTGCCATCAATAAAAGGATGCTGGCCAGAACGATATAAAGCGAATTATCTGGTAACGGAAGGCCTAATCTGTAACCAATTCCGCGGTAGCTTATAAGTATCTCTGTGAGAATAAAACCGGCGATATAAATGGCAAAACTTATTTTGCCAAAAGTCAGAAGCTGATGGTAGTCAAGTGCAGCCAGGATAGAAAGGCTTATGATCCCCAGAAAGATCCAGTGCAGATAAGCGATGACCAGGTCGGGATTAAAAGTTACCATATTAGCGACTACCGGTACAGCGCCGGCGAGCTGGGCAAAAAGCTTTACTGCTAAAAGAAGTGCGGCGATCTTAAATAAATTGAATGTTCTTTTAGGGAGATATTCGGTGATCCTTTCCGCGGAAACGCTCCTGAATAGGAGATAATAAGCTATTAATTGGAGGAGTCCCCCTAAAGCAGCGAGAATATAGAAAATACCCGCAGGTTTCATCCATAGTCCGGAAAGAAAAAGGCCAAGGACTATTCCTGAATTAAGTAAATAATAAACAATCCTGAAAATCCTGTTTTTCAGCTTAAAACCTTTTTGTTCCAGCAGAAAAAGAAAAATTCCCGTTAGTGCAAGAAGAAACCAGCCATTATACTGGAAATGCAGAAAAAAATAGATGGCATTGCGGTACCAGGGAGAGGTTTTCCCGAGCGCCGTCATGACATACCCGAGGCTCCAGGGCCCAATGCTCGAAATGATCAGGAACCAAATAGAAGCCCTTACAAGTTTATAGGAAGCCCTTTTTTTATCTTCTTTAGATACGTTCTTGAAAAAGTAGGCGGCAAAGAAATAAGAGGCTATTAAAAAGAGACTTGAAAAAATAATGGAAAACAAGGCATAACCGGTAAACGGAAAACTGAATAACATGCCTACTATCGTTATCTGGGTGAACCAGAAAATTAAATTATATCCCCTTGATTTTATCTTTTCCCTGCAGTAAAGAAACATAAGAAGGCTCATAAGGGCGGTATAAACCCAGCCGAGCAGGGCGATATGAGAATGGGTATGAACCAGGAACTTATAGTTGGCAGGAATATCAAAAATCGCGAACAACCTCAGGGATAAGCCCAAACAGGCAATCGTGAAAAAATAGATCAGGGCTATGAGTATGTGCTTTCTAATTAATCGCATAAATAAAGGATAAAAATATCTTTTTTTATTTAGTATTTGTATTTTTATAAAAAAAATTCTATGTTTTCAAAAGCCTGTGAATACGGAATAAAAGCTACCCTTTTCATTGCCCAGGAATCGAACCACGGAAATCGTGCTTCTTTAAAAGACATTGCCGATGCTATTGATTCTCCGGAATCATTCACGGCGAAAATCCTTCAAAAACTTGTTCAGCAAGATATTATTCTTTCCAAAAAAGGTCCTCATGGAGGTTTTTTCACCGATCCCGATCATAATAAAAAACTTTCAGAAATTGTAAAAGCCATAGATGGAGACAACATTTATCAGGGTTGTGCTCTTGGTTTTGGAGAGTGTTCTGAAGATCACCCCTGTCCCCTGCACAGTGAATTCTTAGGTATTAGGAACGAATTTAAAGGTATGTTGGAGAATACCACTGTGCAGGATCTTGTAGAAAAAATTGAATTAGGACAGAGTTTTCTTAAAAGTGAACTTGGGAATTTTCAATGATCAAATACTTCTCCAGGAACAAAATCTTTACCTGGAAGCATTTCTATTTTTTAATCTTTTCTCCAGTTTTACTGCTTCAGGATGGAGAATATTATTTTCCAGATGAATATGCTGGTGCAGATCTTCCTGAAATTCCTCAAGCTTATCATACAGCGCCCTGAAGGTATTACAGGCTCCTTTTGGCGGAGTATAGTTATTGGTCAGGCTGGCGATCTCCTTTAAAATGTTTCCGGCTTCTTCATGCTCGTCTTCCATCATAATTATAGGATTCGCCACGGTGGTGAAATGAGGAAAATGCATTTCTTTTCCCTCTTTTTCACTTTTTACCATCTTTTTAATAAAAGGGAAGAGCACGTGTTCTTCTTTTGTCATATGTACGGCGAGCTCACTGGCCACTTTTTGAAATAGCTCATAAACCTTTTTTACCTCGGGATGATTATCGCCATGAACTTTTGCTACTTTTCCGGAATACTGAAGCAGTAATGGAATATTAGCCATAACATATTTATGATGAACTTCAACGATATAATCTATGAGAGTGTCTAATGGAAAATTCTTGAAATTGGTCTTCTGGTCATTGTCCGCTACCAAATTCTTAAGATCTTCTTCCAGCTTCGCATAATCAATACCTTTTTTCTCACAGGCTTTAGCGATGCTTATTCCGCCTCCGCAACAAAAGTCGATACCATATTTTTTGAAAACATGGGAGGCTTTTATATTATCAGTCACTACTTCAGCAACTGTTTTGTCTGGTGTAAGTTCCATAATACTGTTTTTTTAATTCATTTAAATCGTCATTGAGAATAATTGGGTGTCTGGTTTCTGCCGTTGCAGCCTAAGGTCGAATGCCATACATACGTTTCTTACAAAAGGCCTTCCCGATTGTGGGATCTTTAGGCCATGATCTCCCATTTCTACCACCCCGTCTAAAGACATTTCCAAAAGTCTGTTTTTAATATCTCTTATTTCGGGAATATAATCTGGAAGCTGCTCCCAGCTCGTTTCCATTTTACACATCAGGTTGAGGATGTGTTTCCTGATGATCAGGTCTTCTTCATTTAAAATATGTCCGCGGTAAACGGGTAAAATTCCGTTGCAGACAAGGGATTCATATTCTTCCACTCCCTTGGCGTTCTGTGCAAAACCGTACCAGCAGTCGCTAATGGCTGAAACACCAAGGCCTATCATAACCTTTGTTTTGGAAGAAGTATATCCCATAAAATTTCTATGGATCTTCTTTTCTTCTAAAGCTTTATATAAACTATCGGTTTTTAAGGCAAAATGGTCCATGCCTATTTCAACATATCCCGATTCCTGAAGCATTTTTTTGCCAATCTCGTACATAAGTCGTTTTTCACTGGCATCAGGCAGATCTTCTTCCTTAAAACCACGCTGGCCATTTCCTTTTATCCATGGCACATGCGCATAGCTGTAAAAGGCAATTCGGTCTGGCATAAGTTCTTTGGTTCGCATGATGCTTTGCACGATATCTTCAGCAGTTTGGAAAGGAAGCCCAAAAACGAGGTCGTGACCAATAGAGGTAAAACCTGCTTCACGCGCCCAATTGGTGACCTTTCGCACATTCTCGAAAGGCTGAATGCGATGTATGGCTTTTTGTACGGCGGGATTATAATCCTGCACGCCAAAACTCACCCTTGTAAAACCGAGTTTTCCCAGTATCTTCAAGTGTTGTTCCGTAGTATTGTTGGGATGGCCTTCAAAACTGAATTCTGCTTCGGGATGTCTTTCAGCAAACTTGAAAATGCCTTTCATCAGCAATTGAAGATTTTTTACTGAAAAGAAAGTGGGCGTGCCTCCGCCAAGGTGCAGTTCTTTTACAATAGGTTTCTCTCCAAGCATTTCACAATACAGCTCCCACTCTGCGATCACCGCATTTATATAGGGAGTTTCCACATCGTGATTTTTGGTAATTCTCTTATTACATCCGCAAAAGGTGCACAGGCTTTCACAAAAAGGAAGGTGAATATATACACTTATTCCCTCCGTTTTATTGCTTTCTGCAAAACTCTTTTTCAGCTGCTCCTTCCAGGAGTTCAGGGTGAAATTCTGATCTTCCCAAAATGGAACTGTTGGGTAGCTCGTATAGCGAGGCCCCGCAACATTATATTTCTCGATAAGATTCATAAATACCTTTCCTTAAATACCTTTCACAAAGGTACCGGGAGAGCTACGGGAGAAAAATGACAATTATCAGCTTTCAGCCAATTATAAGATTTTCAGAATTTTATCTTTTTGATCTCTACCGAAGTATCACCCAGAATGTCTAAAGAAATGTGCAGATGATCTTCGAGGGCTGTGATCTCTTCAATTTCAATGCTTTGCAGGGAGCCACTTAGATGTACTCCTTCCACAGTTTCAATCTGATTAAGAAGTTTTTCGTTGAGCTTTTCAAGCTGACTGGCGATTTCCGGAAGAAAATCAAAATTCATTCTCTTTTTCAATTTTTCGTAGAACCAGGTGTTTAAAATTCCGTGAAGCAGGAAATCGGCAATTTTGCTATTGCTTTTCGCCGTCATTTTATAATCACTGATAGAAATTTGCTGCACATTGCGGTCGAACTCAAGCTTTGCATGAAAAACAAGCTTTACGGGGCGGTTCTTCCATAGAGAAGTAAGTGTTTGCAGTTCCAGTTCAAGGGCAACATCATAATTTGCAAGGCTGCTTTTGTACAAAGACAGCTCCAGAATTTGGGCAAAATTGCGCATCTCGCCATTGCCTTTTTTCTTCTGAATGATCTCACCCATCAGCTTTTCCCGCAGATATTTTTCCAGCACCGGATAGCCAATTTTCACGGGAAGAATGATCTTAATATTGTTTTCCATAAAGGATTTATGCTTTTGAAAAAGATAAGCTTTTTCAAAAGCAACCTCAGTTAAAAACCTGCAAATTTATACTGAAGGCTTTATAGCCATAATTTCAACAAAACAGGCCTTTACTTAACAACAATTTGCGAGACCTCTTTAATCTTTTGTTAATCATTTGAGTGGCGCCTATTTAATTTATAATTTAAAGAGGAATGTGAATGTTTAACTAATAAACAAAGAATTATGAGTATTGTAAAGGTAATTGAAGTTCTTGCGACTTCAGATGAAAGTTTTGAAGCAGCCACAAAGAACGCTTTGAAAGAAGCTTCTAAATCGGTAAAAAATATTGAATCTATTTATGTAAAGGAAATGAACGCCAAAGTGGTAAACAACGAGATTGTTTCTTACGGTGTAAATGCGAAAATATCTTTTAAAGTAGAATAATTTAAAGGAAGCTGTGTCAAAAATCGAAAAATAGTCATCCTGAATTTATTTCAGGATATTAATCAAAGTGAAACCGGTCTACCGCAGGCAGACAAGTTCAGCTTGACGAAAACAGAGCTTTTGAGACAGCTCCTTTTATTTTTCTCTCATTCAACTTTTCACTACCTAATTTTTTCCCATGGCCGGCAAAGAAAAATCTTCCAGTTTTGAGACTGAAAATAAGGAATGGCTCGATTCCTTCCACTGGATCTTGAAAAATGAATCTCCAGAAAGGGCAAGGGAAATTCTTGCTTTACTTGAAGACGAGGCATCCAAAAAGGGCGTTCTACCTCATAATCCGCTGAATACTCCCTATATCAATACGATTCCTGAAAAAGAAGAGGAAGCTTATCCCGGCGATCTGGAGATCGAGGAGAAACTGCTTTCCCTAATACGCTGGAATGCGATGGCCATGGTGGCGAAGGCGAATAAAAAGAATACCGGCATTGGCGGACATATTTCCACCTATGCCTCAATTGCCAATCTCTGGGAAGTGGGTTTCAATCATTTTTTCAGAAATAATGACAAAGGGCCCGGCGATACCATTTACTTCCAGGGGCATGCTTCACCCGGGGTTTATGCAAGGTCTTTTGTAGAAGGTCGGTTTGACGAGGAATATCTTGAGAATTTCAGAAGGGATGTTTACAGCAAAAAATCGCTTACCTCCTACCCTCACCCACGGCTCATGCCCGAATACTGGAGCCACCCAACCGTTTCTATGGGCCTGGCTCCAATACAGGCAATCTACCAGGCGCGATTCAATAAATACCTGGAGCATCGGGGACTAATCGAAGAAAATGATCAAAAAGTTTGGGCTTTCCTCGGTGATGGAGAAATGGATGAACCGGAATCACGCGGAGCTATTAGCATCGCTGCCAGGGATAAACTGGACAATCTCATTTTTGTGGTGGACTGTAACCTGCAACGTCTTGATGGTCCTGTTCGTGGAAACCAGAAGATCATTCAGGAGCTTGAAAGGCTTTTCAGGGGTGCAGGCTGGAATGTGATCAAAGTTCTATGGGGCAGCGACTGGGAGCACATTTTGGAAAAAGACAAAAGCGACAAACTTATTCAAAAGCTGAATGAGCTGCCCGACGGCATGCTTCAGAAATTCGCCTTTGAAGAAGGAAGTTATATGCGGGAACACCTTTTTGGGGATGATGAGGAACTGAAAGATCTGGTAAAAAACCTTTCCGACGAAGAGCTGAAAAAACTGAAACGCGGCGGCCACGATCCCGTTAAGATCTACAACGCCTATAAAAAAGCCGTGGAAACCAAAGATATGCCCACCATCATCCTCGCACAGACCATTAAGGGTTACGGACAGGGAAAATCGGGTGAGGCCAGCAATGTAGCGCACCAGACCAAAAAAATGAATCTTCAGGGGCTGAAGCATTTCAGGGATTATTTTGATGTACCGATCTCAGATGAAGACCTGGAAGATATCCCTTTCATTCGTCCGGAAAAAAACAGTGAGGAATTCAAATATTTAAAAAATAGACGTGAGGATCTCGGCGGATTTATACCCGTTAGAAAAGACAAAAGCGGCAAACTTAAAGCTCCTGATAATTCGATTTTCGAAAAATTCATGGAAGGTTCCGGTGAAGATGAAGCGGCCACCACCAGCGTGCTGGTACAGATCCTGGGAAAACTCCTGAAGGACAAGAATATTGGAAAATTTATAACTCCTATCATTCCCGATGAATCCAGAACCTTCGGGATGGAAGCCCTTTTCCAACAGGCCGGGATCTATGCGGAAGGCGGTCAAAAATACGAGCCTGTAGATAAAGACAGCCTGCTTTATTATAAAGAAACCGAAAAAGGAGTGATCCTCGAAGAAGGTATCACCGAGGCAGGATGCACCAGCGAGTTTATCGCTGCGGGAACGGCCTATCTCAACCAGGGACTGAATATGATCCCTTTCTATTTCTTCTATTCGATGTTCGGATTTCAGCGAACTGCCGATCTTATCTGGGTTGCCGCCGATGCCGGAGCCAAGGGATTCCTGGTAGGCGGGATTTCCGGTCGTACCAGCCTTCCCGGCGAAGGCCTGCAGCATCAGGACGGGCAAAGTCATTTATACGCGATGGCCTTTCCAAATATTGCGGCTTACGATCCCGCTTTCGCCTACGAGATTGCGATTATCGTGAAAAACGGTATCAAAAGAATGTACACTAACAAAGAGAATATTTTTTATTATATCACCGTGGGCAACGCCACTTACCCGATGCCGAAAATGCCCGAAAATGCTGAAGAAGGTGTTTTAAAAGGCATGTACCGCTATTTGAAATCGAACAAAAAAGGAAAACTCAAAGCGCATCTTTTCGGCAGCGGGGCGATCATGAAAGAGGTGATCGAAGCCCAGGAGATCCTGGAAAAGGACTATGATATAAGCACCGATATCTGGAGCGTGACCAGCTACAAAGCGCTGTATGACGATGCAATAGATACCGAAAGGCAAAACAGGCTGAAGGCCCAGCTGAATAAGGAACCTAATTATATCCAGGAAAGTTTAAAAAATGAAAAAGGAGTTTTCGTGGCTGCGACCGATTATGTGAAGGCGGTGCCGGCTTCGGTTTCAAAATGGTTCCCAAAGGGATTGAGCATCCTGGGTACCGATGGTTTTGGCCGAAGCGACACTCGCGAGGAACTGCGAAAATTCTTCGAGGTGAATGCCGCGAATATTGTATACACCGTGCTTTATGAATTATGTCTTGAAGATAAGATCGATTCTAAAGACCTGAAAAAAGCCGCGAAAAAATTAAAGATCGAACCTAAAAAACCAAATCCGAGAACATCTTGATCCGGAAAAAATATTGAAAAATGGCAAAAGAAATTAAGATCCCGCAGATTGCCGAAGGAGTTGAATCGGCTACCGTAACCGAAATTCTCGTAAGCGAGGGCGACAGCGTGGAAAAAGACCAGTCTATCATCACCGTGGAATCTGATAAAGCTTCGGTTGAAATTCCCTGTCCTGAAGCCGGGACGGTAAAATCTATTTCGGTGAGTGAAGGCGATGAAGTGAAAGTAGGCGATGTGATCCTGAAACTCGAGGCCGGTGATTCTGATGAAGAAGATTCTGAAGAAGAAGAGGAAAAGAGTGAAAAAGGAAAAGAGGAAAAGGAAAAAAAAGAGCAGAAAAAAAAGTCTGATAAAGACGAATCTGAAGAGGATGATTCTGATGAAGACGAATCTGAAGAGGAAGGGAAGGAGTCAAAGAGTCAAAAAGGGAAAGAGAAAAAGGACAAAAAAGAAGATAATTCAGAGGATAAATCTGAGGACGAGGAAAAAAGTGAAAAAGGAAAAGAGGAAAAGAATAAAAAAGATAAAAGTAAAAAGGAGTCTGAAAAAGATGATTCAGGATCTGAAGAGAAAGAGTCCAAAAAGAAAAAAGATAAGGATTCCGACGAAAAAGATTCTGAAGAAAGCAGCGCGGCAGAAGTTCCCGCCTCCCCGGGAGTACGCCGGTTTGCCCGCGAACTGGGAATCGATATTTCAAAAGTTGACGGGACCGGTGAAAACGGTCGAATCAGCAAAGAAGACGTAAAGAATTTCGCCAAAGAGGGGTCGGGAAAAGCGGCTTCAAAAAGCGAATTATCATTACCCGATTTCAGCAAATGGGGCGCTACCGAACGCAAACCCATGTCGGGAATTAGAAGCGCGACCGCGAAAAATGTATCGGCTTCCTGGAGTACTATTCCGCATGTATTTCAGTTTGACGAGGCTGATATTTCAGCAATCGAAGAGCATATGGAAAAGCTCAGCGAGAAAGCCGAAAAAGCCGGCGCGAAGATCACGATTACCTCGATTCTGGTTAAAATTGCGGCCACCGCATTACGGCAATTTCCGAAGTTCAATGCCAGCCTGGACCTGGAAAATAAGGAAATGATCCTGAAAAAATACGTGAATATCGGCCTTGCCGTAGACACCGAAAAAGGCCTGCTGGTGCCGGTGATCAAAAATGCTGATCAGAAGACGATTATCGAGATCGCTTCCGAAATTGGAAAGCTCGCCGAAAAAGCTCGTGCGGGCAAACTCGAACCGGAAGAAATGAAGGGCGGTAATTTTACCATTTCTAACCTCGGCGGGATTGGTGGCACCAATTTCACGCCCATCATTCCGCATCCGCAGGTGGCGATCCTGGGTGTGTCTCGAGCTCAGAAAAAACCTGTTTATATAGACGGGAACATGGAACCACGGGATATGCTTCCGCTAAGCCTCTCGTATGATCACCGCCTGATCGATGGCGCCGAAGGAGCCGAATTCATTACCTGGATCTCCAAAGCGCTGGAAGATCCGTACCAGGCATTGCTTGGGGCTTAATTGCGCCTCACCCGGAATTCTAAAAAGAATTCCGACCTTTCTAAAGGAGAGGTGATCAAAGACAACAAAACTAATTATTGGTATGGCTGAAAAAGAGAAAAAAGAACTTATCATCATTGGGGCGGGCCCGGGAGGCTATGCCGCGGCTTTCCGCGCTGCCGATCTGGGAATAAAGGTCACCCTTATCGATCCCGAGGTTAATCCCGGCGGGGTATGCCTCTATCGCGGTTGCATTCCTTCCAAGGCGCTGCTTCACCTTTCACAGGTAAAACAGGAAGCTGAAAAAGCTGCCGAATGGGGATTAAAATTCGAAGAACCTGAGATCGACCTGAAAAAGATCAGGAAATGGAAAGAAAGCGTGGTGAAGAAACTTACCCAGGGGCTGGGACAGCTTTCGAAAAGCAGGAAAGTGGAATATATCAAAGGCCATGCTTATTTTAAAAGCGATGAAATACTGGTGGTGGAACCCGGGGATGGCGAAAAGACCGAAATGGGTTTTGAAAATATTATCCTTGCCACGGGATCTGAAAATATTTCACTTCCCGGTGTGGAGATCGACCATAAATATATTCTCGATTCTACGGACGCCCTGGAATTAAAGGAAATTCCCGAAAGTCTGCTCGTGATAGGCGGCGGATATATAGGCCTGGAAATGGGAAGCGTTTATGCCGCCCTGGGCTCAAAGGTTTCAGTAGCCGAAATGACCGCAGGCTTTCTTCCCGGTGCCGACCGTGACCTGGTAAAGGTCTTTGAAAAGGAACAGCCATTTGAAGAATTGTATTTCAGCACGAAGGTGGAAAAATTGGAATTAAAGGATAAAAAAGTGCAGGTAAAACTGAAGCCTGAAGATGGCAAAGCCCAAGAAAAGAAATTTGACAAGGTACTTATAGCCATTGGCCGCCAGCCGCAGACCAAAAGTCTGAAACTCGAAAATTGCGGACTGGAGACCAATTCTGACGGTTTTATAGAAGTCGACAGCAAAAGAAGGACTGGCAAAAAGAATATTTTCGCCATTGGCGATCTTACCGGCGAGCCTTTGCTCGCTCATAAGGCTACCCATGAAGGCCGTGTCGCTGCAGAAGCCATTGCGATGGATGACGGTGCGGCTTACGACCCAAGGTCAATTCCCGCGATCGTTTTTACCAATCCGCAGATCGCCTGGTGCGGACTCACCAGCGGAGAGGCAAAAGAAAAAGAAATGCAGGTGGAAATACTAAAATTTCCCTGGAGCGCCTCGGGCCGTGCGGTAGCCATTGGGCAACCAAACGGCATCACCAAACTGATCGTCGAAAAGGAAACCGGAAGGATCCTTGGTGGCGCCGTAGCCGGGTATAATGCCGGGAACATGATCATGGAAATTTCGCTCGCCATAGAAATGGCAGCAACAGCCGAAGATATAGCCTTAAGCATCCACCCACACCCAACTTTATCGGAAACGATCATGGAGGCCGCCGAAATATATTCAAGCAGTCCGACCCATATTTCGAGGTGAGTTTGTTTGAGCAGTTCAGTTAAAAAATGGGGCATTGAGTTAAAAATTAGTTAATTAACCAGACAATCTGGTATTTATCATGTGGCTCTTTTAAATTGCCCGCGTTCGCAAAAAAATCCTTTTTTTGCCCTAATAAATATTAGGAAACCAACAAAGACCACATCCCTACCTCTGTGGTCTTTTTTTATGCCCGTTGTTTTATTTATTCCCTATCTTCTCCCCCTCCGGTGGTTCTCCTCTTCTTCCTTTTTAGCTCTAAGGGTGAATGATGTAAAAGAAAAATAGTAGATTTAAACAAACTTTAGATTTATCTCCCGGAAAATTAAAAAAGGTATTCAATATAGATTATTTGCCTTTTGGGACAAAAGCGGCAACAAAGAGACTTTATTTTTTCTACACACGGAATAATTAAAAAAGTAAGTAAAGTTCCAAAGGCAGAAATTCATAAAGCAGAAAAAATCAGAACTGATTATTTAAATGAAAAGTAAAAGTTATGGAAACAAAGAAGAAAAATAGAATAATGACTTTAGACCAAATGAAGGACAAACATATTGGTAAAATTGGTTCTGAAGAAAGGGAAAAATACGAATTCGATTTACGGTTAGATGTTCTTGGAGAAATGATTAAAACTGCCAGAAAAGAAAGACATTTAACACAAGAACAGCTTGGAGAATTAATTGGAGTACAAAAATCTCAAATTTCAAAATTAGAGAGGAATGCTAAAAATGTTACCATTGAAACAATCCTCAAAGTTTTCAAGGCGCTAAAAGCAAACATAAAATTCAGTATCGAAATGGCTGATGGAGATTTCAAGGTTGCTTAGAACAAGAATACTCCAGCTAGAAAAAACGGTTCACCGCAAATAACTGGTTTTACGAAAAAGAACTAAATTAATTTACATAAATAACAGAACCGGAAAACCAATTATTTTAAAACATGGAAATTCCTAAATTTCACGAAACATTTATTCCAATTCTCAAAACTCTCTCCGATGGAAATACAATGCACCATCGTGAAATGAGTAAAAAAATTATAGATTCTTTTTATTCCAATTTAACAAAAGAACAGTTAGAGAAAAAAACCAAAAGTGGTGATATTCTAATTCTAAACAGGATAGCCTGGGGTAAATCGTATCTAAAAAAAGGTGGCTTTATAGAATTTCCAAAACGGGGAATGGTCAGAATAACAGAGAAAGGTCTTAAATCGGTTAATCGAAACTTAACTTTAAAAGATGTCGAAAACTCATCCGGCTTACTTGATTTTTATACCGAAGAAAATCCTTCAAAAAAAACTACTCCTGAAAAAATAACCAATGCGTCACCCCAGGATTTAATTGATGAAGGCTTTACGCAAATTGATACGGAAGTTAAAAATGAACTTCTGACTAAACTAAAAACTATCGACCCTTTCTATTTTGAAAAAGTCATTTTGATTCTTCTGAAAAAGATGGGATATGGCGACTTTATTGAAACGGCAAAAACAGGTGATGGTGGGATCGATGGAATTATTAATGAAGATAAGCTGGGTCTAGACAAGATTTATATACAAGCTAAAAGGTATGGCGACAATAAAGTAAGAGAAAAAGACATTAGAAATTTTATTGGCGCTATGAGCGGAGATACACAAAAAGGAGTATTTGTAACAACTTCAAATTTTGATAAAGGAGCTATTAAAAAAGCAAGCGATGCGCATCATACAATAATATTAATAGATGGTAATAAGTTGACGGACCTGATGCACGAATTTAATGTAGGACTTCAAATCAAATCTGTTTACGAAGTAAAAGAATTAGATATAGATTTTTTCGAAGGGGAGTGATTTCCGACTAAATAGAGCAAGGAAATATTTGAAATCCCGGTTTTTTACGAAAAAGTGTATTTTTAGAAATCAGAAAATAAAAATCTAAACCTAAATGCCTGTTTTATAAAGTTTCAGATCTTAAAAATCTCACTTATGAATAGAAAACATTTTATTGAAACCATGGGTATTTTAGGTGCGTCTGCATTGATGCCCCTGCCAGGATATTCAATGTTTGAAAAACCTAAATTTAAAATGGGGCTTCAGTTATATACCATAAACGAGAACATGAATAAAGATGCTGTAGCTACGCTAAAGGCTGCAAAAAGTATGGGATATGAAGATTTTGAAACATTTGGGTTCGATGGTGATATTGGAACTTTCTACGGATATAAATCATCAGAATTCAAAAAGATCCTGGAAGAACTTCAAATTACTGCCTCGAGTGGACATTTCGGATTTTCATCGTATCTCAATAGATCAAACGATGAATTAAAAGGCTTTGTAGACCAGTGTATCAGAGGTGCTGAAGATCTGGATCTAAAATATATTACCTGGCCCTGGATAGCTCCTGAACAACGAACGATGGATAATTTCAAAATAATGGCAGATAAATTAAATGTGATTGGTGAACAGGTAACTTCCGCAGGCCTTGGATTTGCCTATCATAACCACGGTTTTGAATTTTTAGATCACAATGGTGAAACCGGATTTGATATTATTTTGAGGGAAACCGATCCAGAACTTGTCAAACTTCAACTGGATATGTACTGGGTTATGCATTCTTCTAATTCTAGTCCCAGGGAACTGGTTAAAGATCAGCCCGGTCGTTACGTAATGTGGCACATTAAAGATATGGACAAAATTACGAGAGATTATACCGAGCTGGGAAATGGTTCCATAGATTACACTTCCATACTTCCTGATCCGGCAGAGTCTGGCCTTGAATTCTATTACATTGAACAGGGAGGAAATTACACCCATAATCCCATGCGAAGTATAGCTGATAGCGCTGAATTCTTCAAAAAACATTTGCAGAAATATCTATAATAACAGGCAATTCCTGAAAGAAGGATTTCATATAAGCCAGCGCAAACCAACTATTACCAGAAAAGCAGAGTTCAAAATTGTTAACGACCAAAAGCATTAAGCCAATAAATCCGCTTCCATAATTCAGCTGCATTGGGAAACCAGAACACTTTTTTACACTAAATTTATTAATGATATGTTTCCAAAAGATTTTTATTCCTATTTAGCAAACAACACTCTGGTTGAAATAAAAGGAGGATTAACAAGGCCCTCTTTTTTAAAAATCTGGATGGTAGAGGTAGATAAAAGAATTTTCGCCAGAAGTTGGAACAAAAGCGAAAGAAGTTGGTTTACTGAGTTTCAAAAAACAGGAATCGGAGAAATAAAATTTGGGGATAAGGTAATCCGCGTAAAGGGGAAGAAAATTAATGCCAGTAACCCCATTAATCAGAAAATTAGTGAAGCCTACCTCAAAAAATATGATCAGCCAGGAAATTTGAAATATGCAGAAGGGATTTCTCAACCCGAATATTTCGAATATACCATGGAATTCTTCCATCAGGAACCACATTAAAACTACGATCCACAACGCAGGTCCATCGCAAAGAGCGGCTGCTGGAAAAGTTCTAAACTTAACTTCCATGATGTAATTTTAATTACAACAAGCCTTAGGAGAAAGTCTGGGCCCGTTGAGAATACCTCCGTAAAAAAACCAGCCCTGCGACTAGTTCACGAATCGATTCACTTTATTAAATCATCTTTTTATTGCTCCTAAAAAGAATGGCGGTAAAAAGAGCAACTGCATTTTACAGAAAATTGTTAGCTTTAATTTTTTCTAAATTTGGTTTCGGAGTAAAAGATCAATACCACAGGCCGTAATACTCAGTTAAAATGGAAGTGAATTTCAGCAATATATTTTATGATTTCTATTCAAATGTAAGAGCTATGTTACCCAATATTATCGGGGGTATTATCGTCTTACTATTTTTCATAATCCTGGGAAAGCTGTTTTATAAATATGTGGGCGGCCAGATTCAGTTAAAATGGAAACAGAGCATTATCTCTAATTTCATTGCTGAAGCCAGCAAATGGGCTTTTTATCTTGTTGGGATAATTATAGCCTTAAATCTTTTCGGTTTTGGAGGTATCGCGAGCAATTTGATGGCCGGTGCCGGTATTAGCGCCATTATCTTCGGATTTGCTTTTAAGGATATTGGGGAGAATTTCCTGGCAGGAATTATTTTAGCTCTTAAAAGACCCTTTGAAATTGGTGATATTATTGAGGTTGATGGCTATAAAGGAAACGTTAAACACATCGATCTAAGACTAACGCACCTGCGAAATGTGGAAGGGAAAGATATTTATATTCCCAATTCTTCGATCATAAAAAATACGCTGATAAACTATACCAAAGACGGTTATCTAAGAGTGAATTTTATGATTGGCATTGCACCCGAATGTGAAATAAATCTTACCCGAAATCTGATCCTGGATTACTTAAAACAGAACCGGCAAATTTTAAAAACCCCTCCCCCGAATGTTATAGTGCAGGAACTAGGTGAATTCACCACAGATCTACAGATACTTTTCTGGGTTGATATTTTAACGAACAAAAAATTACCAGACAGCTACCTGGGCCATAACATCAGAAGCAAGGCCATTGCTGATATCAAAGAAATTTTAGATAAAAACAATATCTCCATGCCTTCACAGGTAATTGAACATAAAATGTACCAGGACAATAAGATTGAAATCCGCAAAAATGAATAAAAAATCGCGGTTTTCAGGCTTTTTTATTCCAAGCAGCTAATTATAAAATTGGTACTGGGCCTTGAAATAAAAAGCTCGTAACAAAAAAGTCTTTAAAGCCTCAAAAAATTATACTATTTAACCTGAAATCAAAGGAACATTTAGGAGCTTTGTATCCCGAAAGGCGGTAAACATGAAAAAAGCAAAATGACTGATTTAAAAGAAAAACATCCGGCTGATATCGCAGAACAATTGGCTGAAATGGATGAAAAGGAGCGGGATATTTCTTTTTTATTGTTGGGAAACAAAAAAACGGAAGTCTTCAGCTATTTTGATGATCAAACAAAAGAAGAAGTCGTAAAAGGTCTTGGTGACAATGAACTTGCCAAACTGATCAACAATATGAACCCCGATGACCGCACGGGTTTATTTGAAAATTTCCCCGATGAACTTATCAAGCACCTGGTAAATCTCCTCAATGAATCTGAGCGCAATATCGCCCTCAATCTTATTGGGTACGAGAAAGACAGCATCGCCAGGTTAATGACCCCGCACTATATCCAGGCGCGTTCAAACTGGACCGTAGAAAAGGTCCTGAACCAGATCAAAAGATTTGGCAAAAAAGCCGAAACCCTCAACTTTATTTATGTTGTTGATGAAAACAACAAGCTTATAGACGATTTGAGAATTGGTGAATTATTAATGGCAGAACTCGATACAAAGATTTCTGACCTTATGGACTATGATTTTATTGGCATAAGAACGAACCTGAACATTGAAGATGCCTTTAATACATTCGACAAATATGATCGGTCTGCACTGCCGATTATAACCGATAACGGCACGTTGGTGGGGATCGTGACCTTTGACGATATTCTGGACAAGATCAAGGAACGGGATACCGAGGACATTCAAAAATTTGGTGGTGTGGAAGGTCTGGAACTTTCATACACAAAGACTCCTCTGCTTGAACTGGTAAGAAAAAGGGCCGGCTGGCTTATCATCCTCTTTATTGGTGAAATGCTAACCGCTTCTGCCATGGGTTATTTTGACGCCGAAATAGAAAAAGCCGTTGTTTTGGCACTTTTCGTTCCGCTTATCATATCAAGCGGTGGTAATTCCGGTTCGCAGGCAGCTTCACTTATTATCCGCGCCATGGCCCTGCGGGAATTAAGACTTAAAGACTGGTGGTATGTAATGCGCAAAGAAATTCTTTCAGGATTATTACTGGGAACTATTTTAGGCACGATAGGTTTTATTCGGATCTTCGTTTGGCAGGAGACCGGCATTTATGATTATGGCCCGTTCTGGCTGTGGGTGGGTTTGTCTGTCTCGGTTTCCCTGCTTTTCATTGTACTTTGGGGAACACTTTCCGGTTCTTTGATACCTTTTGCCCTAAAGAAGTTAGGCCTGGATCCTGCAACCGCTTCCGCTCCTTTTGTAGCTACCCTGGTGGATGTAACAGGGCTTATCATTTACTTTTCAGTTGCGGCCATGTTCCTTTCGGGTAAACTACTTTAGAAAAGTTTTTTTGCCAGGATCATTTCAGAACGCTTCATCAAAGCTCGGAATTTTCATCATTTTTTCGGCTTATTTACCTTTCTGTTTGAAGATTACTTCTCCGGGAAAAGCACAAAATTTGATACATCCTGAAAAAGAAGAAACTATTTATCAGTAAAATAATTATCTTAAAGCCCGCACTGACAGCTTTAACAGCTTCTTTCGCCGGATCATTTGCAGCCAAAACCTTTTTTGAGTGAAACAAGGATAAATTAATATTTTAACTGTTCTAAGCCAATAATGAAAGCTAACGACACGATGAAAATAGCAGTCGCTCAATTTGAACCTAAAGATGGCGATAAGAACTACAATCTTTCGCTTATTAGGGATCTTGCGAAAAGGGCTAAGGCTAAGGGAGCCGATGTGATCAGTTTCCATGAAATGAGCATTACAGCTTACACTTTCACGAAAGACCTCAGCAGGGATGAAATGATCGAATTAGCAGAAGAGGTTCCATCAGGAAAAAGTACCAATGAACTCATAAAGATTTCTTCAGAATTAGATATTATCATCCTGGCCGGGCTGGTTGAGATTTCTGAAGATAAAATTTACAATACTTATATCTGTGTAAATAAAACCGGATTGGTGGCCAAACATCGCAAGCTGCATCCGTTTATCAGTAAATTCATGTCGGCCGGGGATAGCTATTGTGTCTTTGATCTTTTAGGCTGGAAATGCGGAATTTTAACCTGCTACGATAACAATGTCATCGAAAATGTACGTGCCACCTGTATTTTAGGCGCCGACCTGATCTTTGCCCCTCATGTCACCGGTTGCACTCCTTCCGCCATGCCGGGCCGGGGTTATGTGGCTGATGAATTCTGGCAGAATCGTGAAAACGATCCTGTTTCTCTTCGCCAGGAATTCGACGGACCCAAAGGCCGCCAATGGCTTATGAGATGGCTTCCGGCGCGGGCTTATGATAACGGGGTTTATTATGCGTTTTCCAATCCTATAGGGTACGACGGTGAACATTTAAAGAATGGGAATTCTATGATCATCGACCCTTACGGGGAAGTTTTATCTGAGATTAGATCTTTTGAAAACGACATTACTATTTCTACCATCACCAAAGATAAACTAGGACTTTCCGGCGGCTTCAGATATAAAAATGCACGCCGTCCTGAACTTTATAAAAATATCCTCG
The DNA here is from genome assembly GCF_003024155.1 of Christiangramia fulva. Taxonomy (NCBI): domain Bacteria; kingdom Pseudomonadati; phylum Bacteroidota; class Flavobacteriia; order Flavobacteriales; family Flavobacteriaceae; genus Christiangramia; species Christiangramia fulva. The sequence goes on from NZ_CP028136.1 coordinate 743,730, forward strand.
GAAAAGACCATAAATCTGAAACTTCTCCCGTTTGGATGAAGAAAAATAATGCTTCAGAAAGCTGAACCTATCCAGATGTTCGATATATTTTTTCATAAAACTTCTGTTTAAAAGTTCTATATTAGAGAACTTTAATTATCTTTGTTTCAGATGCACGGGAATGAAAAGAATAGTTTCAAAAAAGATATTAAGAGAATTCTGGGAAAAACATCCTGATTCAGAACAATATCTAAAGACCTGGTATGAAACAGCTAAAACTTCCCATTGGAATTCTCCCAATGACATTAAGAAAACTTATATAAATGCCAGCATTTTAAAAGATAGTAGAGTCGTTTTCAACATTAAAGGAAACTCATATAGGTTAATTGTAAAATTTAATTACAACAGACAATGGGCTTTTATAAGATTTGTTGGGACACATGCAGAATATGATAAAATAGATGCTGATACCATTTAAAAACTTGGGTTATGAATATTAAACCTTTAAAAAACGAACAAGATTACGAGAAAGCTTTAGAACGGCTTGAGGTAATATTTGATGCTCCAGCGAACTCCCAAGAAGGAGACGAAGCAGAAATCCTATCAATGTTAATCGATAATTTCGAAAATGAACATTATCCAATTGAAGCTCCAGATCCAATTGAAGCTATAAAGATCAGGATGGAAGAAATGAATCTTAAGCAAAAAGATTTAGTTGGCGTAATTGGTGGAAAAAGTAGAGTTTCAGAAATTTTGAATAAAAAGAAAAGGTTGACTGTAGATATGATTAGAGAATTGGAAAGAATTCTAAATATTTCTGCTTCTGTATTGGTAACTAATTACCAGTTATCTAAATAAAAAAAAACCGCTCATCATCGTAATTGCAGATATGAGGTAAAAAAGTTTTTAAAAAATCCTGGAATAGAAACCCAAAAGCTAATCAATTCCTGTTCTTACTACTACATCTGCCGAATATCCATGACCGAAAAAAATAAAAAAGGTGACCTGCTTAGATCACCTTTTTTCGAAATTTATGCGGCCTGATTATTTAGAATCAAGATCAAATCGGTCTAAATTCATCACTTTTGTCCAGGCTGCCACGAAATCTTTTAAAAATTTCTCTTTGGAATCGGCGGTCGCATAGACTTCAGCAAGCGCTCTTAATTCAGAATTCGAGCCGAAAATAAGATCCACTCTGGTTCCCGTCCATTTCACATCACCGGTTTTTCGGTCTTTTCCTTCAAAAACCTGCTGCTCATCAGATTTTGCCGACCATTTCACCCCCATATCCAGTAAATTCACAAAGAAATCGTTGGTAAGAGAACCCGGATTTTTGGTAAATATTCCGTGTTTCGAGCCGTCGTAATTGGTATCCAGAACCCGCATTCCTCCAACCAGAACGGTCATTTCGGGAGGTGTTAAGGATAATAGCTGAGAGCGATCAACCAGCATTTCCTCCGGAGAGGCCGAAATATTCTTACGTTTTTTCGCATAATTTCTAAATCCATCACCCGTTGGCTCAAGAGCTTCAAAAGCTTCGACATCGGTTTGTTCTTCTAAAGCGTCACCTCGTCCCGGAGTGAAAGGCACTGTAATATCATGTCCGGCATTTTTCGCTGCTTTTTCGATAGCTGCACCTCCACCAAGAACGATAAGATCGGCGATGGAAACCTTTTTATTTCCAGACTGGCTCTTATTGAAATCCTCCTGAATACCTTCCAGCGTTTCCAGAACTTTTTGAAGCTGTGGCGGATTGTTCACTTCCCAATGTCTTTGGGGAGCAAAACGGATTCTTGCTCCATTGGCTCCTCCGCGTTTATCAGAATCTCTATAGGTAGAAGCTGAAGCCCAGGCTGTTGTTACGAGTTGGGAAATTGTTAATCCTGAATCGAGTATTTTAGATTTCAAACTTTTAATATCCCCATCATTGACAAGTTCATGATCAACAGCCGGAATAGGATCCTGCCAGATAAGATCTTCCTCCGGTACTTCAGGTCCTAAATACCTGTTTTTTGGCCCCATATCGCGGTGTACCAGTTTGAACCAGGCCCGGGCAAAGGCATCGGCGAACTCATCAGGATTTTCGTAAAAATGTCTGGATATTTTTTCATAATCGGGATCTTCCCTAAGTGAAATATCGGTGGTTAGCATAAAAGGCGCATGTTTTTTAGAAGGATCATGGGCGTCTGGAATCAAATCGGCTCCTGCACCATTTTTAGGGTGCCACTGATAAGCTCCACCGGGCCCTTTCGCGCATTCCCATTCGAATCCGAAAAGATTTTCGAAAAAGTTATTGCTCCATTTGGTAGGAGTTTTGGTCCAGGTTCCTTCAATACCACTGGTAATGGTATTTTCGGCATTTCCGGAACCGAAAGAGTTTTTCCAGCCCAGTCCCTGCTCTTCTATGGCCGCTCCGGCAGGTTCTGCTCCCACATATTTTTCGGGATCGGCTGCACCATGGGTTTTTCCAAAGGTGTGTCCGCCGGCGATCAACGCGACAGTCTCGTAATCGTTCATGGCCATACGCCCAAAAGTCTCGCGGATATGTCGCGCTGCCGCAACAGGATCGGGATTTCCATTTGGCCCTTCCGGATTTACATAAATTAATCCCATATGAGTGGCTCCCAGCGGATTTTCCAGCTCCTCGCCCATAAAACGTTCTTTATTACCAAGCCATTCACCTTCAGAACCCCAGTAAATATCTTCTTCAGGCTGCCATACATCTTCACGGCCCCCTCCAAAACCGAAAGTTTTTAACCCCATTGATTCCAGAGCACAGTTTCCGGCAAGGATCATTAGATCGGCCCATGAAATTTTCCTTCCATATTTCTGCTTAACAGGCCAAAGAAGAAGTCGGGCCTTGTCTAAATTAGCATTGTCAGGCCAACTGTTGAGCGGTGCGAAACGTTGTGAACCTGAAGCTCCGCCGCCACGACCATCGGCAATACGATAAGTTCCCGCGCTATGCCAGGCCATTCTGATAAAAAATGGACCGTAATGGCCAAAATCTGCCGGCCACCAGTCCTGTGAGTTGGTCATCAGCTCAAAAAGATCCTGTTTCACCCCCTTGAGATCAAGGCTTTTGAATTCTTCGGCATAATCAAAATCTTCTCCCATAGGATTGGATTTTGCACAATGCTGACGAAGGATTTTGAGATTTAACTGATTTGGCCACCAGTCTTCATTAGTAGTGCCGGTACCTGCAGTATATTTTACGGCTCCCCCGATAAACGGGCATTTGCTGGATTCATTAACTTCCCAGACCTTATGATTATCTGAATGATTGTGTGGTTTATTATCTGCCATTGTGGAAAAGATTTTAGTGGTTAATACTTTAAAAATATAATAATTTTTCCTTATATATTTTGATTGTTTATAGTTAAAAACTATGCTTCTTCAACAAAATTTATGATCGGGAGAGGAAGATTCTCAGAAGCAGCATTAAAAACAGCGGAATTAGATCTAAAACCACAAATCCGAAGGAAAATTTCAAAGGCTCGGAACCATAAAGCGAAAAACTCCTTCCAGGAAATTCCTTAAGAAGGAGTACCATTTCAGCTCGCAAACGTTTTCGAAAACAGCTTAAATAAAAGCCTTTTCCTTTTTCAGAAATGAATTCAAATTTCCGGCGATATCAAAGCAACCGCTCACTTTAGAAATACTGGTGCAGGACCTGGAGTCTGGTTTATAAGATTTACAGGTGAAATTAGAAAGATCAATTTCACTGAAATTACTGTTCAGCTCCAGACATTTATTATACAGACTACTAATGTTGCTGTAGTCTTTAGGTTCGATATTATTCTTGAGAAGATATCCTTTTAAGAAATTTTCTATGGCTGCTTGTGAATGCTTGCAAACAAGAAAAGAAACCACATCTTCTTCGGGCCTGCACAGCTCTTCACCTGCAGCCTCCAACTTTTGAAAGGCCTCTTCAAACAAGCCTCTGACTTTAGTTTCCATAATTTTAAGTTTTAGAGTAAAAAAATACGTTTTTAGCTATACCTCTGAATCATGATGTTCTGAACATATAACTAAAAACGTATTTGAATTGATTAAGATTTATTGGTAATTACATATCTCTGAAAAGTTCCAGGCGTTCCCATTTCACTTCAACCTCTTCCTGGGCTTGTTTCAGTAAGGCTTCACCCACTTCGGCATTTTCTTTAGCCACCCGGGTAAAGCGGGTCTCAATATACATAAAGTCCTTAACCGGGATCTGCGGTGGTTTTGAATCCAGTTTAAAGCGTTTTCCTTTGGGCTGCGCAGGATTGAACCTGAACAAAGGCCAGTAACCAGATTCTACCGCTTTTTCCTGATGCAAAGCGCCATCTTTAAGATCATAGCCATGTTCCCCGCAATGCGAATAAGCAATGATGATGGAAGGTCCCTCATAGGCCATTGCTTCTTCGATAGCCTTGAGCGTTTGGAGATCCTTGGCACCAATGGCTACCTGGGCTACATATACATTTTGATAGGAAACTGCCTGTAAAGCAAGACTCTTTTTCGATGTACGTTTACCGGAAACCGCGAATTTCGCGCTTGCTCCCAGCGGAGTGGCTTTAGACATTTGTCCGCCGGTATTCGAGTAAACTTCGGTATCCATCACCAGGATATTGATATTTTCACCCGATGCCAGCACATGATCTACTCCACCGTAACCAATATCGTAGGCCCAGCCGTCACCACCGAGTATCCATACTGCTTTTTTACGCAGATATTCACTCAGCTCATTAAGTTTCCTGGCCTCATCACTATCGAGATTGGCGAGAATAGCTTTGAGTTGTTGAATTTGTGCAAGCTTTTCTTTTTTCTGAATTTCATCCCCTTCAGGATTGTTAAGAATGGCTTCCACAAGTTCACTTCCAACCTCATTTTCGAGAGATTTTAGCAGGTCTACGGCGATCTCTTCTTTCTTGGTAAGAGCCAGTCGCATACCCAATCCGAATTCTGCGTTATCTTCGAATAAAGAGTTCGCCCAGGCAGGTCCCTGTCCGAGAGAATTCTTTTTATAAGGAGTGGTTGGAAGGTTACCTCCATAGATGGAAGAACAACCGGTAGCGTTCGCAATTAAGATCCTGTCGCCATAAAGCTGGGTAAGCATCTTGATATAAGGTGTTTCCCCACAGCCGGAACAGGCTCCAGAAAATTCGAATAAGGGTTCAAGGAATTGCGAACCTTTCACATTGGTGATCTGTAATTCGGTACGATCGTAATAAGGCAGATTCACAAAATAATCCCAGTTCTTATTCTCTTTTTCGGCGACTTCAAGTTTATTGCGCATATTAATGGCCTTGAAGTTCTCTACCTCCTTGCTTTCGGCAGGACAAACCGCCACGCACAGATCGCAACCGGTACAGTCTTCAGGAGAAACCTGAAGTATGTAAGAATCGGTTTCACTGGTAAACGGACGTCCTTTTGCAGCCACTGCTTTCAAAGAATCTGGAGCATCGACGAGATCTGCAGTCGGAACCACTTTCGCTCTGATCGCTGCATGTGGGCAGATCGCAACGCATTTATTACACTGTGTACAAAGGTCTTCTCCCTCCCAAACCGGGATGAAATCGGCAATACCGCGTTTTTCATACTGAGTGGTTCCTGTTGGGAAAGTTCCGTCTATTGGAAATGCGCTTACCGGAAGTTCATCTCCATAGCCGGAAAGGATCTTGCCCAGTACTTCTTTCACGAACGGATCGGCTTCTCCGGTCATCATAGGCCTGAGCTGACGATCGTTTGTAATGTTTTTAGGATATTCCACTTTTTGAAGATATTCCAGTGATTTATCAACTGCGTTAAAGTTCATCTTCACGATCTTTTCTCCCTTATGCGAGTACGATTTCACAATGGCATCTTTGATCTTTTGAATGGCTTCATCTTTTGGTAATACGCCCGAAATGGCAAAGAAACAGGTTTGCAGCACCGTATTGGTACGTTTTCCCAGTTTAGCTTCATGAGCCACTTTGGTGGCATCTACCACGTAGAATTCCAGCTCATTTTCCACGATCTTTTCCTGCATTTTCTGTGGAAGCTCATTCCAGATCTCTTCATTTGAAAATGGGGAGTTCAAAAGGAAAGTTCCGCCTTTTTTGATCTTTTTCAGAATATCATATTTCTCAATGAAATTGAACTGATGGCAGGCAAGGAAATCGGCTGTATTTATAAGATAACTGGAATAAATTGGCTCAGGCCCGAAACGCAGGTGAGAAACGGTTTGAGCGCCGGCTTTTTTGGAGTCATAAACAAAATATCCCTGCACATAATTATCGGTAGTTTCCCCGATGATCTTAATCGAGTTCTTATTCGCGCCCACGGTACCATCTGATCCCAAACCGTAGAACATACAGTTAAAAGTGGTCTTTTTGGTTTTGAATACAGGATTATAAAGCAGACTCGTATGGGTCACATCATCATTGATACCAATGGTAAAGTGGTTCTTTGGTTTTGGCCTTTCCAGGTCATCAAAAATTCCTTTTACCATCGCCGGATTGAATTCTTTAGAAGATAATCCGTAGCGGCCACCAACAATTACAGGAGTTTCCCTTTCGCTTTCAGCAAAAGCGGTTACTACATCAAGATATAAGGGCTCACCGGTGCTTCCGGGCTCTTTGGTTCGATCTAAAACAGCTATTTTTTTAACCGTTTTCGGCAACTTATCTATGAAATGTTCAATAGAGAATGGTCTGTATAAACGAACAAATAAAGCGCCTACTTTTTCGTCAGAATTCAGCAGGGTATCAACTGTTTCTTTGACCGCTCCTTCACCAGAACCCATGATAATGATCACTTTTTCAGCTTCAGGGTGGCCTACATAATCAAACAGATTATAGCGTCTGCCGGTATGTTCAAAGAACTCATCCATCACCTCCTGGACGATTCCGGGAACTTTTTGATAATGCAAATTTGCGGCTTCCCTGGCCTGGAAGAATACATCAGGGTTTTGAGAAGTACCGCGAATTACCGGAGAATCGGGATCCAGGGAGCGTTTTTTATGCTCCATGATCTTATCTTCGGGCATCATCGCTTTGATAACTTCATCGGGAATTCCATCTATTTTGGAAATTTCATGAGAAGTCCTGAAACCGTCAAAAATATTCAGAAACGGGATTCGAGATTTTAAGGTCGCCACCTGTGAGATCAGGGCGAAATCCTGGGCCTCCTGAACGGAACCTCCAAAAAGCATGGCAAATCCTGTTTGACGGGCTGCCATCACATCAGAATGGTCACCAAAAATGGAAAGCGCATGGGTGGCAACAGTTCTTGCCGCCACATGAATGACTGAAGGCAGTAATTCCCCTGCTATCTTATACATATTGGGGATCATAAGCAGCAAGCCTTGCGAAGCCGTAAAAGTAGTGGTAAGTGCGCCTGCCTGCAGGGAACCGTGAACGGCCCCGGCTGCGCCTCCTTCACTTTGCATTTCAACAATTCTTGGGATATTGTTCCAGATATTTTTCTTTCCTTTTGAACTAAAAATATCTACGTGTTCTCCCATTGGGGAGGCCGGCGTTATGGGATAAATCGCGCAGACTTCATTAGTTTTGTGTGCCACTCGTGCTACCGCTTCATTAGCGTCGCAAATGAGCTTAGGGCTTTCCTTAGTCATCACTCCATTTTTAAATTATTGGTAATCAGTTACGCACCATGAAGCCACTCTTTCTTTGCAAGGAGTTCTTCTTCGGTCTCACGATGATCTTCATCGGGAACACAACAATCCACAGGACAAACTGAGGCGCATTGAGGTTCATCATGGAATCCCTTGCACTCGGTACATTTCTCGGCGATAATAAAGTAGAATTCGTCAGAAAGCGGTTCGTTCTCAGCATCAGCGTCGATTTCCTTTCCTGATGGGGTTGTAACCGTACCGCTTAACACAGTTTCATCTGAATAAGACCAGTTTTGATCTGGCTCATAGATCGCGTTGTTTGGGCATTCTGCAATGCAGGCATCACAGTTGATGCATTCATCGGTTATTGTAAGTGCCATAATCGTAAATTTTTAATTGAAATTTTCGTATAAATGTACCCAGCCCTTACCTGCATTAATATGACTTTCATCATATTTCAGTTAAAACAGAAAAAATATCTCAGCCTCTGAATCTTAGGCTAATATGACATCGATCATATTTATTAGCCTATACTGCTTTTAAATTTGATACCGATATCTTGAAAAATCGGTTGTTAACTGATCTTCCTCAAATAAGCCGAATATGATAACTTTAGAAAAGAAAAAACCTCAAGCACAAGCCCTGAACAACGTCGTAATTCGATTCGTTGGCGATTCAGGAGATGGAATGCAACTCACCGGGACACAGTTTTCTGACACCTCAGCGATGTTTGGAAATGATGTGGCCACTTTCCCTAATTATCCTTCTGAAATAAGGGCTCCCCAGGGAAGCCTCTACGGAGTTTCGGGCTTCCAGGTACATATAGGAAGCGTTGAAGTAAGTACACCGGGAGATAATGTAGATCTTCTCGTGGCCATGAACCCCGCGGCCCTGAAAACGAACCTCTACGCGGTAAAACCCGGGCATACTATAATAGTAGATACCGATTCATTTACCAAAAAGAACCTGGAAAAGGCCCTTTATGAAAAAAATCCGCTGGAAGACGGCAGTCTTGAGAATTACCGGGTGATCCAGGTACAGATGACTTCTTTAACCAAAGAGGCGCTGAAAGACGTGGAAGGTCTCGATAATAAGAGTATTACCCGTAGCAAGAACATGTTTGCCCTTGGTATGGTTTACTGGTTGTATAACCGTTCTCCCGAACATACCATCGATTTTTTCAAGAAAAAATTCAAAACAAAACCACATCTAATTGAGGCTAATAAAAAGGTACTCAACGCCGGATATTTCTATGCGGAAACCATAGAACTTATTCCTAATTCCTATAGTATTTCTCCTGCAAAAATGGCGAAAGGAACCTATAGGATCATCATGGGAAATACCGCTACCGCTTGGGGCTTCCTGGCAGCCGCAGAAAAATCTGGGCGGGAATTATTCCTTGGATCTTATCCTATCACGCCTGCGACCGACATCCTTCACGAACTGGTAAAACACAAACATTTTGGTGTGAAAGCTTTTCAGGCTGAAGATGAGATCGCCGGAGTAACTTCGGCAATTGGAGCATCTTTCGCGGGTGATCTTGCAATTACCACCACTTCAGGACCCGGTCTTGCTCTTAAAGGAGAAGCAATAGGCCTGGCTATGATGATAGAATTACCGCTTGTTGTCGTGAATGTACAACGTGGCGGACCTTCCACAGGATTGCCTACAAAAACAGAACAATCTGACCTGTTACAGGCCTTATTTGGGCGTAACGGAGAAAGTCCGGTGATCGTGATCGCTGCAAGTACTCCTGCTAATTGCTTCAACTATGCTTATGAAGCCGCGAAACTCGCAGTGGAACATATGACTCCCGTAATTCTCTTAACCGACGGATATATCGCTAACGGTTCTGGCCCCTGGAGGATCAAAACTGTAGAAGAAATGCCCGAGATCAAAAATCATTTGATCAAAGAAGCTAAAGAAAACTGGCATCCTTATGACCGGGATCCGGAAACTTTGGCAAGAAACTGGGCGATTCCGGGAACTCCCGGCCTCGAACATCGCGTTGGCGGACTCGAAAAAGATAAAGTAACAGGAGATGTTTCGCACGTACCTGAAAATCATGAAATAATGGTTAGAACACGTGCGGAAAAAGTGAAAAGAGTGCAGAATTATATCCCTCCAATAATGCCTGAATTCACCGATGAAGGTGACCTGCTGGTAGTAGGCTGGGGCGGAACATACGGTGCGCTTCATTCGGCTGTAAAAGAATTATTTGAAGAAGGCTATCGCAATATCGGGTTCGCTCACTTCAATTATATCAATCCGCTGCCAAAGAACACTGAAGAAACCTTCCGAAGGTTCAAAAAAGTGATCGTGTGTGAACTTAACAGCGGTCAGTTCGCCAATGTACTTCGAATGAACATTTTCGATATCGAATTCTTACAGTATAACAAAATACAGGGATTGCCTTTTGCCAATTCTGAACTTGTTGAAAAATTTAAAAGCCTTATCTAGATTATGGAAACTGCAACTCTAAATAACAAATACACCTATAAAGACTTCGCCAATGACCAGGAAGTTAGATGGTGTCCAGGCTGTGATGATTATGTGATCCTTCGCTCCGTTCAAAAAGCGCTTCCCGAGATGGACGTTAAAAAAGAAGACGTTGTTTTCATTTCAGGGATTGGCTGTTCCTCTCGTTTCCCTTATTATATGGGAACTTATGGGATGCATGGGATCCATGGCCGAGCTCCCGCGATCGCTTCAGGCGTGAAACTGGCAAATCCAGATCTTAGTGTTTGGGTGATCACCGGTGATGGCGACAGTATGGCGATTGGCGGAAATCATTTTATACATGTTCTCAGAAGGAATATAGATCTCAATATTATCCTTTTCAACAATGAGATCTACGGACTCACAAAAGGACAATTTTCACCAACTTCTTTAGTCGGGCAGAAAACGAAATCTTCGCCTTACGGAAATACCCAGCCTCCCTTCTCACCGGGCGAACTGGCAATTGGAGCTCACGGAAGGTTTTTCGCGAGAATTTCGGGAAATACTCCAAAAGAAATGACCGAAACTTTCGTGGAAGCACAGAAGTTCAAAGGCACCTCTTTGATCGAGGTCATGCAGAATTGCGTCATCTTCAACGATGGCTGTTACCTGAAATATACAGACAAGACCGTACGTGAAGACAAACAATTGTACGTTGAAAACGGCAAGCCCATGATCTTTGGAAAAGAACGCGATAAGGGACTTGTCCTTAACGGCCTTAAACTGGAAGTGGTTAACGTTGGTGAAAATGGAATAACTGAAGAAGATATTCTCATTCACGACGCAAAGGAAAAAGATCCAACCCTTCATCAAATGCTGATCCGTATGGAGTATCCTTTAGTAACCGGAATCATCAGGAGTTTTGATGATATCACCCTTGAAGAAAGAGAAAATGCCTTAACCGAAGAGATCAAATCAAAATCTTCTTTTCATAGTACAAGCGACCTTTTCTTTTCCGGAGAAACCTATGAAGTAAAGTAGGTAATAACTGACTTTGGTCAGTTTCTACCTCCCCTAATACTGGTACATTTAATACATATTCAAAGCCTAAAATCATGGGTTCAGAAGCTATCATAGTATTCTTTCTCGCCGGGGTTCTTCTCGTAGCCGGTGCGAATTTCATTTCAAAATTAATCTCCCCAAAATCAGATAATCCTCAGAAAAAGGAACCTTATGAAAGTGGTATGAAAACCATCGGACCCACCTGGGTCCAGTTCAAAGTGGGATACTACCTGTTTGCCATATTGTTTCTTGTGTTCGATGTTGAAGTTGCATTTTTAATTCCCTGGGCCGTGGTCTTTCAGAAGATAGGTGGCACAGCCTTTATTGAAATACTCATCTTCCTCATCATTCTCGGGACAGGTCTGGCTTATGCGTGGAAAAAAGGAGCTTTAAAATGGGAATAGCAGTCAATAATAAAGAAATTCCGAAGGATTTTCCCGGTGAAGTGATCCCCGCAGGAAACGGGGGCAATATACTTGTAACTTCACTGGACAAGATCATAAACTGGGGTCGCGCTAATTCGCTGTGGTCGCTGTATTTCGGCACCAGCTGCTGCGCTATAGAAATGATGCAAACCGGCGCTGCCCGTCACGATTATTCCCGCTTTGGTTTTGAGGTCGCCCGGCCATCCCCAAGACAGGCCGACCTTATTATCATTGCCGGAACTATTACTACCAAAATGGCGCCGGTTCTAAGGCGCCTTTATGACCAGATGGCCGAACCGAAATATGTGATCGCCATGGGAGCCTGCGCTATCTCTGGAGGCCCCTTCTTTTACAATTCTTATTCAGTGGTAAAAGGAGCCGATCACGTAATCCCGGTAGATGTATACGTACCAGGTTGTCCTCCACGGCCAGAAGCCTTACTGGAGGGAATGCTGATGCTTCAAAAGAAAATAAAAACCGAAAGCAGGCTTAAAAAGAAAAATCCTGTGGAAGGTTTTGATGAAGGACTTTAAAATTAAAAGTCATGACCAATCAAGAACTTCAGGAACTCATCACCGGCTGGTTTAATGATCCTGCCGCCGTGAAACTCGAATTTAGCGAAGAAGGTTCCCAGTACCTCAATGTGAGTATCCATCCCGATTACCTCCATGAAATGATGTATTACCTGAAAATTAACAGGTATACGAGTTTTGATTACCTCTTTTGCCTTACCGGCATCGACTGGGGAAAAGAGCTCGAAGTGGTGTACCATCTTGAATCTACCGATTACCGGCATATTATGGTGGTGCGTGCTAAAATTGAAGACAGGGAAAATCCCGTTATAGATTCAGTGCAGGATATCTGGGCAACCGCTAATTTTCATGAACGTGAAGCTTATGATTTCTTCGGAATAAGGTTTAAAAATCATCCCAATTTGAAGCGGCTCTTTCTTTATGAAGACTTTGAAGGTTATCCGCTTCGGAAGGAGTTCACCGATGAAAAAAATATGGTCGTAAAATAGGATGTCATGGAAACCGCCACAATAAATAACAATTTTAAATCTGAAGAATACTTCATCAATATGGGGCCGCAGCACCCTGCTACCCATGGCGTTCTTCGATTGCTTTTGACCATAGATGGGGAGATCATTAAAAAAGTAGAACCCGATCTTGGGTATATCCACAGGTCTATTGAAAAGATGTGCGAAAGCGACAGTTATCAGCAAATCGTACATCTCACCGACAGGATGGATTACCTTTCTGCCCATATCAATAATGAAGCGGTATGCCTCGCCGTGGAAAATGCTCTTCAAATTGAAGTTCCTGACCGGGTTAAGGTGATAAGGACCATTTTAGACGAATTAACACGAATCTCTTCACACTGTCTCTGGTGGGGAGTTATGGGAATGGACGTTGGTGCTCTAACTTCCTATTTCTATGGCTTCAGGGACCGGGAAATGATCAACGATATTTTTGAGGAAACCTGCGGCGCCCGCCTAACCATGAATTACAATATTCCCGGCGGACTTATGCAGGACATCCACCCCAATTTTGTGAAGAGAGTGAAAGATTTTATCGTTCATTTTAAAACCAAAATTCCGGAATATGACCGGCTACTTACCAACAATGTGATCTTTCAGAAAAGGACAAAAGGAGTGGGTGTTCTGGCCATCGAGGATGCTATTTCTTATGGAGCTTCAGGCCCTGTAGGACGTGCTTCGGGTTATTCCTGTGATGTTAGAAAATATCATCCGTACAGCGCCCTTGACCGGGTGACATTCAATGAAGCTTTACATACCGATGGAGATTCTTTTGCCCGCTACCTGGTGAGAATTCAGGAATTGTGGGAGTCTATTTCCATTATCGAACAGCTTATTGACAATATTCCCGAAGGTGAACATAAAGTCGCCACCAACGCGGTGATCAAACTTCCGAAAGGAGAATATTACCAGAAAGTGGAAACCGCAAGAGGGGAACTTGGAATTTACATAGTAAGTACCGGGACCAAAAATCCGTACCGCATGAAATTCCGTTCGCCGGGACTTTCCAATCTTTCCCTGCTTAACCATATCACCGTGGGTGGAAAGATAGGAGATCTGGTTGCTACCATGGCGACCATAGATATTGTGGTACCGGATATTGACCGTTAAATCTATAACAATGAAAATAGCCTTATTTATACATGAATGGATCGTAGGTTTGATTCCTGCAGAGATCACCGGGCTCACCCAAATGGTCCTGATTGCCTTAACTTATCTTACTCTTTTTGCAGTTTTAGGCCTCTACCTTGTATTACTGGAAAGAAGGGTGGCTGCATGGTTTCAGTTACGAATCGGACCAAACCGCGTAGGCTACCAGGGATTATTGCAAACCATGGCCGATGCTCTTAAGTTACTCACAAAAGAACTCACGGGAACGGTTAAAGCCGATAAATTCTTATATAATCTTGCTCCGTATTTTGTGATCATAACCTCATTAATGGCGTTGGGAATATTCCCATTTACCAAAAACCTGCAGGCTTACGACCTCAATATCGGCCTATTCTTCTTAATAGCTATTTCTTCAATTGGTGTGATAGGAATTCTGCTGGGAGGCTGGAGCAGCAACAATAAATACTCATTAATTGGTGCGATGCGGAGTGGTGTTCAAACCATAAGCTATGAACTTTCTATAGGACTTTCGCTACTGACTATGGTTTTGCTTACCGGAAGCCTTCAGCTTTCAGAAATTGTGGAAGTACAGAAAAACGGATGGCTTATTGTGCAGGGACATATTCCTGCAATAATTGCTTTTATGATATATATGATAGCCGGAACCGCGGAAACAAACCGTGCTCCCTTTGATATGGTTGAAGCAGAGTCTGAGCTCGGCGCCGGCTTTCATACCGAATATTCCGGAATGAAGTTCGCCTACTTTTTCCTGGCAGAATTCATCAATATGTTCATCATCGCGGCCATCGCCACCACTGTTTTCTTTGGCGGCTGGTTATCGCCTTTCGGAATAACCGAATCCATTCCCTGGCTGGGTGTATTCTGGTTCCTATTGAAAACTTTTGTACTAGTATTCCTGATGATGTGGTTTCGCTGGACCTTTCCGAGGCTTCGGGTAGATCAGCTTTTAACCCTGGAATGGAAATACCTGTTGCCTATCAACCTGGCAAATATCGTGATCATGGCCCTGATCGTTTGGCTGGGCCTAACCCTTCAATTTTAGGATTATGAGTTATTTTTCAAACATATATGACGGAGTAAAAACACTGCTCACCGGGATGAAAGTCACCGGAAATTACTTCCTGCATTCCAAAAAAGGCGCTATTACTCAAAAATATCCTGAAAACCGGGATACCCTCCAGATGTTCGAACGTTTTCGCGGTGAAGTAGTGATGCCGCATGACGAACAAAATGAGCACAGCTGTACCGGATGCCAGAAATGTGAGATCGCCTGCCCTAACGGAAGTATTGAGATCATCTGGGACAGGGTTATCGATGAGAAAACCGGAAAAAAGAAAAAGATCATAGACAAACATATCTATCATTTTGGTATGTGCACCCAGTGCGGATTATGCATTGATGCCTGCCCTAACGATGCTATAAAATGGGCTCAGAATTTTGAAAATTCGGTCTATGACAGAACTCAGCTAACCCGAGTGTTAAACAAACCCGGCTCCAAAGTACGGGCCGGAGTAGAAGATTAAGATTATGGAAAAAATCATTTTTTATCTCCTGGCAACCATAATGGTCATTTTCGCCATCGCTTCGGTGAGCAGCCGTAAAATGTTGCGATCTGTGGTTTACCTGCTGTTTGTGTTAATTGGCGTTGCAGGGATCTATTTTCTTGCCGACTATAACTTTCTCGCGGCCATACAGCTCACCGTTTATGCCGGCGGTGTGATCGTACTTATCATCTTTTCGGTTTTGCTGGTACATCATATTGAAATGCAGCTGGAAGTAACCTCTAAGAAAAGGCAAATCCTAACGGCCCTTCTCTGCGCGTCCGGACTTGCTGTTTTTCTTACTACCATCTACTCCTACCCGTTTCAAGTAGCCGGAAAAGCAGTGACTACCACTACGGCGCAGATCGGTGAAAAATTACTGGATTATGGTCCCGGCGGGTTCATTCTTCCCTTTGAAGTGATCAGTGTTTTGTTGCTGGCTGTAATGATTGGTGCGATTGTTATCGCCAAAGGCGGAAAAAATATCGAAACCCATCCAAAGCATAAAACTCCTTTGACCGAGAAGGAAGTGATCCTTCAAAAAGAACAGGAAATTCAGCTGAAGGAGATCCTGAAGGAACAAGCTACGGTAGAAACCGAATAAAAGGAATACAATAATATTAAAAAATAAAACCATGATCCCAGGAGTAAGTATAACTGAAATCCTCACCCTCACCTCGACCCTTTTCTTTATTGGAATCTATGGATTCATCACGAGAAGAAACCTCATCTCCATGCTGATCTCCGTAGAGCTCATCCTGAATTCATCGGTGGTGAATTTTGTGATAATCAACAAATATCTCTTCCCCGATGTGTTGGAGGGAGTGGTTTATTCCATTTTCATCATTTCGGTAGCCGCAGCTGAAACAGCTCTTGCGGTATCGATCATCATAAATCTGTACCGAAAAGTGAAATCGGTGGAAGTGAAAGACACTGAATTAATGAAGTACTAAAATTCGGAAATTATGAACCTTAGCTATATACTTTTAATTCCGCTTGTGCCTCTGGCCGTTTTCCTGGTACTGGGAATTTTCAACCAAAAGATAAAACCCGCCGTTTCGGGATATATCGGGGTTGCCGGCCTGGCCGTTTCGGCATTGCTCTCCTATTATACGGCATTCCGGTATTTCTTTGTCTACGGAAAAGCAGACGGAGTTTTCCAAACCTTTGTAGATAAGATCACCTGGATGCATTTCACCGAGACCCTACACATCGATATGGGTTATCTAATCGATCCTATTTCGGTAATGATGCTGGTGGTGGTGACCACAGTTTCCCTAATGGTAAATATCTACAGCCGCGGATATATGAAAGGTGACGATGGCTATACCCGTTTCTTTGCCTATTTGTCACTGTTCAGCTTCTCCATGCTGGGATTGGTACTCGCAACTAACCTGTTCCAGATCTATATTTTCTGGGAACTGGTTGGTGTTTCCTCATTCCTGCTCATCGGATATTATTATACCAAAACCTCAGCTATTGCTGCCGCGAAAAAAGCATTTATCGTCACCCGTTTTGCCGATTTTGGCTTCCTTATCGGAATTTTTATAATAGGTTTTTATACCGGAACTTTCGATTTTCAGGAACTTACCAATCCTGAAGGAGCCGTTCTTCTTAACTGGGCCTCCACTTCCTTTATGGGACTTTCGGTAATTACCTGGGCACTAATCCTCATTTTTATGGGTGGCGCGGGAAAATCGGCTATGTTCCCGTTGCACATCTGGCTGCCGGACGCGATGGAAGGTCCGACTCCGGTTTCAGCATTAATACATGCCGCTACGATGGTAGTTGCCGGTGTTTACCTGGTTGCCCGACTTTTCCCGATGTATTATTTAGTTGAAGACGGATTTGCTCTCAAGATAGTCACCTATGTTGGTGCTTTCTCTTCGTTATTTGCCGCGATCATCGCCATTACCCAAACCGATATCAAACGAGTGCTCGCTTTCTCGACTATGTCGCAACTCGGTTATATGATGATGGCTTTGGGAGTTTCAGGTTTTGACGGGCATGAAGGAGTCGGATTTATGGCTTCGATGTTCCATTTATTCACCCACGCCATGTTCAAAGCGCTTTTATTCCTCGGAGCCGGTTCGGTGATCCACGCCGTTCACAGCAATTACCTGAAGGATATGGGCGGATTAAGAAAATACATGCCTGTGACGAACATCACCTTTTTGATCGCTGCTTTGGCAATTTCCGGAGTGCCACCTTTGGCTGGATTCTGGAGTAAGGACGAGATCCTTTTGGCGGCCTATGAGAACAGTCAGTTTATCTATTTGATCGAGGTTTTCGTAGCCGGACTCACCGCTTTTTATATGTTCAGGATCTACTTTGGAATTTTCTGGGGTAAGGATACCCAATATGAACATACTCCTCACGAATCCCCATTATCGATGACCATTCCGTTGCTTGTGCTGGCGTTTCTGACATTGATCGGCGGATTTGTTCCCTTCAGTGAATTGGTAACTGCCGATAAAGTTGGTTTCGAATCTCATTTAAATCTTCCGCTTGCGGCCATTGCAGTTAGTGTAGGCCTGATCGGAATTATCATGGCCTGGGCATTTTATAAAAAGGAAAACGACCTGGCCTCCAGGTTGGCACATGCATTTGGAGTTTTTTATACCTGGGCCAGCCATAAATTCTATTTTGATGAGATCTACCTGTTCATGGCCCGAAAGGTCTTCTTCAAGAATGTAGCTGCACCCATAGCGTTTTTCGATAAAAAATTCGTTGATGGAACTATGGAAGGAATTGGTAATAAAACGGTGCTGATCTCCCAAAAGATCAGGGGGATCCAATCGGGAAGAGTTCAGGATTACGCTTTTGGATTTGTTGCCGGAGCGCTGATTCTCGCCTTTGTATTCATTTATATATGGACTAACTAATTAGTATTATGGACATTTTATCACTTTTCGTAATAGTTCCCGTCCTGGTCATCCTGGCCCTGGTATTCTCAAAAGGACTAAAACAGGCGCGTTTGATCGCGATGATCGGCGGGATCATCCAGCTGGGAATGGCAATAAACCTCATCTTCGCTTATACCAGGGAAAGGGCCGTAAATGATTCAATTATGCTCTTTACGCGGGATCTCACCTGGTTTGAACAACTCAACATTCATTACAGTATTGGCGTGGACGGAATCTCGGTAGCTCTTATTACGCTCACCTCAATAGTACTCTTAGCTGGTGTATTCATCTCCTGGAAAATCGAAGATCTTCCCAAGGAATTCTTTGTCTCGCTGATCGTATTATCCACAGGCGTTTATGGGTTCTTCATTTCCATAGATTTGTTCACCATGTTCGTTTTCTATGAGATCGCGGTGATCCCGATGTATCTTCTTATTGGAATCTGGGGAACAGGACCAAAAGAATATTCGGCAATGAAACTTACTCTGATGCTCATGGGTGCCTCCGCAGTTTTAATGGTTGGAATACTCGGTATTTATTTCAATTCCAATGCCGACGGCGGAGCTTTAACCTTCAATATCCTCGAGATCGCGAAAGTGAATATTCCTTATGAAGCACAAAAACTATTCTTCCCATTAACTTTTATAGGATTCGCGGTTTTGGGAGCCTTATTCCCATTCCATACCTGGTCTCCCGATGGCCACGCTTCTGCACCAACTGCCGTTTCTATGCTGCACGCCGGCGTTTTAATGAAACTAGGAGGCTACGGGATTTTCCGGATAGCCATGTTCCTGTTGCCCCAGGGTGCCCTCACCTGGTCCTGGTTCTTCATCATTTTATCGGCTACAGGAGTGATCTATGGAGCATTTGCCGCCCTGCGACAAACCGATTTGAAATATATCAACGCCTACGCCTCGGTAAGCCACCTGGGAATGGTAAGTTTCGCCTTGCTGATGCTGAACAAGACCGCCTGGAATGGAGCTATTTTACAGTCATTATCGCACGGATTTATGACCGCCCTTTTCTTCGCACTTATCGGGATGATCTATGGCAGAACCCATACGCGGGATATCACCAAACTTGGGGGATTGCTTAAAGTCATTCCTTTTATTTCGGCAATTTATGTGATCACGGGACTGGCGTTATTAGGACTTCCAGGTTTCAGCGGATTTGTAGCCGAAATGAATATTTTTATGGGCGCCTTCCTTCACGACGATATGTTCCACAGAATTCTTACTATCGTTTCCGTATCGGCTATCGTGGTTACTGCGGTCTATGTGCTCAGGGTGGTGGGAATTATGCTGATGGGACCCGTGAAAAATACGGCCTACCTCAAATTACCGGCAGTGACCTGGTATGAAAAAGCGGGGATTTTATTATTACTCATCCCAATTGTAGGGATTGGGGTGGCCCCGCTATGGCTTAGTAATATGATCATGCAAAGTCTCGAACCCTTTATTCGGGGCGTGTTATAACTTTTAAAAAGAATTGAAATGGACTTTAATAGTTTTTTCCTGATGCGCCACGAGCTTACGCTGCTCGCCATAATAATGATCCTTTTGATCGCCGAAATTTTCATTCCGGCAAGCAGGAAGAACAGCATCGTTTCTCTTGCGCTGTTGCTCTTTGGGTTACATACGCTTTCCGGATTTTTTCCTTTAGCCGAAAGCAAACTCTTTGGAGGAATGTTCCGAAGCAATGATCTCATTCATTTCTTCAAAAACGTGCTCAATTTGGGAGTTTTGATCCTTTTACTGCAGTCGGCTGACTGGGTGAAGGAGAAAATGACCAGCAATGACCGTGGCACTGAATTCTTTATTCTGTTGTTCGCTTCTCTATTCGGAATGTATTTTATGATCTCAGCCGGAGACTTTCTGATGTTCTACATCGGGCTGGAACTTTCCACACTTCCCGTCGCGGCTCTTGCTGCATTTGAGGTTCTCAAAAGAAAATCCAGCGAAGCAGGGATCAAGCTGATACTTTCGGCAGCACTGGCTTCAGGAGTTTCCCTATTCGGGATCTCGATGCTGTACGCCACTGCGGGTTCTATTTTTTTTGACGAGATCATTTTGAATATCAGCCTAAATAATCTCACATTACTTGGTTTTATATTATTCTTCGCGGGACTTGCCTTTAAGATCTCGCTGGTTCCTTTCCATTTCTGGACCGCCGATGTGTATGAAGGTGCTCCAATAAGCATTGCCTCCTACCTTTCGGTAATTTCAAAAGGAGCCGCTGTTTTTATTATGATGATCTTATTATTCAGCGTTTTAAAACCTTTAATGGAGGTCTGGGAAAACCTCATCTATGTTCTGGCACTGGCGACAATGTTCACCGGTAACCTCTTCGCCCTGCGGCAGGAAAATATGAAAAGATTTCTGGCTTTTTCTTCCATTGCGCAAGCCGGATTTATTCTTTTAGGATTAATAACAGGCACCCAGTTAGGCACAGCTACCGTGGTTTATTTCGTAACGATCTACATCTTTTCTAACCTGGCGGCCTTTGGAGTGGTTCAGGCCATTTCATTGCAAACCGGAAGGGAAAATATGAAAGATTATGAAGGTTTATATAGAACCAATCCTAAACTCAGCCTGGTGATGATGCTGGCCTTGTTCTCTCTGGCAGGAATTCCACCGGTGGCAGGATTCTTCGGAAAATTTTTCCTCTTTACCGCCGCGGCCAGCCAGGGATATTACCTGCTGGTGTTCCTGGCAGTCGTGAATGTAACGATCTCGCTCTACTATTATTTGCTGGTTATGAGAGCGATGTTCTTAAGAAAAGGCGACGATCCAATTCCCTTTTTCAGAAATAAAATATATATGAAATTAGGACTAGTAATAACCGTTGTCGGAATTCTGATTTTGGGATTATATAGTCCGCTATACGATTATATTTTTCAATTAAGTGGGATCTTTAAATAAGAAATTATGGCACTGGACGGCAAACATACATTTGGCAGCATTGGCGACATTCGGGTTAGTTTTATCGAAAAAAAGATCGATAAAAGCCGAAAGGATTTCCTTAAGAATTTACTTGAACATAATGGTTTAGAGGTGATCGTGGAAGAGGAAAAACGAAAAAGCGAAGAAGAACCTCAGCTTTACACAGTAGGAGTTACCGATATCACTTTTAATCCGGTGGTGGCGGTTTTTGAACGAAAGCTGAAGACTTTCGATGGCCATAAAGTCAATCCGGAATACTGGAACCAGGAAAGTGAAAATACAGCTCCTCAATACTGGGATAAGAAATAAAGATTCTCTTTTGGTCGATTCCTGTGTTTGCAGGAGAAAGCCCTGCAGTTTGTTCTGCAGGGCTTTTGTACTTTTGAATAAATAATGCTAAAATCTTATCTCTTTATGTCTATAAAAAAACCTCTTTTTTCTGTTCTGGAATTAGCTTCCGTAGGAGTAGGTTCTACCCCTGCCGAAGTTTTTAAGAACAGCCTTGATCTTGCCCAAAAAGCTGAAAAAGAAGGTTATCACCGCTTCTGGCTGGCAGAGCACCACAATATGAAGAGCATCGCCAGTTCAGCCACCGCAGTATTAATTGGCCATATCGCCGGCGGAACAGAAAAGATAAGAGTAGGCTCCGGCGGAATTATGCTCCCTAACCATTCGCCCCTTATTGTGGCTGAGCAATTCGGCACCCTGGGTTCGCTCTATCCCGGTCGTATTGATCTGGGCCTGGGTCGAGCTCCCGGAACAGATCAGGTAACCGCTCATGCTATTCGTTCTGACAGGATGCAGGCGGTATATCATTTTCCGGAAGAAGTAAAACAAATTCAAAAATATTTTTCCGCTGAAAATGCACGGGCCAAGGTCAGGGCTACGGTTGCCGAAGGCGTTGAAGTTCCTCTATACATTCTCGGGTCCAGTACCGACAGTGCCCATCTTGCAGCCCGCCTGGGATTGCCCTATGCTTTCGCCAGTCACTTTGCACCGGCACAACTTTTTGAAGCCCTTAATATTTACTACAATGAATTTGAAGCTTCTGCCCAACTCCAGCAGCCTTACAGCATAGCCTGTATCAATGTCATTGCCGCGGAATCTAACACCGAAGCTGAAAAACTTTCCACTACTCTCATCCGACTTATGCTTGGCGTGATGACCGGAAATATTGATTATATGCAACCTCCCATTGAAATGACAGAGCAGCTTAGACAAATCTCACAGGATCCTGCCTTTCAACGAATGCTGAAGTATGCCTTTATTGGAGGCAAAGAAAAGGTAAAACAAAAAACAGAAGAATTCCTTCAGAAAACCGGTGTTAATGAAATCATGGTGGCTTCGCATATTTACGATCACCGGGACCGGGTAAATTCATATAGGATATTTTCAGAAGTTATGAAGGAGATTCAGGCTGAGAAATAGCTATTCCTAAAAATATTTCAACATAAATGGCCAAATTTTGTTGTTATAATATATACAAGCTTCCGAAGAAAAAAATGAAGCTGGTGCCTGCGTAATTGATTTCCTTTCCCGCTCTTATTTTAAGCCAATCTTAAGGAGCTGCTAATCATATTAATAGAGTATTCAAATACTTTTATTTTGAATTTAAAAATTAAGAATAATGACAGCAGCACACCTTCACGCAATGATAATTCATTTCCCCATCGCACTATTGATGGCGGGTTTTTTATCTGAAATCATTGCATTGTTTTACAACAGAGAACTCTTTAGAAAGATAGCATTTTACCTACTACTTATCGGTGCAGTTGGAGCCATTGCAGCCTATATTAGTGGCAGCTATGCCGCGGAAGGTATCGAAACCGGCAGGTTAGCTGAAGCCATCGAAAATCATGAGGAAGCAGCGCTTATTATGCTTTGGATTGCGATGATCACCGTGGTTTATCGTGCGATTTTACTATTCATAAAATACGATCGTCCCTGGACAAAATGGCTAGGTATTCTCTTTTTTGCAGCATTAATTGGTTCCATCATCAACACAGGCAACAAAGGGGGTTCGCTGGTTTATGAACACGGCGCTGGCCTGGAGCTGAAATTACCTGAATTTAACGAAAAAGTACAGTAACATCAAGGGTAGAACAGCCCTGCAAAAATTTCTAATTATGAAGAAAAGAATAAAAATAAACCTTGCGCTTCTTGTATTCCTAGGCCTGCTTGTGCAATCTTGTCAAGACCATTCCAGGAAAATAGAACTTCGTGATACCACGATACAAAACAAAGCTCTTCCAGACAAATCTAAGGCAGCAACTGTGAATATTGAGAATAAAAAACTTGATCCTACAGGTAAAGCAGCCAAAGATCTCCAGGATGCTTATAAAGGGGAAAGAACTGCGATAGCAAAATATGAAGCTTTCAGTAAAAAAGCCGAGGAAGAAGGATACCACGATATTGCGCTTCTTTTTAAGACAGTCTCTATGGCCGAGACAGTTCACGCAGGCAACCACCAAACCATAATGGAAATGGAAGGCATCAAAGTGCCAAATGTTATACCCGAATACCCTCTTAAAGATACCAGGGAGAATCTAAAGAATGCTATTGGCGGTGAGAGCTATGAGGCCAAATCTATGTACCCTGGCTTTATCAAAGATGCTAACGAAGCTGGAAATTACATGGCTCAAATGAGCTTTACTTACGCATATAATGTGGAAAAGAAGCACAGAGATTTTTATAAAGCTGCTTTGGCCGATCTGGAAACCAACCATTTGAATTCCCTTGCGAAGGTGTATTACGTTTGCCCTGTTTGCGGAAACACCTATGCCCGCAATGCTCCCAAACGCTGCGAGATCACGCTTGCAAATTCTGACACCTTTACAAAAATTGACGAATTATAGAGTAGTTGTTGGTTAAGATTGATTAGCCATAGCTCTGATACTGTACCCGGAGCTTTGGCTTTTCTATTTTACAATGATCTGCTGAACTTCTCCATTTCTCATATGATCGAATTTATCATCTTCATCTGTCTGGAAGCAAGTTATACCATAGGTACCCGGCCTTAAATTCAATCTTATTTTTTTACTATCCTTAAAATTTGCGTAATATCCAAGGGTAGGATTCTCTTTGCTAAATTCTTTATGAGCTTTATACATTTCATATTCTTCTTTTTTGAATTTCAGATAATCCTGTATCGTTTCACCGGGTTCAAGCCGAAAGATCTGTACAAAATGTGAATCATCTTTAGTGGAAAGATTAAATTGCTTCGGTCCGGCACTGAGTGTATGGGGCACTTCAATAGAATTATCAATCACTTTTACTTCCACTGCTTTTCTTTCAGCAGGATTATCGTTAAAAACAATATTTCCATTTTCAGGAATCGTGAATTTTTTAAACATTCCTATCGCGGAATATTCATGTGATAGAAACGCATGATCTCCAGGTTCAAAATCGACTGTTACATAGCTTTTTTTGTCTACCTTTTTTTGTTCAGCACCTCCTTCAAACAAAGTCTGGGAAGGTTCCATTAAATGATCGAAGAATTTAAGAGTAGCGGCAATAGTAGAAGTATCGTTTAGTTTGGCAAGATGCATATCAAATCTGTCCCCACCCATATGCGTCACCTCAACGGTTTGCCTGCCTTTTTGCAGCTGGCCATCTGCTTTGATCACATACTTTTCTAAAGACAGCTTTAAATCGGCGACTGGTCTTTCGGCTCCCGAATCTTCGTTTGTTACCTTAAAATATTTATACATTCCTAAATCTGCATGCGGTACACCTTCTTTGGTTCTGGTATTGCATACAATACCGTATGTCCCCGGTTCTATCTGGATGGTATATTGGCTTTGCTGGCCGGGAGCATGAAATCCGGGACCTCCTATTAAAGTTATATCTCCTTTTATATATTTTTCAAATATTTCATTGCTGGGATTAGCCATAAATTTAAGAACCCCTTCTTCGGTAACATTGTCTGGGAATTTATACATCTGAGCAAAATGCATTTCGTGGCCCATATTTTCAAATTTAAAAGTAACCCAACCCGATTTTATTTCTTTGGGCATTTGAAAAGCATAATCGATGGCCTTAATATTTACTATATAAGGAAAAGGCTTTTCTATTTGAGTTGTCTGTGCTTTCAGACTCGCCTGGCCAAAAGGAAAAGTTAGGATCGTTAAAAGAAGTGAAATTTTAATTTTAGTGTATTTCATAATAATTGATTGGTTGAGGTAATACTTACAAGTTGGCACGCTCTCATTAAGTAAAGTCCCTTTTCGAAACTATTCAACATGAAATTCTGCTAATCCGCCGTTCAAAACATGAAGATCCTCCCCTGTTTTGTCATAGCAAGTCAGTATTTAATTACCGGGTAACAACCTGCCAACAGTAATAGACTGATCCTGCTTTCCGGCAGCCGATGGGAATTTACCAACTCTTAAGTGATGATGAGTTTCTAAAGGCGGAGGCCCTGAATATTTCTTTTCCACAACTGCAGTTTTAATCCAGTTATAAACATCCTCCTTGGTTTTACCCTCCTTAAGTTTTGCTAAACCTATCCGATGAGCTGTTGTATCACTTAAATGAATGTTGAAGGTGGTTTTTCCTGAGGATAGTTTTTTTGGACCCTTGATACCTGAAGAATCAAGATTAAAAGTGACCTCTTGAATGACTGGTTCTTGCGAGGGATTTTTAGTAATGTGGAATTTATCATCCTGAGTAATTTCAAAACCCTCGTACATTCCCCACTTCCCATATTCATCAGATCCCCACATATAGTTTCCGGGTTCTAAATCAACAGTAAAATAAGAGATATTGCCCTCTTCAGTACCTCCAAGGAAATTAGCCAGGGTGGGATCAGTAAGATCTTCAAAATAGTCAAGCATGGCCTTCATCGTAGATTCATCTTCCAGCTTAACAAGATGAACATCAAATTTGCCTTCTTTACCATCAATGCGGACCGTTTGCCTGCCCTTATGTAAATCTCCTTTAGTTTTGAGGTGATAAGCATCCAGGTCTATCTGCATGTCCGATTCTGGTGGTGAATCATTGCCTACCTCTTCAGTGACGCGGAAGTAACGCATCATTCCAAGATTGGCATGTAATTTATCATCTTTGGTTCGTAGAAAACAGGCGACCTCGTAGTTTCCCGGCTCAAGATACGTGGTATAAGAACTGGATTCGCCGGGGCTGTGTAAGCCAGGGCCTCCGGAATGTGCCGCTTCTTCTGGAAATTCGCCGGCTGCACGTATCGAGTCAAATTCTGAACGGCTGATATCATTTTTAAGCCGGGCAATCCTTGCCACGTGGGTTTTGGTACCTGCATTTGTAAAATGAAAGGTCACCCAGCCAGATTTTATGGAATCAGGCATTGAAAAGCATAATCTATAGCCTTTATCTCTACGACATCACGAGGGTCGTTCTGAGTTTTTTCCATCGCTTCGCGATCATCATTCTCTGAATTATTTTTACAGGCTGAAACTAAGCTGAGAGCTATAAAGAGGAATGAAAAAATCAGTGATTTATAATTTTTCATAATGAAATGTATTGGATTAAAAACTTTGGAAGAGGTGCTTATTTTACCTCAAAGCTGGCCAGTTCCCCGTCGGAAATATGGTAATGATCATCTGGATTTACATGGTCACAAAAAACCACATATGTTCCCGGTTTTAAGTTTAAATTTATTTCAGGGGTTTCCTGGAAGTATATTTTATAACCAGTACGCGGATTTTCAGGATTTTTATCATTTCTGCTACGAGTCATTTCTTTAATATATTCTTTATAATCCTCGAAATCTTTATCATTTTCCAGCCGGCCAATGGCAATCTCATGATCCTCGTTGGTAGCATCATTAAGAATGAATTTCATCGGTCCTGCCTTGAGGGTGTTGGGTACTTTAATAGAATTATCCATCACTTTCACTTCAACCTCTCTCCTGTTTTCAGGTGTATCATGTAAAGCAATTTGATCATTTTGAGGAACAGAAAATTTCTTATACATCCCCAAAGCGGAATATTCATGAGAAAGAAACGCATAATCTCCAGGTTCAAAATCGACGGTTACATAGCTCTTTTTGTCCACCTCTTTTTGTTCAGCACCTCCTTCAAACAAAGTCTGGGAAGGTTCCCTTAAATGGTCAAAAAATTCAATCGTGTTGGCAATAGTAGAAGTATCGTTTAGTTTGGCAAGATGTACATCGAAGCTGTCTCCACCGGCATGCGTAACCTCTATGGTTTGCCTGCCTTTTTGCAACTGACCGTCTGCTTTAATCACATAGGGTTCTAAGGAAAGTTTCAGATCGGCGACTGGTCTTTCGGCTCCCGAATCTTCCTTTGTTACCTTAAAATATTTATACATCCCCAGACTGCGATGAGGCACTCCCTCTTTCGTTCTGGTATTGCAAATAATCCCATAATTCCCAGGTTCAAGATTTATGGTATATTCACTTTCCTGACCCGGCGCATGAAAACCAGGACCCCCAACAGCTACTGGAGGTTCCTTTATGTATTTTTCAAAAGTTTCTTTTTTGGGATCAGCCGAAAATTTAAGAAAGTCCTCTTCGGTGACCCCGTCCTTGAATTTGAGCATCATTGCAAAATGCATTTCGTGGCCCATATTTTCAAATTTAAAAGTAACCCAGCCCGACTTTATCTCGTTGGGCATTTGAAAAGCATAATCTATGGCCTTAATATTTACCATATAAGGGGAAGGCTTTTCTATATGAGTTGTCTGTGCTTTAAGCTTATTTATAGTAAATGGCCCGGAAATGAGGATCAAAAAAAGTAGGAAAATTTTATTTCTGATAATTTTCATAATGAAATTGATTAGTTGGTTAATTGTCAATTATTTATAAGTAATTGATTATTCAGGCTATAAACAAAACTTCACTAAAAAAAGGGGAAAAATCCCCCCTTGAATGTTTTAAAGAATTAACCTCTCCTTTACGGTTAGGAATGCGTGATTGACTTCTGAAATATTTTTCTGAAAAAAAGACCTGGAGAAAATATTTCCAGCATTGCATAAGACGATTTACCTCTGTTAAATTCCAAAAAAAAGGCTTAAAAGAAATTAGAATGAAACGCGAGAGAATAACCGGTTTTCCTTCGGTTCGCTAAGTTCGATTTTAAGGTTTTTTCCTGCCTTTATTTTGCGAGGATCAAAATATTCCCAAACTTATTAGAAAGCTACTTTCCTACTTTTAGTTTTACCATATATTTGCGGTTAGCTGAAATTTAAACACCTCTTGATCTACTGCCTCAAATAGAATGAAAAGGAAGAAAGTGATTTATAAAAGTTACGGCGGACTCATTCTTTATGCTCTTTTTGTGGGTTTAGCCGCTACTTTTTTAGCGCAAAGCCTAAAATATTTCACGGCTGTGGTAGAGGAGCAATTCCTGGAATTTCTTAAGGATTGGCCGTGGTTCTACTTCTTTTTCCCATCGATTGGGATCAGTCTGATATTTCTCACACGCAAGTATTTTTTTAAGGGAAAAAAGAACAAGGGTATAAAAGAGATCTTTCAAACATTTAGGCGCAGGAAAAATCAGTTGCCTCCATACAAGATCTCCTCTCACTACCTTAATGGATTCCTGACGGTTATTTTTGGGGGTTCTACAGGAATTGAAGTTTCCACGGTAGTCGCAACTGCTGCTATAGGAAATTCAACACATCGCAAAAGTAAAGCCGCTCAGGCGTACAAAACTGAACTGATTTGTGCCGGTGTCGCTGCGGGTATCGCTACGCTTTTTGGCAGCCCCATAGCCGGTTTCCTGTTTGCGGTGGAAGTGATTTCTCACAAATTCACAAAAACAATAATAATCAGTTGTTCCTCTTCCGTACTGGTTTCGTGGCTTTACATCCACTTCTTTAATGGGGAAAGGCTTTTCGACCTTTCCGTTATTAACTGGAAAATGGAGGCACTTCCCTTTATGATCATCTTAAGCCTGCTCGCCGGATTGCTTGCTGTTTATTTTACCAAAATAGTGCTTTTTATCAAACAGAAATTTGGCAGCCAGGACAAGTTGGTACGCGCCAATCTTATGGCACTGGCGGTGGGAGCTACCTTATATTTTCTTCCGGAACTCTATGGAGACAGCTATCACGCTATTCCCAATTTACTGGAAAAACTTGCCAGCGAACCTTTTTCCGCAGGTATAGCGGCACTCCTGCTGGCACTGGTGATCCTAAAACCTTTGGTCGCTTCGGTTACGCTCGCGGCAGGCGGAGACGGGGGTGTTTTTGCGCCAAGTATTGTTGCCGGTTCTTTCCTGGGAATGTTGGTAGCGGTTACCTCTAATTATTATCTCGGGACCGATCTCATAGTGCTGAATTTTGCCTTGCTGGGAGGAGCTGCCATGTTGAGTGCAGCCATTCACGCCCCGCTTACAGCATTATTCCTAACCTGCAGTATCGTCAACGGCGGATTCATCCTTTTTGTTCCCATTCTCCTTGCCACTTTTATTGCAAAATATCTCGCCAAATGGATGTGCAGTTATACGGTGTACAGCTTCCGAAGCAAAAAAGCACATTTAGATACCCCGGCGGCTTGATTAGTTAATTTTCTGCGGAAAAATGACTTTTTTACCAGCTTATTATTCTTTAACCCAACCTCGTTCCTTCAGGTAAAGGAGCAGATCTTTGCTGGATGTGGAAAAGGCCGGAAGCCAAAGCCCCTGCCGCTCGCGTTTCCACCACTTGCCTTCTTTATTATCAGGCTTCGCAAACTGATAGGTATATAATACCGCCCGCACATATTTAGGAGGCCCGTCTGGAAAAGGATTTTTCTCAAAAAGTTCAAGTGTAGAAGGATCATTTTGCAATAATTTCCATACCAGATTCAGCGTCCATGGATATTGCGAGGGAGAAGCCATAGAAGCGAACCACATTTGCCAGTCCAGCCGCAAATGGTATGGGGCCACCTGTGGAGGCCGCTCATCCAGGCGTACGGGCAACCCCTTATAAATATACGGCTTCCAGTTAGCCGAAGAATCTGGTTGCTCATCATTAGTTCCTTCAAATACCACATTATACCTGATCTCACCAACGGTACCAAAAGCTCCGTAGGTATTCACCAGGTCAAAAGGGTCATAAGAAGTATTCATAATTTGCGTGGGCGAAAGAATATTCATAAGCGGTTGAATGCTCAAAACCGCCACTAAAGCCACCACGACCCAGGAAGTTATTTTCATCGGTTTGGATTCTTCCGAGTGGTTTTCTGCTTCTTCTGCTTTGCGCACCAGAGATCCGGGCAGAATTGTTGCCCAGAATCCGTCATCAAAACAGGCGAGTGCAGGTACTATGGTCAGCCAGTTCAGGAAAGAAAGATTTCCGCTCAGGATCAGGATCACCTGAAGCATTATCATAACTATTCCCGCTATGTGACGCGTAATACGTGGTCCGAAAGCGAAAAAAGGAGCAACAAGTTCGGCCAGCCAGTTATACCAGACCCCGATTTTCAGGATAAAATGAGGTAAGAAGAAAAACCACCGACTCAGCGGCCCAGGCAGAGGCTGGGTTTCAAAATGATAAAAAAGAGCCGTGGCATTGCTCCATAATTTGCTTCCGCGGAGTTTTATCATTCCGGCACCGAGCATGATCCGAAATATTAGAAAACGAAATAAAAAAATGACAGGTAGTGGAGCTTTTCGTTTTGGAAACATCCGCATATCCACTAAAGGACAAAGGAAAATTGCCAGAAATCCGGTTTCCAATAGCTGAATTTCCCAGCCGTAACCATACCAGATCTGCCCGACATGAACAATAGACATATATAATATCCAGAGAGCAGCCATGATAATGGCATTAGCAAAACCCAGCGCCACCAGGCAGGAAAGGATGAATCCTATCCAGGAAACAGTAAGCAGGGCAGTATCAGAATGCCAGAACCAGAAAAGTGAAGGCAGTTTCCAAAAAGCCGCACTTTGCGATCCCAGGGCAGTACTGATTTCCTGTAAATAGATCCCAACCGGAGTGAGTCCGTTAACACCTATTAACGGAATAATTTGCTGTATGGCGACAAGAAAAGCCACGGCATACACTATGCCCAGCAGTCGCAAGATCATAAAGCGCGTGAGCCAGTAAGTCCGTTTTTTACCTGATAGTTCGAAAAGAGAGGACATCGCTTTCCCGAATTTTTATTAGTATAAGTTAATAAATTTTCAAAAAAGATTTCGGAAGGAGAGAACTTCTAGAATAGATAAATTGAAAAAGTACAATTACTTTATTGTACTACAATTCTCTTGATCATGTCCATTTCGTCTTGGGTGAGAGGACGTGACTCTCCAGGAGCTAAGGCCCGAACGGGGAGCCAATGCTCTTTCACATATGGAACTAGAAAATAGACGCCTTTCCAAAGATGGTAATTTGCCTTACTTTGCTCTCCGGCAGTCAGGGAAATCCTTTTTACCATTGGCTGGA
The DNA here is from genome assembly GCF_003024155.1 of Christiangramia fulva. Classification (NCBI taxonomy): domain Bacteria; kingdom Pseudomonadati; phylum Bacteroidota; class Flavobacteriia; order Flavobacteriales; family Flavobacteriaceae; genus Christiangramia; species Christiangramia fulva. The sequence continues at coordinate 775,159 of NZ_CP028136.1, forward strand.
ATCGGTTTTGTATACCCTGGCCCACCTCTGCTCCATAGATTTCCAGGTTGTATGTATTCTAAAAACTGCTTTTCTGAAAACTCTGGCTTTAACCAAAACCATAAGTAATCAATCCGGTGACTACTATTGTTCTCAAATGTAACGAGAGTCCGTCCTTCAGGAGCCGTAAGAACAGAATCGCTGTCCGATAACGACCACGAGATGGGCGAATTAACAGGATTACCAGAGATGGCAGGTGCCTTCCCTTCCTCAGGAATAGTAATTTCTTCGGCTAATCCATCGAGCCCCCCCTGAGTAGAGTAAAAAACATATCGCCCAGGATTCAGGTCCACCTGAAAAAGACCCGGCTGCTGTTCAGTTCCCCCCAGGAACTCCACGGGTGACGGTGCCCGGAGTCGCCAGTTGAAAACATCTTCCATATCCTGGTCTTCCTTAAGGTGGGCTATGAAAACATCAAAAATTCCGTCATCGGCAAACTGAACATTGAAAGTGTGGGTTCCAGGCCCGATTGGCTGGTCCGTTGAATAAGCATACCGCGAAACGGTAATGTTAACATCCGCTTTAGGCTTCTTTTCCCCGCCCAACTCCTGCGTTACACGGAAACTGCGCAGCATCCCCTTCTTGTAATGTGGAGTTCCTTCAGGAGTTCTAATTGTACACCATAGAATGTATAGTCCAGGCTTGAGGTAGACGGTAGTCTTTCCTGTTCGTCCCGGTGACAGGATTCCGGGACCTGCTTTCCAATCTCCCATTGGTAGAGAGTCCTCCAGAAAGCGCTCGCGAACAGTTGAAACACTTAAACTATTGAGGCTGTCGGGTAATTTTTGTAAGAGACCTAGGTGCTCCTCCTTTCCCTTATTCTTCATACGAAATGTCACCCAGCCCGATTTAATTTCCTCTGGCATTCCAAAAGCGTAGTCCATCTCCGTCACATCCACAATATAACTGGAATCAGCCGGTTTAGGTTCACCTGAAGCGTTCGCAATTTTTTCTTTTTTTGAACTACTTTCCCCACAGGATAAAAGTGAACTGAGGATAATTAAAAATAAAAATTTGATAGTTTTTGTTTTCATGGTTTACTTGATTAGTTATTTCTTTATTGAACCATGATCTTCTGGATCATGTCCATTTCAGAATCGTTGAGTGAACGTTTACCTGAATAATGCTCTCGTATGAAAGGGACTAAGAAATAAGTGCCTTTTGGCAAATCGATGCTAAATTCTTTACGCTCACCCGCTTCAGGCAGGTCGTAAGCAAGACCAAATTGGGGTATAGAATCAAAGGAGGCCTCCCGGATTCTGTCCCCAAGGCCAGCAGGCTTCCAGAATGTATAAAATTCCTTTTCAGTAAAGCCTTTCCTAAGCTTGACAAAGTCCAGACTAACACTATCGCTCCGGTTCTCCAGCGTTACAAGAGTTCGCCCGGACGGAAGAGGAATAATAGAATCCGTACCAGGGAACGAGAGTTCAACTGGCGGATTCACTGGTTCAGGAGAGATGGCCGGTGCCATACCTTTCTGGGGAATTATAATTTCAGCTCTTGATCCTGCTACTCCGCTGAAGGGTGACACCAGGGCATAACGCCCCGGCTTGAGCATTACACTAAAAAAGCAAGATTCACTTGTTCCTCCAGTTCCCCCGACAAACTCAAACGGAGAAGAACCCCCATGATGGCGACTGGCAAGCCAGGCAGCAACATCCTCAATGGTCTGTGTTTTCTTTAAGCGAGCTAGCTGTAAGTAAGGATAAGGGTCGCCAACAGAGCGCACACTGAAGGTATGGTGGCCAGCCCCGACAGGTCCGTCAGTAGAGATCGCCCATGCAGACAAGGTAATCTCAGTATCGGCCTCTGGCTTCTGCGTCTGCACCGGGCCATTAATCACGCGAAAAGCGGTCACCATCCCCTTCTGATCGTGAATAACCCCCTTCGATGTCTCCAGTGGACACCACATGAAATAGACGCCGGGGTCAAGATGAACTGTAGTCTGGCCAGTATGACTAGGAGACACGGGAGAAAGAACCTCGAATTCAGGGGATCGGCCATGGCTAAGGCTTGAAAAGTGCCAGTCCCGATCAGTGCCCAGTTTAATAGCTTCCTTCACAAGATCCTTTGCAGCCCCAAAGTCGAGGCTGTCAGTAGCAGGCATAATCAAAGCAGCGTGTTCCTCAGTTCCCAGATTCTCCATTCGGAAGGTCACCCAGCCCGATTTGATTTCCTCGGGCATACCAAAGGCATAGTCGAGGGCTTTGACGTCTATGAAATAGCTGTCATTAATGGATTTAGAGGTACCAAAATAATTATCTGCTTTTTCCTTTTTGGAAATGCTTTCTCCAGACCATATTAGTGAGCTAAAGAGAATAGTAATAGTTAAAAAATCGAATGTTAGTGCTTTCATAATTTTCTTATTTAATTGGTGTTTGTTATTGAGACAGATTTCCGATCTTATTACTTCTGTTTTTCAAACCAGAGGTTTCGGGTGCGGCCCGCGGAAACTTTAAAGCCAGTGATCTTTCCATTTATATCACGCTTGAAATGAATTTTAAGTAGTGGATATTCGCCCGCAAATACATCCTGTTCTATGGGTTTAAGCTGTAAATCCCCGCCCCGGCGGTCCTTTGTCATTAGGATTCCATTGTTGATATCAAGCTTTATAAAGCTTTCCAGTTCAGAACTATAGTATTTTCCAGTATAATCCTGCAATTTATCCATTGTGGGATGCGAGGATTCGATACGCTTCAGCATCGGTTGGTCATCTTCACTGATAAGAATCAATTGCTCTACAGTTCCATCACTTCTCCGCTTAAAACTTACCCGGCGGGCGCTTCCATCCTCATACTGAAACAGGGTATCCGAAAGTGCTACAAGCGGAATGTGTTCTCCTGGTAATGAAGTTTCAAAAAGTTGTCCATGTGAAGTCTCATAAATTATTGCGGGAATAGGGAAGTTCTCTGGCGCCCGATACGTACCCGCATAATTCTCCAGTAGTTCAGGAGCGACATGCACTGTTTCCCGATTAGCAATGGATTTCCCATGTTCTTTCGGTTCCATGTAATTTTCGAGGTATATATCAGCGACCTGAAGTGCTCTTTTTCCGGCATTCCCATCCCTTCTATTACAAAGGGTGATGACAGTAAAATTATAATCTGGAAAGCGCCTTAGATAAGTACGGTAACCTTCATATGCTCCCCCATGTCCAACAGTGCGCAGGCCACGATAATCTCCTATCCCTAACCCAAGGGCATAATCGAGGGTATCACCATTTTTGAGAATTCCCCGGGTAAGCATCATATTTGCTACTTTTTCTCCGCCAACTTTATGGCTTTCCAAATTATCAGCCCAACGAGCAAGATCTTCGATATTTGAATAAACCCCTCCGCTACCAACCACATCAAAACCGGGCATGTTTAGTTGATATCCAAACCCGGAAGTTGAATCTTTTTCATAAGCCATCGCTCTGTCTTCAATAAGCATGTTATGATTATCCCTATATGTAGTACGTTTCATTCCGAGTGGGCCGAAAATATGTTTTTCAGCAAATTCTTTGAGAGACTGACCACTCACACGCTCCACGAGAACACCTAGAAGGAAATAACCTGTATTGCTATAAAGATATTCCGTACCCGGCTGAAAGTTCAATTCTTGTTGTCTGCTTATGATATTTAATGTCTCATTTGTTGTTAATCTTCCATCATTGGGTCTACCTGCAATCGATAGAAGTGCTAGAAAGTCTCTTAGCCCGCTAGTGTGATGGAGTAGATTTTTAATGGTAATTGTTTGGCCATAATCGGGTAGCTCGGGAATCCATTTACGGATATCATCATCCAGGGAAAGTTTACCTTCATCTGCCAGAAGGGCTACAGCAAAGGCCGTAAACTGTTTTGAAACACTCGCAAGATAAAAATTAGTCTCAGGAGTTATAGGCGCATCATGCTCCAGGTCGGCCATGCCGTATCCTTTTGCAAAAATGAGCTTGCCATCCTGCACGACGCCTACGGCGCAGCCGGGTGCATCGTTACGGTCATAATCGGCCATAATTGAATCGACCTTCTCGGCTTTTCCCTTTAAAGTTACCGGTTGTTTGGTTTGGGCAAATGAATATTGGAAAACAAAAAGGATAAATAAGAATGTTATATTTAGTGTTTTCATATCTGTGTGGTTAAAAGTGATCGTTATACATGTTTAATTCTATTTTCTCAAACCATACATTGCGCGTACGTCCCACCGAGACCATAAAGCCTTTGATTTGTCCTTCTACATCCCGTTCAAAGCGAACATCCTGTAAAGGTAGTCCCCCCAAAAATTTGTTCTGCTCCGTTGGCATAAGGGGGATATTTCCATTCCACCGGTGCCGGGCAATAAGTTTGTCGTTCTCCACGACCAGGGTGTAAAGAGTTTCTAACTCAGGACTATAATATTTTCCGGTAAAAGCCTGCAGCTCTATCTCAGAAGGATGCCACGGCTTGACGCGGCGGAGCACCGGTGAGTCTTCATTGCTAATGATGGTTGCACTTGGTACACTTCCATCACGCGCTTGATGGAAGCTTATCCTGTTTGAACTTTCCGCAAGTTGAAATACTGAGTCAGATACGGCTATCATGGGAACATTCTCGTCTGGAAACACATTGAAAAGTTTCCCATCTTTATATTTCCAGGTTAGTGAAGGGAGAACAAAGCTTTTAGGTGCTCGGTATGTGCCGACATATCTTTTGAGTAATAGGGAATCAACCTTTATTCCCTCTCCAAAACTTAGAGGCTCAATTGCCTGCTCTGATGGCTCCAGGTGTTCTTTAAAGAAAATATCAGTTACCTTATCTGCTACAGTTCCCATGTCATCGTTTCTCATTACTACCACGCCTGCATCCAAATCTGGGTAATAGCTAATCACCGATTTGAAAGCGGCATGACTACCAGTGTGGCTGATCCTATTTAGACCTCGGTACTTGTTTATGCCAAGGCCAAGTGCGTAATCACTCGTGTCACCTGAAGTAAAAACAAATCGTTCGCGCATTCTATTCTGCACCCCCCAGCCTCCAAGTTCGGCCGTATGGAAATTATTTAACCATTTTGCGAGATCACCTACGGTTGTGTAAATGTCTGCGGCGCCCTGATAAACGCGGTTGCTAAAAGCCGTTCGATAACCTCCGTGCTTGGCCTTGTAATATGAATCTGCGGCACCCGGAATTACCTGCTCGATGTCCTTTTCGATTAGCGTTTGATTCATTCCTAATGGTTCGAAGATATTTTCCTGCATCCAGTCTGCGAAAGGCGTCCCCGTGACGCGTGCCACAACCATAGAAAGCAACACGTAAGCACTACTGTTGTACTGGTGCTCTGAGCCAGGAGGAAACTCCAGTTTAGTTTGACGTTTAACAACTTCCAGTGCACCTTCAGGTTCCAGACGGTCTTGCCCCGGGATATGCCCCGCCAATTCTGCCATGCCATAGGTTTCCCGTAGCCCGCTAGTATGCGTAAGCAGGTGTCTCAGGGTCACTTCCTGTTTAAAATCAGGAATTTCAGGAAGGTACTTCTGCACGGGGTCATCCAATGAAAGTTCGCCCCTGCTTTCCAAAAGTGCTAAGGCGAAAGCAGTAAATTGTTTAGAATCGCTGCCAATATCGAAGCGGGTGTTGATAGTAATAGGGATACTATCATTGAGATCGGCCATGCCGTAACCTTTAGCAAAAATGAGTTCGCCGTCCTGAACAACTCCTATCACCGCACCCGGAGTATCATCATGATCAAAGTTGGCCATTAGGGAATCTATTTGCGCTTCTTTTTGCTTCAAGTTGGCCTGTTTTGCTGGCTGCGCAAATACACCTTGGAAGGTGAGTAAAAGGCCAATAATTAGAGTTGCTGTCTGTGCTTTCATAATTTTCTTATTTAATTGGTGGTTGTGTTTAAGATTTACTTCTATCTGGTTATTTTAATTTCTTGAAGCGGACGTTTCGGGTGCGGCCCTCGAAAACTTTAAAGCCCGTGATCTCCAATTTTAGCATATACGAAACTTAGAATCTCAAAAGGTCTGCCGTCCCGGAATCCTTCCCTTTGGGGAAGTTGAGTAGTTTAGTGATTTCATAATATTTAATTTTTATGATAATGAGCAGGAAAAAATCTTTTCTTTCCGGCTTTGAAATTTGGTAATCCTGTATAAATTCTGCCACTCTTTTCTGACATACAAATCAGAAGTTTTAAAAAGTGGTTCCTTGAGGCATAGTTACTTTTCCGAAGACGTTAAGGTCGACGATATATTGGGGAGAGTGCTCTGTCGTTATTTAGTGTAGTGATTCTTTATACCTAAAAACAGTAAAAGGTTTCCGGGTATAGAATTAAGGGAATTCAAATTTTTTGCTGTTTGGTCCTTTTTTTTTAATGATCCGTCATAAATCCTCAAAAAAATTGAATTTCTATTATTAATAATAATGATAATTATCCTTAATTGAAAGTCTTCCTTTAAAAAAGGGGAAAAATCCCCCCTTAGAAAAAGTTAAGGATCGAGGGTTAAAAAAATCACAACTTACTGATTAATAAAACTTTGTGACCTGTTTTGGAAAATAAGATGCTGTAAAGGAAATTTTTGATAGTAAAGAGTTAAATAAGCTGCACTTATACAGAAACTAAAGTCAAAACACCCAAACCTACGAATTGCTGATTTTAATCAGATTTCAGAGTATTTTAACCTTGCGCATCATAGCTTCTTTCTTATTCAGCTTAATTTTGTACCTCAAATTGAGAACCATGAACAAAGGAATCTATATTGCTACCCTGGAGCCCCACAGCGGAAAATCTATGATCTCACTGGGTTTGATGAGAACCCTGCTGGGAAAAACAGCAAAAGTTGGCTATTTCAGGCCTATTATTAATGATGTTGAAAAAGAAGAAAAAGATAATCATATCGATACCATCCTGAGTTATTTCGATGTAAAATTAGCTTATAAGGAAGCTTATGCCTTTACCAGAAGTGAAGTGATCCATAAACGAAATGAGGGAAAATCGGGAGAAGTCATAGATACCATCATTCAGAAATATAAAAAGCTCGAAGAAGAATTTGATTTCGTCCTGGTGGAAGGAAGTGATTTTTCAGGCGAAGGCAGCGTTTTTGAATTCGATGTTAATGTGGTGATCGCCAAAAACCTGGGGCTTCCGGTAATTATCGTGGCCAGCGGACAAAAAAAGACCTGGGAAGAACTAATGGGAAACCTCGAGATGGCCTATCACGCTTTTGAAGATAAAGATGTTGATGTGATCGCTATGGTGAGCAATAAGGTTCAGGAAGAAAATGTTGAACCGGCGAAGCTGTACATGAAGAATTTCCTTCCGAAGAACGTAGAAGCTTTCGCTATCCCTCTTATAGATACCCTGGATAATCCTACGCTAAAAGAAATTGTAACCGCCCTGGAAGGAAAGATCCTCTTTGGAAAGGAATTTCTCGACAACCAGACCGGGAATTTTGGCGTTGGGGCCATGCAATTGCGAAACTACCTCACCACCCTTAAAAATGAAAGCCTGGTGATCACCCCCGGAGACCGCGCCGATATTATCCTTGGTGCCCTGCAAGCGAATATTTCCAGTAACTATCCGCGTATTTCAGGAATTATCCTTACCGGCGGACTTACCCCGGAACCTTCAATTTTAAAGCTCATTGACGGACTCTCTCAAATAGTTCCGATCATTTCGGTAGAAGACGGTACTTTTAACGTAACCAATCGGGTAGGTGCCATAAAATCTAATATTTACGCCGATAGTATTCAAAAGATACAGACCACCATCAGCACTTTTGAACGCTATGTTTCCTTTGATCCGTTGGTGGAAAGGCTTGTGAACTTCCAGCCTCATGGAATGACGCCACGTATGTTCCAGTACAGCCTGGTGAAAAGGGCCCAGCAAAGCAAAAAGCATATTGTATTGCCCGAAGGTGAAGATGAGCGCATCCTAACCGCTGCATCCCGTCTCGTGGCGATGGATCTCGTGGAGATCACTTTACTCGGCGATCCGGAGCTCATCAAGAAAAAACTGATGAAAATGGGACTTAATCTTGATCTGGAGAAAGTAAATATTATCGATCCTACCAAATCTGACCGTTTCCAGGATTACGCGGAAACACTTTATGAACTCAGGAAGCACAAAGGCGTGAACCTGGATATGGCTCGCGACTGGATGAGCGATGTTTCGTATTACGGCACCATGATGATCTATAAAGGTGATGCAGACGGAATGGTTTCGGGAGCTGCGCATACCACTCAGCATACCATACGCCCTGCACTTCAATTTATTAAGACCAAGCCGGGAGTTTCGGTGGTTTCTTCGGTTTTCTTTATGTGTCTTGAAGACCGGGTTTCAGTATTTGGTGATTGCGCAATTAATCCGAATCCCACTGCTGAAGAACTGGCAGAGATCACCATTTCTTCTGCGGAAAGTTGTGTTGCCTTCGGAATTGATCCAAAGATTGCCATGCTTTCCTATTCATCGGGAACTTCAGGAAAAGGAGCCGATGTTGACCGTGTTCGTAAGGCTACCGAAATAGTTAAAAAGAAACGTCCCGACCTGAAGATCGAAGGCCCTATTCAGTATGACGCAGCGGTCGATATTACCGTGGGAAAAAGCAAATTACCCGATTCTGAAGTTGCAGGACAGGCCAATTTACTGATCTTTCCAGACCTCAATACCGGAAACAATACCTATAAAGCAGTACAAAGGGAAACAGGAGCTTTAGCGATAGGCCCAATGCTCCAGGGGCTTAACAAGCCGGTGAACGATCTTAGCCGCGGATGTACCGTTGACGATGTTTTTAACACCGTGGTATTAACGGCCATTCAGGCACAGGGAATTTGATAAGTATTTTTGAGGCCACGAAGAAAGCTTTATTTTTTTACCTAAAGGCATCCTAAAATGAGGTTCTTTTTTTAAGTGTAGGGCTACCCCGGCGTTAAAAATTTTTGAAGCCCTGGAGAAAATTTAACCGGGGCAGCCCGGTTCTAATTTTGCGAGAGCACAATTAGAAACACCTAATAAAAAAGTGTCCTTTTTTTGGTTCGTTTTTTTGGACAAGCAAAAAAATGAACAAGCCAAAAAGTTTGAAGTTGTAAATTGAATTGAAAATAATATACTTAGACAAGAGACAATAAAAGTCAACAATAGAAGTAAGCAAAATGAAAAATATACTCGTCATAAATTCAGGAAGTTCTTCCCTGAAATTTCAACTTATACAAATGCCTTCGGAAAAGGTACTGGCCTCCGGACTGGTAGAAAGAATAGGACTGGATGGTGCCAAAATACACTACAAGACTGAAGATTCTACCACTTCCAGAGAACTGGAAATCCCTGATCATGGCGCAGCCTTAAAAAAGGTGACCGATTTGCTGATGAATAAAGAAAGCGGAGTGATTGAAACTTCCGAAGATATCGATGCTATCGGCCATCGCGTGGTGCATGGCGGAAATACTTTCTCGAAGACCATCGTAATAGACGAAGAAGTGAAAAAGGCTGTAAAAAATCTATTTTCCCTGGCACCGCTCCACAATCCGCACAACCTGAAGGGAATTGAGGTAGCAGAAAAATTGTTCCCCAACGCAACACAGGTGGCGGTTTTTGATACCGCCTTTCACAGCACTATTCCGTCTAAAGCTAAACAATATGCTATCCCAACTGAATTTTATAAGGATAATCATATACAGGTGTATGGTTTTCACGGCACCAGCCATAAATATGTATCAGAGCAGGCGGTAAAATACCTGAAAAAAGAACATTCCAGGATCATCAGTATCCATCTTGGCAACGGCTGCAGCATTACTGCTGTTAAAGATGGAAAAAGTGTGGATCATTCACTCGGTTTCGGACCGGTTAACGGTCTCATTATGGGAACCCGAAGCGGAGACATAGACCAATCGGTTATTTTTTATATGGTGGAACACCTGGGCTATTCTACCAGGGAGGTGAGCGATATTCTTCATCACAAAAGCGGAATGTACGGCCTTACCGGGTATAGCGATCTCAGGGATATTCAGCAAAAAGCTGCAGAGGGTGATAAGCAATGCCAGCTTGCCCTAAATATGAATGCCTACCGCATCAAAAAATATATCGGTGCTTATGCCGCAGCTATGAATGGCCTGGATGCGATTGTTTTTACCGCGGGAATTGGGGAAAACAGCGATGTGATAAGAGAGCTTGTTTGCGAGGATATGGAATACCTGGGGATCGAAATTGATTCTGAAAAGAACTCCCAGCGTTCCCGGGACCTCAGGACAATAAGCACCGAAAATTCTAAAGTCAAGATCCTGGTGATCCCTACGAACGAAGAACTGGAAATTGCAAAGCAGGTGGAAGAATTGGTAGATGGAAATTAATAATACAAAATGACTTCCCGGCAAATTCCAAAAGAGGAGTAAGAAAGACAGATTTCTTCTTATATCGGCTTGAAAAACTATTTGCTTAAAAAGTCAAAACCTAGAAAATGTTCTTGATCCATTGTTTTACCTATGTTCTACCTCAGGAAATAAAAAAAGGCTTCCGATTTCTCGAAAGCCTTGTCTTTGCTAGTAGCGGGAACTGGACTCGAACCAGTGACCTTCGGGTTATGAGCCCGACGAGCTACCTACTGCTCTATCCCGCGATGTATAAATACAATATCTTTTCAAAGCTTCGGGTTATAATCCCGATGTGCGGACTTTATTCTGAGCTTGCCGAAGCATACTGCTCTATCCCGCGATATTGGATGGCAAATATAAGACAGAAAAAAGGATTCTTCCAAACTTTTTAAATATAAATTATTGTGAAATCCAGCTAAGGGCTTCCAGCCTGTCTGCAAACTCAAAGGTCCTTAAATCTGATTGAATAAAAAGATCATTGAGGTCCATTAATTTATTTAACCAGGAAATATCTGAAACAAAGGCCATTTTGGTGATCTTTCCTGAATTTTCAAATTTAAAAATCAGGTTTTGGAAAACCGGAAGGAGATCCACATTATTGCCGGGCATTATCTCGCAAAACAAATTAATTTTTTCATTTTCTTCAAGTTTTTCCCGAATAAGACCATGCAATTCTTCCAGGTATTCAGAAGTAACATCCTGATCGATCATGAGCCCTACCACATGACCTGCGAGTTCAAAGCTTGTTGCCATAATTTTCTATATAAACTAAAATTACGGAATTTTACGAAAGACCTGAGTACATATCGCTGTTTTATTGCTCAATATTTTGAGCCTCAAATTGAATAAGTTCCTGATCTTCAAAACGAACATGAAATTCAATAGGCCGGCAACATACCTCGCAGTCTTCTATATAAGTCTGCTCCTGGACTGAAGGATCCAGTAAAATCGATATCTCCTCCCAACAATATGGACACTGAAAAAAATGTTCGTACATAGCTACAATTCTACGTTAAGCAGTTGCCCTGTTAATTGCAGTAGCTGTAATTCAGCTAATTTGGCATCATATTTAGCAAGGTTCAGGCTCGTCCTCGCATCCAGTAAGTTGATCTGTGCCTGGCGGAATTCTATAGATGTGATCCTCCCAAGTTTATATTGTTCTTCTGAACGCTGGAAATTATTTAGGTTGGTAGCAACGTTTTCTTTCTGAACTTTCAGAATGTAAAGTTTATTTTCATAATTGCCCAGGGCATTGGCGATATCCCGTTTTACTTCCAGTTCCAACTGTTCTTTAAGCAGTTCCTGATTCTGATAACGAATCTTTGAATTCTGGATCTCCACGCTCGTCCTACCGGAATTAAAAATATCCCAAACCAGGCTTACACCCGCCGAAAGACCATTCGTGGTTGTGGTAGATCCCGGAAAAAAGGCCGTGGCAGCACTTCTGTTTCGGTTCCAGCCATGAGAACCATTTAAGCCAATAGCCGGAAGATAGCCCGACTTACTGATCTTGATTTCATATTCACTGATGGTTAAACTTTTTTCGGCCTGCAGAAGCGAAACATTATTCACATCTGCCCGACTTAAGAAATTTTCCAGTTCAAGGGCAGGAATAAAATTTACGGTGGTATCGACGCGAAATTCATTAGCTGTGATTTCACGGTTCAACAGGACATTTAAATCACGTTTGGTATTTTTAAGCCGTTGCTGCATTTCAATCAGGGCAATACTATCATTATTTACATCAACCCTTGCATTGAGGACCACAAGTTTGTTTGCCTGCCCATATTGAAACTGGTATTTTGCCCGGGTCACACGATTCTGGGAAATTTCCAGGGTTTCCTGCAAAACGTCCATATTTTCAGTTAAACGCGCCACTTCATAATAAACGCTCATGATCTGCAATATGCTGTTTTCGATAGTCTGCCGGGCTTCCAGCTGTGAAAGGTCATATTGCTCTTTCAAACTTTTATAATTATAAAAACGACCAAGGCCATCAAACAAGGTATAATCCAGGTTTATGGAAGCATTGTATTGATTGCTTTCAATATTGTTCTGCTCAAGAGGATCGTCATTTTCGGGTTTTGTGAGCCTGTCGTTAAGCGCATAATTCGTTCCTGCCCTTCCCGTTAAGGCAGGCAGATATCCCGAATTTAAAATACTCTGGTTATTTTCGGCAATATCTACATTATTCCTTGCTATTCTTATTCCGAAATTCTCTTCCAGGGCCTGCGCTATTGCTTCTTCTTTTGTTAGAACAGGAGCCTGTGCCCATCCGGCAGAAAAGCATAAAAAAGCAATAATGAAGATTATTCTATTGTTTTTCGGCATGTTCATCTTGTTCTATTTTCTCTTTAATTGCTCGTTCCATTTCTTCACGAGAAGGTTTTTTTCCTGTTTTTAACCATTTTCCACCTACTTTTATTCCGTTGCTTATGGATAATAACAGCGGAAGCAGAAAAAGTGTAAGCACGGTTGAGATAGCTATTCCGTATGAAATTGAAATCGCCATGGGTTTAAGAAATTGGGCCTGCCTGCTTTTTTCCAACAGCAAGGGTGCAAGACCCGCGATAGTCGTCAGCGAGGTAAGGAAGATCGCCCTGAATCGTGAACGTCCAGCTTCATAAAGCGCCTGTTTAAATTCCATGCCGTCTTCCCGCAGAAAACTATTGAACTTCCCAATTAGCACCAGCCCGTCATTAACCATGATCCCAACCAGAGCGATAATTCCCAAAGCGGAAAGCACATTAATAGGAAAACCATGAATCCAGTGGCCCCAGGCAACACCAATGATACTAAAAGGGATCATTATCATCAGCAAAAACGGCTGACTGTAACTTCGGAAGGTGAAAGCAATGGTCGCATAAATGAGGAATAGGATAATGGGCAATACCAGTTTCGCTGAATTGGTAAGTTTTGCGGCTTCCCTGTTCTGTCCTTCATAAGAAACCGAAAGGCTGGGATATTTTTCAAGTATTGGCGGCATCACATTTTGCCTGATATCAGCGAGGATATCGGTAGAACTGCCATTAGGATCTTCCATATCTGCGGAAACCCTTATCTCCCTCATTCCGTTAAGGTGGCTGATGGATTCTGTTCCCCGCACGATCTCGTAATTGGCGATCTCATCAAAAGGCACTCTGTTCCCCGAAGGAGTAACAATGCGCATTTCATCAAGATCATTTATAGACGACCGGTTTTCACGGTTGTATCGCACCCAAACCCTTATCTCGTCCTGGCCGCGCTGGAATCGCTGTGCCTGTGCCCCAAAGAATCCGTTTCTTATCTGCCGCATAACTTCCCCGAGATCGAGGCCCAGTGCATAGGCATTATCTTTAAGTTTCACATTGATCTCTTTGATCCCTTTAGGATCATTATCGGTTACATCTTTAAGAAGAGGATTATTTTCAAAATTTTGTTTTAGTTCTTCCTTGGCAGCCTGTAATTCGTTGAGATTATTGCCTAAAAGAGATACAGAAATAGGCAATCCGCCAAAATTTCCACCAGATCCAAAAGTGAGATTTTCCACGCCGTAAACAGGGCCAACTTCATCCCGTATGGCATTGGTGATTTCGGGAGAACTTACATCCCTTTCTTCACCGGGCAATAAATTCACCTGAAGAGATGCCTTGTTATTTCCGGGACCTACCCGTTTTATGATATTTTGAACCACTTCTTTATCTCCTGACTGGATCTTCGAGTATTTTTCATTCACCCTCCAGGCTGCATCTTCAACCATTGAAATAATCGAATCGGTGCGTTCCGGATTCACACCTTCAGGCATTAAAAGATCAATGCTCACCCTGTCACTTGCAATACTGGGGAAAAGCGTGATCCTTATCACATTGCCCCCTACTGCGCCAATGGTCAGGATGAAAACGGTTAGTAAGATACCAAAAGCCAGAACCTGCTGATGCAGTACAAAATGAAGTACGGGACTATAGATCTTGTCTCTCATGAAATACATGAGCCTGTCTCCAATTCTGTTTATGCCCCTCATTTTTTCAAATAAGACCGCAATACCCTTTTTCGGCTTTTCATCGGGTTCACGTTTTTTCAGTGCCTTGGAATGTGCAACGTGGGCCGGAAGGATTATTAAAGCTTCCAGCAGGGATATCACGAGGGTTAGAATAACCACCGTTGAAACTTCTCCGAAAAATTCTCCAATTCGGCTATCGAGAAACAGAAAAGTAGAAAAAGCAAGTACCGTGGTTATAATTGCAGAAATGATTGGAGGCACGACCTCCATGGTTCCATCAAGGGCCGCTTTAATAGGATTTTTGCCCATCGCGGAATGCTGATAGATGTTCTCAGCAATAACGATCCCGTCATCGACCAGGATCCCTACCACGATGATCATTCCAAAAAGGGAAAGCACATTGATAGTCACTCCTAATGAACCGGCAAAAATGAACATTCCAAGGAAGGCAATTGGCAAACCGAAGGCCACCCAGAATGCAAGCCGTGTATTTAGAAATAAGGATAAAAAGAAAAGGACCAACAGCATTCCCATCAAACCATTCTCGACCAGAAGTCGTGTTCTCTGGCCAAGAGTGATAGAAGCGTCATTCACCACATCCAGCTGTACGTTGCTGTGCTTCTGGTTGAAATTCTCTATATAATCATTTACTTTTTCGGCGGTCGCTAAAAGATCTTCGCTACTGGTATTGCTAACCGAAACATTCACAGCCACATTTCCATTGAAATAAAGAGCATTGGGCGTTTCAGAAAACTGGTCCCGAACCCTTGCGATATCGCCCAATTTCACGATTTCTCCAGTGGTATTGGATTTTAGAACTATATCATTGAGTTCATCTGCATAGTAGGCGCGGTTATTGGCGCGTATCAGGTAATCTTCGGCTTCGGTCTTTATAGTTCCCCCGGTAGAAAGAATGTTCGAATTCCTCACCGCCTGTGCCACCTGTTCAAAAGTGAGATCATAAGCGAGAAGATCATCTTTGCTTACCGCGATCTCGATCTCTTCCTGCGGAAAACCTGAAATACTTATTTGCGAAACCCCGTCAAGAAGTCGAAGATCATTTTCTATTTCCTGGCTAATTCTTTTTAAAGTTGCCAACGGTACATTCTCGCCGCTAACGGCGAAATTGATGGTTTCCCTGATGAATTCCTGTTTTGATACTACCAGAGGTTCCATTCCGCCAGGAAAGGTCGGCACCCGGTCCACCGCATTTTTGACTTCGGTAAGCATCACGTCAATATCCTCATCCTGTTCGATCTCAACGGTAATAGATCCTCCGCTTTCACGAGCTACCGAGGTGATCCTGTCTATTCCTTCGAGTCCCTTCAGGTTATCTTCAATCTTCAAAATGATACCTTCTTCAATCTCTTCAGGAGCTGAACCCGGATAGTTGATATTGATATTAATGATCGTAGATTCCTGTAAAGGGAAAAATGAGGATTGCATATTCAGGATACCGATAATTCCGAAAATGACGAACGCCATGATCACCACATTAACGGCAACCCTGAACCTGATAAAATAATTGATTAAATTCCTCAAGATTATTGTTTTTTAAGAAGATACCTTTGTCCCTGTACTTTTACCAGCATACCTGAATAAGCTCCAGGAACGTTCGCAGACAAAATTCGGGTACCGTCTTCCAGACCTTTTATCACCACGGTATTATCACCAAAGAAAACAGGGTTCACATTTACAAGTTGCAAAGTGCTGTCTTTAACCACAAATACTTTTGACCGTTCAACCAGTAACTCCCGGGGAATTTCTATGGCATTCTTCTCATTTTTGGCATCCAGATGCGCTTCCAGATACATGCCTTCACTCAGCTCAGGATTGTCAACACGTATAAAAACCCTGATACTCTGGGTTTCCTGATTCACCTTGCCATTGATCCTGCTCACCGTTCCCTCATAGGTTTTAGTGCCTTCGAGATTTGAAAGTTTCACTTTTTCTCCTATTTGAAGCAGATCGCCAAATTTTTTAGCTACGGAAACCTCCAGTTCATAAACACTGGGATCGATAAACTCCCCGAGTTTCTGGCCTGGCCTGATGAGCGTTCCTCTATTGACAAGTGCTTCAGTAAGAATTCCGTCAAAAGGGGCAATAATAGTATATTTTGAAAGCCTTTCTTCCAGATTTTTAACATTGTAATAAGCTGAAATTATTCCGCGGCCGGTAATAAAATATTTTTCCTGTTGCGAAGTGGTTTCAGGAAGCGGCGGAACCGGTTTAGTGATATCGAATGTATTGAGATATTTTTCCCATTTCTGGAAAGCATCGGGATAATCCAGCCTGAGATCAGGCATTATGGAGGTGATCTTGTTATAAAGATCACTTTTCGCCGACTGGACGCTGGCGCTGTATTCTTCAGAGTTGACCCCTAAAAGTACCTGCCCTTTTTTATATTTCTGGCCGGGCCGAAAATCCTTGCTGCTGTACTTGAAAATTCCCTGTACCTCAGAGTAAAGCTCCAGTTTATGAAGAGCAGTTATATTCCCGTTAGCCGGCAGTACAATGGGAATGGTCTTATTTTTAACGGTATCAATAAATACACTTTTTACTGTTTTTTTTACCGGCGGCGCTTCCTTTACGTTACTGTCTATGATCAGTTTTGCTCCAAAAATCGCAAGAATGACCAAAACGATCCCCAGGACTGACAGAATGATATTTCTTTTTTCCATATTATTAATAAGACTGATTAGAGTCTATTTGGTTTAAAAGCTTTTCAATATTGAAAAACTTCTACTGTTCCAGTTGAAGTTGAAGCTCTTCCCATTCTTCCATCAAATTTTCAAGCTTCTTTTTTGTTTTATTATAATTCGAGAGAAAATCGGGTTTTGTGGCAACCGCCTGATAATTCTGTGCCAGCTCTTTGTCTTTTGCCTTAAGTTCTTTTTCAAGTTTGGTGATCTTCGCTTCTGTTTTACTCAGTCGGTTTTTTAAGCGTTTTAAATCCTTTTGATCTTCAAAAGAAGTTTTTTTAGCTGAAGATTTATCTTTTACCGTTGTTTTTTTATCGGCTTTCTCCACCTGTCTCATATCCTGAAGTTTGCGCTGTTCCAGGTAATAATCTATATCCCCCAAATATTCCCTGATCTTATGGTTTCGGAACTCATAGATCGTTTCGGTAAGTCCCTGAAGGAAATCCCGGTCATGCGAAACAAGGAGCAGCGTTCCCTCAAAATTTCTGAGCGCTTCTTTTAAAACATTCTTAGATTTAATGTCGAGATGGTTAGTTGGCTCATCCATTACCAGCACATTAAATGGCTCCAGAAGCATCTTGCAAAGCGCCAAACGGTTCCTTTCACCTCCAGAAAGCACTTTTACCTTTTTTTCGACCTCGTCACCTCTGAAGAGAAACGCGCCCAGCATATCCCGTACTTTAGTGCGATTGCTTTCATTGGCGGCATCTTCCATGGTTTGAAGAACGGTTTTTTCTCCATTCAGGTAATCAGACTGGTTCTGGGCGAAATAACCAATTTGGACGTTATGTCCCAGTTTTAGCTTTCCATCATGAGGAATCTCGCCTACGATGATCTTGGCCAACGTAGTTTTTCCCTGTCCGTTCTGGCCCACAAATGCGATCTTGCTCTGTCGTTCGATCAGTAGGTTTACATCACGCAGCACCTTTTTATCACCATAAGATTTCTCCACGTGTTCCGCTTCAATAACCACTTTCCCCGGATTTACCGAAACCGGAAAGTTAACGCTCATCACCGCATTGTCATCTTCATCAACCTCAATGCGGTCAATTTTATCTAATTTTTTCATCAGCGACTGCGCCATGGAAGCTTTGGTCGCCTTGGCACGGAACTTATCGATAAGCTTTTCGGTTTGTTCGATTTCTTTCTGCTGATTTTTCTGTGCAGCCAGTTGTTGCTCCCTTAATTCTTTTCTGAATTCAATAAATTCGGAATAAGGTTTTCTGTAATCATAAATATTACCGAGCGAAATTTCAATACTTCGGTTGGTGACGTTGTCTAAAAACATCTTATCGTGCGAAACCAGCATTACCGAACCGGGATAATTATTCAGAAAGCTTTCCAGCCAGAGGATACTTTCAATATCAAGGTGGTTGGTGGGCTCATCCAGTAAAAGGATATCATTTTTTTGAAGCAGAAGTTTTGCCAACTCGATACGCATTCTCCATCCTCCGGAGAATGTTTCGGTAAGCTTACTGAAATCTTCTCTTTCAAAACCAAGCCCCTGCAGCACCTTTTCGGTCTCCCCCTTATAATTATAACCGCCAATGATCTCATATTGATGGGTGATCTCGCTTAGATCTTCAATAAGCTGATTGTAGCCCTCGCTCTCATAATCGGTACGAGTAGCCAGTTGTTCGTTGATCTCAGACATCCGGTTCTCCAGCTTTTTGATCTCTTCAAAAGCCTGGTAAGCCTCTTCCAGGACCGTGCGTCCCTTTTCAAATTCAAGATCCTGCTTAAGAAAGCCTATTTTGATATCCTTTTCTTTCGCTATTTGTCCGGAATCATATTCCTGTTCTCCCGCAATGATCTTCAACAAAGTAGATTTTCCGGCGCCGTTTTTCCCAATAAGGCCCACCCTGTCCCCGGCTCCAAGCCTGAAACTGATTTCTTTAAATAAATATTCCCCCTGGAACGAAACTGAAAGATTATGAATATTGAGCATTATTGTAACAAATGTAACTTTAGATTGGTGCAAAGATGCTTAAATTTGTAATGCAAAAAAAATCAGATGAATTTCCTTAAAGGAACTAAGTTATACAGCATTATAACCGGTACCTGCCCCGTATGTCATGAAGAAAGCATGTATTTTGAAGACAATCCCTATAAACTTGGGAAGGTGTTCAAAATGCATGAGCGTTGTTCTAATTGTGGCACAAAATACAAGATGGAGCCTTCTTTTTTCTATGGAGCAATGTATGTTAGCTATGCTGTGGGAATCGCATTTGCGGTAGCCGCATTTATAATTTCCTATTTCTTTTTCGGCTCAGGTCCGCTAACTGCCTTTTTCGCGATTGTAGGTACGCTCATAGTTTTTATGCCGGTGATCATGAGACTTTCAAGAAATATCTGGATCAATTTCTTTTTCAGTTATGATGAGAATGCCGGGAAAAAAAAGGCTCAGGAGCGATAATATTTTTTCGTGAACCTGTCAAGATCAGCTTCAGGGTCAAGACTTTTTTTATCCTCAATAAAAGCTATTAACTGCTTGGACATAGCTGGGGCTAAAAGCACGCCCCGACTTCCAAAACCATTACAACAAAAAAGATTTGGTCTTTCCGGATGCTTTCCCACCAAAGGCCTGCGATCAACCACTGAAGGCCGAAGACCGGCTACCTGGTCTACCACTTCAAAATCGCAATTAATTAAAGCCTTTACTTCGGCAGTAAGTTTTTCCCGGGCCCTTACAGTTGGTTCAGGAGTTTTATCATTAGGATCGTAGGTCGCTCCCACCTTGTACAGATGATTTCCAACCGGCACCAGGAAAATATTCGATTTTACAGCAAAATCAAGGTCGAGATCCTCCGCATAGATGGTCATATATTCCCCTTTATTACCCCTTAACGGAAGATAATTGAAAAAGGGGTTCTTTTTTATTCCGAAGCCTTCGCAAAAAATAATTCCAGTGGCTTCTATTCCGTCATAATGCCACTTCGCATCTTCCCTGACGAGATTTTCATATAGAAAACTTTCTTTTCTTAAACAATCTTTTTCCTCTAGATAATCCCGGTAGGCATCCAACAATGTTTCAGTATCTATATTGCCAATTCCTCTTACCCTGCCCAAAGAAAAAGGCGCATTAAGATTGGGGTTGGTATTCTTTTTTAATTCAGGATCGAGAAAAGGCTGTAAGCGCGGTTTATCTCCTGCCACAAACCAGTTATTCTGTTCTTCTACAGAATGAAATCTTCGATAGATATCCCAGTTATATATAAAACGCTCTTCCAGTTTTTGTTCCAGATCTTTGTAGACCGGAATTGAAATTTTCAGTTGCTCATCAGCTTTCCAGGCAAGGGTAAATCTTTTCAGAATTACCGGATTAAAAACTCCTCCGGCCACATAAGATGAATTTTGGGAAGCGTCATCAAAAACAATAAATCGTCTTCCTCTTTTTTCCAGTTCTTCAGCAACAGCAATCCCGCCGAGGCCTAAGCCTACAATGATATAATCGATCATGCTGCAAAGATATTAAGCCGTTGGTTAAAATTCAAGAAAATAAAAAAGGCCGCCTTTTCAGACAGCCTTCTTGCAAATAATGATTTTCAGCTTTAATAACTCCAAACATCCTGTTCGAAATTTCTTATTTGTTCTTTTATGCGCTGTGATTCCAGCAATTGCATAAATGCGTTATCTGTGATATATTCATCAATGGCGCGATCTCCGTAAACATTATCTTCCTTGTAGATCACCCCATTAAATCTTCGTGCATTCAACAAATGATCAAAAGAAATGGTTTGGGCGGTATTCCCACCAGTAAACACAAGTGCTTCGTTTAGCACTTTTCTTGCATCGGGATACCAGACCCAGAAAAGTTCCACAAGGTCTGTTTGTCCTGTATCAATAAAGTTAACATCAGGTGCCACGGGAGCAATTCCGAGTAAACGATATTTGAGTTCAGCCTGTCTTTTGTCAAAATACCAAAGCCCTCTGATATGATACTCCTGGATATCTGCTGCTCCAAGGTCACGACGATCTATATATTGCTGGTCAACCTCTTCACCCGCATTGTATTGTTCAATACCAAGATCGGTAGTATCAATTTTAGACAGGGTTGCCCGAATATCCTTTAAGGTTCTTTTTTCGTTGAAATAAGAATCGGCATAGATATTTTTGATCTTTCCCTGCTTAATAGCGCCAATAAGTACATCATAAAGCGATCTCCTGTTCTGGCCAATATTGTTGGTATCTATGGGGTAGTATAAAGGAAAATTAACTCTTTCATCAAGATCAATGATCTCCCAGGTTCCTTTAGACCAGAGTATATCACGATCTCCCACATAACCATATTCAAGAGGTTTATCTTCGCGGTCCACCCGCGCCTGAGCTTCAGATTTCTTACCAATTTCCTCAGGCGAATCGGCATTAAGGATATTAGCCTGACCGAAAGAGGCGGCTATCGTCATCATCATAAAACCATTTACTAAAAATCCTTTCCAGCTCATTGTTCTAAATTTTAATTTGTAAGTTCAATAACTACAGGAGCCACTTTTTTAAGTTTATAACTTGAATTTCCTGCAAGCTGAGCTTCAATATCGTAAATCTGTACAGATTCTCCACGACCAGCACGTCTTAAAGCAGATTTGGCTCTGTCATCCAGTCGGCTACCATTCACAATAATCGTGGGTTGACCGGGAACTTTAAATTTAAATCCGGTTACATTCAATTTAAGATCAAAGTCAAAGTCTGGTAATGTAGCTCCTACGTTGGCTATTTCAAGGCTATTACGTTGCATAGAAACCGAACCGTCCTCACCACGAATGGTTCCCACGGGTCTCGGAATATCTTTTACACGGAAAGTTTTACTGTCGGAAACCGTTTCACCGCCGGGAAGTTTTCCACTAACATTAATGGTAACTTCTCTTGCCTGAAGCGTGGTAACGTCCATTACATAACTTCCAGCTCCAGATGCAGGCCTGAGCCCCGGCGCATTAGCTGAAACATTTCCCACTCCCGGAATGGAGATAGTCATAGGGTTCTGCACCCCGCGATATACCACATTCATTTTATCAGCGGAAATTACCGCAGAATTAGGTTTGGGAATTACAGCGTAAGAACTGCTCACAGGAATTTTGACGATAGAGTCACCTTCCTGAAACTGAAGTTCTCCGGTAATTTTTTGCTCACCTACATTTCCGGCAGGAAAATTCAGCATTACCTGGCCAGCTTCAGTGCTCTCCACTTTTTTTCCGTTTATGATAACATTCTCGAACTGAAGCGTTTTGTCAACCCTTCCAAGAACAACTTTTCCTTTAAAGTTTTCTCCAGAGAAAAAAGCGGTTTTATCAGGCACTACAATAGCCTGGTAATTGGTAAGGGATACATCACTTTGCAACTGGCCGGAGAACATGGAAGAAAGTATTTCACTTTCGGTACTTTTTACATCGGCCTGAATTTGAGTAAGTTGAGTGATAGAAGCAATTAAAGGAAAGCCTTCGAATTTATATTGTAACCATGGTATTTTAGCGCCCTCAACGTTTTGAGGTTCGGTCGCAAATTCCTGTTGCACATTCACTTTTTGCGCAATAGTGTTATACCTGCTGTTTAAAATTTCAGATACACCCTCTCTGTATTGTTGGATTTTGTTCAGAAATTCTTCTCCTTTGGGAGAGATCCTTCCGCTGGCGAAGAACATTTCGTCCATCACATTTGATTTATCCATTTCCTCATAATCTGTAGGATCTTCTACAGAAGTAATAAGCTCCTTTTTGATCCCTTCGATATACTGCGCGAGGTCGGTGGATAATTCATGGATCCTGTCGGCATCTTTCTTAATAGAAGTATACTTTCCAGGTTGTTCTTCTGCTTTGGTTGCAAGTCCAGCCATCAATGCCGAATTTCTTTCGGTATAGGTCGAAGCCGTCTTGTCGAGCTTTTCGTTCATGATCCCGAAGGCCGTGAGTACCTCCTTGGACATATTTAGTGCCATCATAGCGATGAAAACCAGATACATCAGGTTGATCATCTTCTGCCGTGGCGATTGTTTTCCAGATGCCATGTCTAATTAATGCTTTTAATTTAGTTAATAATTAGACTCTTGCATTTGCAGGCCTTCCGTTCATTGCAGTAAGCATTCCGCCGTAAACATTATTAAGATTAGCCATATTTTCAGCAAGTGAATCCATCTGCGCTTTAAGTTTGCCTGCATTTTCGGCAACCTCATTATTGATTTCAGCCTGACGTGAAGCCGATTCTACCTGAGCTTTGTAAATATTGTTCAGGGTTTCCATCTGCGCTGCAGCCACACTAAGTTCTTCGCTGTATTTTTTCTGAGAAGCCATAGAATCTACGGTTGGGGCTATTCCTTTAGCTGCTCCTTCAAAATTTCTGATACTTTCTCCAAGAGAGCTCATTAGACCAGCGTCTATTCGTGCCTCTTTTAACATCTCGTCAAGTTTTTTAGAAAGCAAGCCTTCTGCCTCCTGAGCCTCTGCGAGTGCATTCTTTTTTCTTGATGTAGGTTCACCTCCGGCAAGTTCGGGATATACCAATGACCAGTCCAGTTCATCGTCTACTGGTTCAAAGGCCGAATATGCGAAAACTAATGCCTCAACACACAGACCAATAATCAACATTGCGTTACCACCCGGCCAGTGCATGATTTTAAACAGGGCGCCCAGAATAACCACAGACGCTCCAAGACCATACACCATGTTGGTCACCTTTTTTGATGCTCTTGATTTTGCCATAACTTTTGATTTAGATTTTCTTAAATGATTTAATATAGGTTTAAGTTCTGATTTTAATTCTTTTTAATTACCGGTTAGACTGATTCAGCGTAACGTCTGTACCCAGATAATCCTGCACGGTTCTGAAACCGATATAGCTTCTGGCCGAATCGGCATATTCATAATCCCTTGAGCTTACCTGAAGGAAATATGCGACATCTTTCCAGGATCCACCTCGTACCACTTTACGTGCGTCATCAGGATTATTTACCGTTGGGTTCATTGTTGACATAAACTCATAAGAGCTTGGGTCGTATGAAGAATCCACCCATTCCGAAACATTCCCCGCCATATTGTAAAGCCCGTAATCATTGGGATCGTAAGATTTGGCTTCTACGGTATAAAGCGCCTGATCGGCTGCATAATCTCCCCGCAGAGGTTTAAAATTGGCCATAAAACAACCCCGGTCATTCTTGGTATAAGGCCCACCCCATGGGTATGAAGCTCCTTCAAGGCCGCCACGGGCAGCATATTCCCATTCACCTTCGGTAGGGAGACGATAAGTAGGAACCTGAGCTTCTCCCTTTTTCCTGCGATAATCATTATGATATTTTGTTCGCCATTGGGTAAAAGCCCTTGCCTGCTTCCATGAAACCCCTACTACCGGATAATCATCGTAAGCGCTGTGCCAGAAATAATCGTTGTGCATAGGCTCATTGTAGGAATAATTAAAGTCTTTGATCCAAACGGTGGTATCTGGATAAACTGGTACTACTTCAGTACGAATAAAATCACTTCTATCACCTTTCTTTTTAGCAGCAGCCTGAATATCCATATAAGAATACTTGAATTTCAGTTTTTTAACATCTATAGTGCGTTGGCCGTTGTACACCTGATCAAGAGGAATATACATCGAATCCATCACTTCGGCATAATAAACATCTGGGTATTCAGAAGTATCCCAAATTATATCTATATCGGTATTTAATTTTCTGTTTTCATAATCATCGGTAGGACCTCCCTGACCGTAGCTATTCAGCATATATTCCTGATAAGGGGTAAGATTTTCGGGATCTGCATCAGCAAAAGCATATTCACCTATTCCATCATCCCCGGGGGTAGCACCCTGCATTTCCGCCATAATTGCAAGATTAACCCGTACAATAGAGTCTCTCACATAATTCACAAACTGGCGATATTTCGCATTGGTGATTTCGGTTTCATCCATATAAAATGAACGTACCGAAACTGTTTTTGGCGGCGCATTATTTTGGCCGGCTATATCATCATCAGATTTACCCATGATGAAAGAACCGCCCGGAATCAATGTCATACCATAAGGCTTCTCCGGATTCCACTTCTTCCCCTCCGCACCTACTAGCTGTCCACGATCGCCTCGACCACAACTCGAAAGCAAGGCCAGAACAGCAATGAGCGAAATATACTTCTTCATAGTTCTCTTAGGTTAAGACATTTTGATTTAAGGCAGTAAACCTATCTAAATATTTTTTAAAAAACAATATTTAAGATAAAAATACCCTAAACCAAAAAATTGCCTGAATATTTTTTAAACTTCGTTTTTTCGTTTGGCTTTATACCATCTTTCAGGGATTACCTGATTACAGGCTTCAAGATAATCGTCCTCGCTGCATGGTAATAACGTATGCCTTTTTAATTTAGTATTTACGTGATCTAAAAAAGGAATTTCTATCCACCAGCGACCACTCACAGGACTTTTAAAAAAGACCAGAATCTCATCATCAATCGGCACCTGATACTTAATAAACTCTTTTTTTGCAGAAATAGTATTTTCATTTGTGCGATAATTCATTCCTTCGATAAAATACCACATGATCTCTGCTACCAGGGTATTCGCCAGAGTTCCAAGCCCCAACTGGTATTCGTAGATTCCAAAAGAAGAAACTTTATCACTAATTCCGGCGTATCTGGCTAATGCACAAATCTCCCTTCCATTAAAACCATTAGGGGTCTGGAAATAAGCATTCTGAAAAGAAGCCGAATCTATCGATCCCAAATCCAGCCCCACCAGATTGGCATTTCTGAAAATGGGTTCCATCAAAGATAAATCTGATGTTACCTCTCCAAGTCTATAGGCTTCAAAAAACAGCCTTTCCATCAACTCGATTTCTTCCTGAGAATTAAAATAAGTTTGATATCCTATGGCCGAATAATTAAATAAATTATAAGGTTTATCTACTACGATTTTTCCTACATAACTTTGACTGTTAATCGGCTTATCGGCATCGCCAAGATCAAATTTAGAATCGATATTCACCAGGTTAACCATCTGATCCAGTTTATCATAAGCGCGATATTGTGCATAAACAAGATCCTGACTTCCACCTAAAACAATGGGCAAAATATCTTTTTTTATAAGGCTTTCAACGATAGTCTGAACAGCGAAATAAGTATCCTCAACGGTAGCGCCGGCTTCCACGTCTCCCAGATCAGCCATATCTAATTTCCAATTTCCCGGAAATAATTTATAAAAAGCCCTTCGCAGTTCATCGAAAGCAGGAGTTTCATTTTTTCTAAGCGAGCGGCGGTTTTCGGTGACCCCAAAAATGGCAATTTGAACTCCTTCCAGCTCGGGTAAACCCGACCTTTCGGTATGTAATCTTAATTGAGCCCCTATGGATTGAGGATTTAATTGCTTAACCTCATCTATTAAGTCCTGGCTTATCGGACTTAGAAAATCGATCTCCATAGCCTATTTCTTTTTCGTGGTTTTCTTTTTAGCACTTTTTTTCCGACCTGTCTTTTTCCCGCCTTTTCCGCTTTTTTCAAGAATATCTTTCACCTCATCCAGCGTCAATTCCCCAGCTTTTGTAGTTTTTGGAAGTTCGACTTTCGTTTTTCCCTTGATGACATTGAAACGTCCCCAACGTGCTTTTTCCACTCGAATACCTTCTTCTTCCCAGTTATGTATGATCTTTTCCCGTTCCTTTTTCAGCTTGTCTTCGATCAATTCTTCAATGTCGGCATTAGAAAGGTTATCAAAATCATATTTTTTGTTCACATTGATGAACATATTGTTCCATTTCAAAAATGGCCCGAATCTTCCCACACCTTTCTGTACGGGTTTATTTTTGTATTCCGCGATCGGGGCATCGGCTTTTTCTTTCTCTTTAATAAGCTCCATTGCACGGTCAAAATCAACATTTAAAGGATCTTCTCCTTTTTCGAGCGAAACGAATTTTTTTCCAAACCTTACATAAGGGCCATAACGGCCGTTGTTCACCTCAACTGCTTCGCCTTTATATTCCCCCAGCTTTTTAGGAAGTTCAAAAAGTGCCATGGCGTCTTCATAAGTAATGGTTTCCAAATTCTGGTCCGGGCTCAGACTGGCAAATTTAGGTTTATCCTCATCTTCGACGCTTCCAATTTGCACCATGGGACCAAATTTCCCCAAACGCACGCTCACCGGTTTACCTGTTTCAGGGTCTTCCCCAAGTATCCGCTCGCCTACTTCCCGATCGGCATTCCTGGCAACATCCTGAACATGCGGATGAAAATCTTTATAAAAATCTTTCATCATCACCTTCCATTCCTGATTCCCTTCAGCGATATTATCAAAACTTTCCTCGACCCGGGCAGTGAAATTATAATCCAGGATATTTGAAAAGTGGTTCACGAGAAAATCATTGACCACCATTCCGGTAGCTGTAGGAACCAATTTTCCCTTGTCGCTTCCCACGGTTTCGGTTAAGGTTTTCTCAGAAAGCTTATTATTTTTCAGTTTAAACTGAACATAATTGCGCTCGCTACCTTCAATAGATCCTTTTTCGATATAATTTCTTGTCTGGATCGTAGAAATGGTCGGCGCATAAGTTGATGGCCTGCCGATGCCTAATTCTTCCAGTTTTTTAACAAGGGAAGCCTCGGTATAACGGTAAGGCGGCCTCGTAAACCTTTCAGTTGCCGTAATATAATTGTTTAGCAGTGCCTGATTTTCTTTTAATGCCGGAAGCATTCCGCTTTGCTCTTCGTCTTCCTCATCGCTTCCTTCCAGATAAACCTTCAGGAAACCATCGAATTTCAGTACCTCTCCGTTAGCAGTGAACTGATTATCATGTTTATCGGCATCTATTTTAACATTAGTTCGCTCCAACTGAGCATCGCTCATCTGGGAAGCAATGGCCCTTTTCCAAATTAGTTCATATAACCTTTGCTGATCCCTTTCCGCAGAGATACTGTGTTTTTGAAAACTGGTAGGTCGTATCGCCTCGTGAGCTTCCTGCGCGCCCTTTGCTTTACCTTTAAACTGACGCGGCTTTGAATATTTATCGCCGTATGCCTTTGAAATTTCCTTTTTAGCTCCCTCGCGTGCTTCATCAGATAAATTCACGCTGTCGGTTCTCATATAGGTAATATGCCCCGCTTCGTACAATCGCTGAGCCAGCGTCATGGTTTTACCCACCGAAAAATAGAGTTTTCGGGCCGCTTCCTGCTGAAGGGTGGAAGTGGTAAATGGTGGCGCCGGATTCTTTTTCGCCGGTTTGGTAGTGAGTTCAGCCACCTTAAAGTTCGCACCAATATTATCTTTCAGGAATTGTTCCGCCTCCTCTTTCGTATCAAAATTTTTGGGAATACGGGCTTTAAAAGATTTGCCGTCTTCGGTAGCGAATTCTGCGTCGATCCTGTAAGAAGCCTGAGCTTCAAAATCCTGAATTTC
Organism: Christiangramia fulva; assembly: GCF_003024155.1. Lineage (NCBI taxonomy): Bacteria > Pseudomonadati > Bacteroidota > Flavobacteriia > Flavobacteriales > Flavobacteriaceae > Christiangramia > Christiangramia fulva. The sequence goes on from NZ_CP028136.1 coordinate 803,565, forward strand.
ACGCTCTCTTTCCACAATAAGCCTCACAGCAACAGACTGAACCCTTCCTGCTGAAAGACCTCCCTTGACTTTACGCCATAGAACAGGAGATAGTTCATAACCAACCAGCCTGTCAAGTACCCGACGGGCCTGCTGAGCATTTACAAGATTATAATCTATACTTCGTGGATTTTCAATAGCCTTTAAGATCGCGGGTTTGGTAATTTCATGAAAAACGATTCGTTTGGTTTTATCATTTTTCAGCTTCAATTCTTCAGAAAGATGCCATGCAATAGCCTCCCCCTCACGGTCTTCATCACTCGCCAGCCATACAGTTTCTGCTGCTTTGGCAAGACTTTTCAGCTTCTTTACCACATCCTTTTTATCTTTCGAAACGATATATTTAGGCGTAAAATCCCCTTCGGTATCCACACCGATCTCCTTGGTAGGCAAATCGGCAATATGCCCGAAGCTGGAAGCCACTTTGTAGTCGCTGCCCAGGAATTTTTCGATGGTTTTTGCCTTCGCCGGGGACTCTACTATCACTAAATTTTTTGCCATAAATTTTTGAGTTTGTCGTTGCAAAAGTATGTCAAATTTTTAATCTCATGGGCAGGCCAAAAAGAAATCAAGGTTCAAAATGCTTGCAACCCATTGAAAATAAAGGGATTTTAAAGCTTTTTAAAAATTTTTATTCAGTGTAAAAATCTACAGAAGTGACTCCGGAAAGCTTATAACTAAGATCGGGAGAAATATTCCCTTCAACAGAATCTGCTCGATTAAAGGCAATGATCCTTCCGCCTGCACTAGCGGCTTCCGCAACAAAAACGGCATTATAGGAAGCATCATATTTTATATCTACGGGATTTCCTAACTGGGTATTATTCCCTGAAATCACCAACTGGCCCACAGCAGGAATAATATTGCTCCCCGGAGTATTGACGAATTTCGATTCAAAACCGGTAATGCTGTGAATCGCACCATCTCCATTAATACCGGGGTCTCCCATATCGGCAAGAAACATGGTTCCATTCTCAAAATCAAGGCTGCTCAATTGCAAGGCTCCTTCTATGCGCACCGTTTTTTCTGCCACCGCCCTGGAAAAAACCTGGTAGGAATCCAGGAAATTTCGAAAAACGGCCACCTTATTTGAATGAGATTTGATCACATAAAGATCTTCTCCCACGAATTCCATTCCCACTACTTTAAAATCAGTCAGCACCATATTCCGTATTTCAAAACCTGTTTCAGACTTTTTGAAAATAAGGATTCTCCCTTCCTCAGTTTGCAGATCTCCGTCAAAATCAGTGGTATCAGAAACCACATAAAATCCTTCGCTTTTTTCAAGGTCGGTAGGATGTTGAAAAGTGACGGTGCTTGTGAAATCAGTATTGGCATCAATAGAACCCGTTTTATCCGGAATAGAAAGATTTTCATAAGATTCTATACGCCCGGGCTCAAGGGAAAGTACAGCAAATGAAGCTATTCCCTCAGCAATTATTTTGCTCGCTGAAGTAGATGAAATATTAATACTGGGTTTATTACTGCCGTCATTGATGTCATAACGCTTTACGATGCCATTTACGGTTGTTGCAAAAAGATAGGCTTTGCTGGCAAGTTTTATATCCCCATTAGGATTTTCATCAGAGCTGCAAGAAATACTGGTAATAAGGAGTATTCCGCATAAAATTCCGATTAAAGAAAACTTCATTTCGCTGGTGTTACCTGATTTAATATCAATATTATCTAAAATCGAACGAATGAAAGAATTTTTTACTGCCAAATACCAATTTTTGAACTATTATTAACATATAGAACCTCCTAAATAGTTTAATTCGGGTTTAATGAAACCCTCTATTTTTCTTGCTTAAGACTGATAAATATCAGCGTTTTTCTCTCTGCTTCCTCGTAACTTCATCAGTGTTTTTGTTCCTGTGTTATCATCTAAATTTTTTCAATAGATCGATGATAAATAAACAGATCTGGCTGCGGTCTTTCCGTGTTGGATTTTCTTTACTGCTTAAATGTTTCTGCCGGAACGGTCATTCTGTCTTTCTTCGGAATTAACAAAGAACTTTTATTGAAGTGCCAGATGCGATGAAGGGCGATGTTCAAAATATTAACTATGGAAGGATTATTTCCGTAAGGGGAGGGATCGTCGATATTTTTTTCGATCATAACATACCTCCCATCTCCAATCTGCTGCATGCGGGAAAAGAAAATGAGATTTCCATCGAAATACTCACCCAGCTGGATGTGCATCGTGTTCGTGGTATCGCTTTGAATCCAACTCAGGGTCTTGCCCGCGGAATGAAGGTGGAAAGCCGCGGAAATGAATTGCGCGTGCCGGTGGGAAAAGAAATTGTGGGACGTATGTTTGACGTCTTCGGAAATACCATCGACCACGGCGAGCCCATAAAAAATGCCGAACAACGCAAAATTCATAATACTCCCCCTCCACTTCAGAAGCGTTCTACAAAATCTGAAATTTTCGTTACCGGGATCAAGGCTATAGATGTACTGATCCCTTTGGAACGCGGTGGAAAGGCCGGACTTTTTGGTGGTGCCGGGGTGGGAAAGACGGTTTTACTAACCGAACTCATCCATAATATGGTGGAAAACAGCAAAGGCATAAGTATGTTTTGCGGCATTGGCGAACGTTGCCGTGAAGGCCATGAACTTTACTACGGAATGAAGGAAGCCGGTTTGCTCAAAAATATGGTGATGCTTTTCGGGCAGATGAACGAGCCGCCCGGAGCGAGGTTCCGTGTGGGCCATGCCGCGCTGACCATGGCCGAATATTTCAGGGATGATGAGAACCGTGATGTGTTACTGCTTATCGATAATATCTTCAGGTTCATCCAGGCAGGAATGGAAGTTTCCGGCTTAATGGGCCAAATGCCCTCCCGGCTAGGTTACCAGCCCACAATGGGCACCGAACTATCAAAACTTGAAGAACGCATTGCCAATACTGAAACCGGAGCTATTACTTCCATCCAGGCGGTTTATGTGCCCGCCGATGATCTTACCGATCCGGCCGCGGTCCACACGTTTTCACATTTATCGGCTTCGATCGTGCTTTCCCGAAAAAAAGCGGGAGAAGGATTATACCCGGCGATCGATCTGCTGCAATCTGATTCAAAAATGGCAACTCCGGGGATAATCGGGGAAAGACATTACCAGCTGGCACAGGAAATAAGGCAGACGCTGGCACAGTATAAAGAACTTAAAGATATCATTGCCATGCTTGGACTGGAACAGCTTTCCGCTCATGACAGAAATGTGGTGAACCGCGCCCGAAAACTGGAACGTTTCTTTACGCAGCCGTTTTTCGCTACGGAACAATTCAGCGGAATTGAAGGAAAGGCGGTGAGTCTGGACAACGCTCTCGATGGCTGTGAACGGATATTAAATGACGAATTCAAGGATCTTCCTGAAAGCGCCTTCTATATGATAGGAAATATTGAAGAGGCCAAAACCAAGGCAGGCGAAGTTCAAAAAGGAGAGTCTGCTTCCGAAGAAAAAGGGGAAAAGAAAGAAGAGAAAAACAAGGAAAAAACGCCTGAAAAAGAAAAGAAAGATGGACACCCAGTTAATGCATCTTAAGATCCTTTTGCCCTCACGGATCTTTGCCGAGGTCAGGGATGTAAAACGTATTGTAGCTGAAACTTCCGAAGGCCACTACGGATTTTTACCGCAACGGCTGGACTGTGTGGCAGAACTGGAACCGGGGATCTTCAGCTATGAAACGGCAGGAGGTAAAACCACCTATGTCGCGGTTGATATAGGAATACTGGTAAAATCGGGTTTGGAAGTTATGGTTTCCGCCAGGCATGCTATTGGAGGCGTAGATCTTGGTAAACTTCAGGAAACTGTGGAAAAGGAGTTCCTGAAACTGGACGAAGAAGAAAAGAATGTGCGTTACGTCATGGCAAAACTGGAAAGCAGCTTTATACAGAGGCTACAGAAATTTGAAAAGCACAAAAATGAGATCTGATAAAGAGCAGGATAGGGATTTCAGCCGGAAGGTCGGCGAAAAGGAGGAAAGAAAGATCAGGAGCCTCAGGGAAAATAAAAGAAGCGTCTGGTTTGGCCTGGGTATGATGGGAATGGTCGGCTGGTCTGTAGCGGTGCCGGCATTGTTGGGAGTCTTAACAGGATTATGGCTCGACAAAAAATATCCGCAGACCTTTTCATGGACGCTCACACTGCTCGTAATTGGAGTTTTTATCGGGTCGATCATCGCCTGGTACTGGGTAGAAAAAGAAGACCGCGAAATACATAATAATAAAGATCAGGAAAATGAATAACAGCTTTCTCATCATTGTTTTTTTAGTGGGATTTGCCCTCGGAGTATTTTTCTTTGGAGGCTTATGGTACAGCGTAAAAAAGGCCGTGGTTTCTACAAAACCGCTGTTATGGACCTTCGGAAGTTTCTTTATAAGAATGAGCCTGACCGTTTTAACCTTCTATTTTGCAGGCGGCGAAGACTGGCGACGATTTCTGGCTGTTCTCATTGGGTTTATGGCAGGGCGTTTTACAGTAATTCACATTACCAAAACGATCGATGCAAGGCACGCAGAACAAAAAACTGAAATATGAAACTAAGTCCCGACGATACTATTTTCTGGTCGAATGGGTTTATAAACATCAATCTGACGATCGTTACCACATGGGGGCTCATGCTGGTAATGGTGATCGGGGCATGGCTTATTACAAGAAAATTGCAGACAGGGATCAAGATCTCCCGCTGGCAAACCATTCTTGAAATGATCGTTCTAAGCATCAGCAGTCAGGTGAAAGAAGTGGGAATGGACAAGCCGCGTAGATATATTCCATTTATTGGTACACTGTTCCTTTTTATCGGTATTGCCAATTTGTGCATTATTTTCCCCGGCTATGAACCTCCTACCGGCTCACTTTCTACTACGACTGCCCTGGCGATCTCAGTCTTTCTAGCGGTTCCCTTCTTCGGAATTGAAGAGGGAGGCCTTCGAGGATACCTGAAGACGTACCTTGAACCAACATGGTTAATGTTGCCCTTTAATCTAATTGGAGAATTTACGCGTACTCTTGCCCTGGCAGTCCGACTCTTCGGAAACATCATGAGTGGCGGTATGATCGTCGCTATTCTGCTAAGCATAGCCCCGTTTATATTTCCTGTTCTCATGGACGTCCTTGGGCTACTTACAGGGATCGTACAGGCCTATATTTTCAGTGTTCTGGCAACAGTTTACATTGCCGGGGCAGTACAGGCCAGAAAATCGAAACAAAAAACATAAAGTTCAACAAAATAAAAAGCAACTTAAAAATGGATAATATCACAATCATTGGAATCGCGTCTATCATTACCGCCGGGCTCACCACCGGAATCGGCACCATGTTACCGGCGCTAAGTGAAGGAAAAGCAATCGCTTCAGCCTTGAGTTCGCTGGCACAACAGCCGGACGCTTCCTCAACAATTACAAGAACCCTGTTCGTGGGACTGGCAATGATCGAATCGACCGCGATCTACTGTTTCGTGGTCTCCATGATCCTGATCTTCGCCAATCCTTTCTGGAATTTCATCATTGCAAAATAGACTGAAATGAAGATCAACTGGTTCACGGTCATAGCACAGGTCATAAACTTCCTGGTGCTGGTATGGTTGCTGAAACGCTTCCTGTACAAACCCATTCTGAAGGCAACTGATGAGCGGGAAAAGAGTATTGTTTCCAAACTGAAGGATGCGAGTGCTAAGAAAGAGGAAGCCAAGAAGGAACGGGATGAATTTCAGAAGAAAAACAGCACTTTCGAGCAGGAGAAAAAGCAAATGATGGAAAAAGCGGCGAATGAAACCAAAGAGCAAAGTGAGCAGATGATAAATGAAACCCGGAAAGCTGTTGCGGCAATGAAGGAAAAACAGGAAAAGAATTTCCGGCAGATGGAAGAAAATCTGAAAAAGGAACTTGCGGAAAGGACCAGCCACGAAGTGCTTAATATCAGCCGCCAGGTCTTAGCCGATCTTGCTTCCGCAGAACTTGAAGCTCAAATGGTTAAGCATTTCATTGAACAGCTGCAGGGAATGGACGAGGCCGGCAAACAGGCATTTCTGCAGGCTTACAAAAATATCTCAGGCCCCCTGCTCATCCGCAGCGTATTTGAGTTGAAGCCGGAGCAGCAGGAAGCGATCAAAAATGCGGTAGGGCAGCTGCTAAATGAAAATGGCGAATTCCGCTTTGAAACCGATGAAAAACTGGCCGGAGGCATCGAACTTTCTGCTGATGGATATAAACTTTCCTGGAATATTGCCTCTTATCTTGATTCTCTGCAGGAAAAAATTTCAGAAGTCCTTCAGGAACAATCGGCCGAGAAAACAGAAAAAGTGGAGGCAGACTCCCCGGAAGAAAAAGCTGAACCTAAACAAATTGAATATGGCAGTGAAGGACCTGAATAATATCGCCCAACAGACTTTCGATGAAATGGAACGTGTGCGGGGAGAATATTCTTTTCCCTTCGCACCGCGTGAAACCGGAACTGTTTCCAGTATAACTTCCGGAGTCATAAAGGTGGAAGGTTTACCGGGAGCTTCTTTTGAGGAATTGCTGAAATTTCCAAACGGCCTATCTGGAATAGCCTATAATATTGATGAAACTGAAATAGGTGCCATACTTTTAGGAGAAGATTCGTTGTTGAATGCTGGAGATGAAGTGCGGCGTACCGGCCGTGTGATGGATGTTCCCGTGGGCGAAGATCTGCTGGGTAGAGTGCTGAATCCCCTGGGAGAACCGGTAGATGGTAAAGGTCCGGTCGCCTGGGAAAAACGTTTCCCCATTGAACGTCCTGCTCCGGCAATTATGGATCGCGATCCGGTTGCAGTGCCATTACAGACTGGTCTGAAAGTTATTGACGCTTTGATTCCCATAGGCCGTGGTCAGCGAGAGCTTATTCTGGGTGACCGGCAAACCGGGAAAACTGCCATCGCCCTTGATAGCATTATCAATCAGAAAGGCAAAAATGTTCTTTGTATTTATTGTGCGATCGGGCAAAGGGCTTCGTCGGTAGCCAAGGTTATCGCCGCGCTTCGTGAAAAAGAAGCGCTGGAATACACCGTAGTAATTGTCACAGAGGGCAATGAATCTCCCGGACTTAAATACATTGCACCATACGCCGCAACCAGCATTGCCGAGGCTTTTATGGAAAAAGGCAGGGATGTACTGATTGTCTATGATGACCTGACCCACCATGCCCGTGCTTACCGTGAACTTTCTCTTTTATTGCGTCGGCCGCCGGGACGGGAAGCCTTTCCGGGAGATATTTTCTATATCCATTCCCGGCTGCTGGAGCGGGCCACACGGCTTAATAAAGAATCGGGAGGAGGTTCTCTTACCGCATTGCCCATTATCGAAACCGAAGCGCAGAATATTTCGGCCTATATTCCTACCAATCTAATTTCGATCACCGATGGACAAATCTATCTTTCCCCGAAATTGTTCGAATTGGGGATCCTTCCTGCAGTAGATGTGGGTAAGTCGGTTTCCAGGGTTGGCGGGAAAGCACAATTATCAACCTACCGGTCGGTGATTGGAGACCTGAAACTCGCATATTCCCAATTTGAAGAATTGGAAAATTACGCACGGTTCGGAACCCGGCTTGATGAACATACCCGGCAAACCATCGAACACGGAAAACGCATCAGGAGCTGGTTAAAACAGAAAGAACTTCAGCCATTTTCTGTGGAGGAACAAATTGTGGAATTACTGGCGCTCACCCGTGGAAAATTCGATGCTGTTCCTCTCGAAAAGATGAAAGAAGCCGAAACTGCTTTGCTGAAGAGCCTTCCCGATCTTCCGCAGAACCTTCGGAAAAGACTTGTTTCTGATGAGTCGTTAAAAGATGAAGACAAAGAAATGCTTCTAAAACATTCCGAAGAAATCTTAAAAGGTTTTCAGGAAAAAACCTCTAAAAAGGAAACAGATGGAAACTCTTGAAAGTCTGCGGGCAAAATTGGAAAGCGCCGGTGATATCGATTCCGTGGTGAAAACGATGAAAGCGGTTGCGGCTTCCAACATCGGGCAGTTCGAACGATCGGTGGCCGCCCTTGGCGATTATTATAGAACGATCACGCTGGGCCTGGCAGCCTACTTCAGGACAGAGAAGTGGAAAGACCTATCTGAAGGAACTAATTCCGAAATAAATTCTATAGGAATTATTGTCTTCGGATCAGATCAGGGCCTGGTGGGGCGTTTCAACGATTCTCTTACTGAATTTGTCACTCAAAGCAAGAAGGAACTGCCATCTGTGAAAGAGGTCTGGGCTGTGGGGGAACGAATTATGCTGTTGATGAAGGACGAAGGATTTAACTGTACCCGCCTTTTTGCGGTTCCTAATGGGGTGGAAGCCATTACCGCGATGGTTGGCGAGATACTTTTGAAGGCCCAGGAAAGTATTGAGCGCGGAGAGCTCAAAACCTTCTTCATTTTTCACAATCAGCCAAAAAAGGTAGCCGGATTCGTACCTGTTAAGCAACGGCTGCTGCCACTGGATGAAAAGTGGCAACAGGAATTTGAACCCGTGGAATGGCCTACGAAAAAGCTACCACAGGTGGTGGGAAATAGCGAAACTGTAATGATGGCGCTTATCAGGGAATTTTTGTTCGTTTCTTTATTCAGGGCTTGTGCAGAATCGCTGGCCAGTGAAAATGCCAGCCGACTCAATTCCATGCAACGCGCCGAGAAAAATATCGAGGAATTGCTGGATGAACTTCATCACAGTTTTCACCGACTTCGGCAGAGCACTATCGATGAAGAACTTTTTGATGTTGTGGCCGGCTTTGAAGCCCTTCGCCAATCTCCAAAATAACCACTTAATATCTTCAAGGATTCCTATGCTTTCTGAAGAGAAGCATACCGTTAAAGATGTGTTATTTGAAATATTATTAACGCATTTTTTGCTGAAAAATGACATATTAAGTTCAAATATTCAGCTATGGAATTAAAAGGAAAGAAAGCTGTGGTCACCGGCGCTAGCAGCGGTATTGGAAAAGCGATCGCAAAGAAGCTGGCTGAAGAACAATGCCAGGTAGCACTCGCAAGCCGAAGCCTTGGCAAACTCAAAGAGCTTCAAAAAGAAATTTCTTCGGAAAGCATCGTAGTAGAAATGGACGTAAGCAAAACGGAAAGCGTTAAAAGCGCTTTTGAAAAAATTTATAACGAGTTTGGTTCAGTCGACATCCTGGTAAATTGTGCAGGGATTATGCCTCTCACCTACTTAAAAAACCGGCACCTTGACGAATGGCTGGATACCATCGAAGTTAATATAAAAGGAAGTCTGCGCTGCATTGATGCCGTAATCCCATCAATGACAAAAAACAAAAGCGGCCATATCGTGAATATCGCCTCGGTGGACGGAAAAGAAATTTTTAAAGGCGGTGCCGTATATGGCGCTTCCAAAGCAGCAATTATAGAGTTATCCCGTGCCATGAGAATGGAACTCTCTCCGGAATTCAACATACGGGTTACCGCGATCGAGCCCGGAACCGTTGAAACAAGCCTCAGGGAAGATATCACAGATGAAGAATTGCTGGAAGACAAAGATTACGCCGGCGACGAGCCAAAACTCAAAGCTGAAGATATCGCAGAAGCGGTCTTTTACGCGCTCTCGCAGCCCGAACATGTAAATGTGAACGAATTACTGGTAAAACCTACCGGAAAAGCCTAAATAAAAAAGATATGAATTACAGTTATTTATTTACAAAAGCAGGAAAAATCCTGGCTAAAGGAACCTTATTCAGAGTTGGAAAATACCTCGCGAAAAAAGGTGGAAAAACAGGAATTATAATTGGCGGAATTGCTGCCGGAAGTTTCCTCGCTTACCAGATGTGGCAGGAGCGCGAACAGGAAAAAGACCAGCAATTGACCCAAAAAATCACTGGTAAGAAAAAGAAAATTGTGGTTTAGTTACATCACAATTCTATAATCCCAGATCAAATTTCTTAAGGTTCATTTCATTCCTGCTCAGTTTAGGAACGCAAATTTTATTTTGGCGGTATGAAAACCTTTATTTTATTACTTCTGCTCACTTTTAATCCGTTCCCCAAACAGGCTCAGGAAGATTGTCCCTGCTGTTCTTCCGAACATCACGAATTTGATTTCTGGATAGGAGAATGGGAGGTGTTTAATGAAAAAGGTGATAAAATAGGAGAAAATTTAGTAGAAGCCCTGGAAGATCACTGCATTATAAGTGAGAACTGGAAAGGCGCTACAGGTACCAGTGGAAAAAGCTTCAGTTATTACGATTCGAAAGATCAAACATGGAATCAGCTTTGGATTAGCAATTCGGGGAATATCCTTAAACTAAAAGGCACAGCTTCCAAAGGCAAAATGGTTTTGAAAAGCGATTTACAGGAAAGCGAAAAGGGAAAATTCTATAACCAGGTCACCTGGACAAAAAATCCAGACGGTTCAGTAACCCAAAATTGGATTCTGCTGGATGAAAATGGGAAAAAAATTGGCAAGGCCTTTAAAGGCATCTATAAAAAGAAAAATTAATTCCCGAAGACGCTTTTTTGGTCACTTTCAAACATTGAAGAATTTTCATTTTTGAAGTTGGAAATTCCCTTTTGAAGCCAGTTATAATAAACATCAGCATCGGGTTCATAAGCCATTGGCTCTGCCAGCTTATTTTCATTTTCATCCACCAGGACGTAATAAGGCTGAGCATTCGCTCCATATTCACTGATTTGAAAATTGCTCCATTTACCCCCGATCGTTCTAATCTTTTTACCGGTAGATTCGGAAACGAACTGCTTTTCTTCAGGCAGATCTCTTTTATCATCAACGTATAAAGAAACCAGCACCACATCATTCTTTAAAGTTTCAAGCACCTTTGGATCACTCCAAACCCGCTCTTCCATTTTTCGGCAATTAACACAGGCATGTCCCGTAAAATCTATCATTACCGGCAAATCCTTCTTACGGGCATAAGCCAGGCCTTCTTCATAATCATGAAAACTTATGATATTATGCGGCCCGTAAACAGCTCCTTCCGGCAATTCTCCCCTGTCAACAATGCCCGGGCCCGAAGTTCCGAGACCTTCAGGTGATTCGCTGTACTGAAGAGGTGGCGGAAATCCGCTGATCATTTTAAGCGGAGCTCCCCAAAGTCCGGGAATAAGATAAATCACAAAAGAAAGTACCAAAAGTCCGGTGATAAGCCTTCCTACCGAAATATGCTGTTCAGGAGAATCATGAGCAAGCCTTATTTTTCCGAATAAATAAAAAGCCAGAAGCCCGAAAATTGCAATCCAGATGGCCAGGAAAACCTCTCTTTCGAGCAGGTGTAACTGCAGCACAAGATCGGCGTTCGATAAGAATTTAAAGGCAAGGGCCAGTTCGAGAAAACCGAGGAAAACTTTTACCGTATTTAGCCAGCCTCCGGAGCGGGGCAACGTATTGAGCCAACCTGGAAACGCGGCAAAAAGGGCGAAAGGCAATGCAATGGCCAGGGAAAACCCGAACATCCCGATTATAGGAGCCATACCTCCTTTGGTGGCCGCCTGCACCAGGACTGTGCCCACTATTGGGCCTGTACATGAAAAGGAGACAATGGCAAGCGCCAGGGCCATAAAAAATATTCCTATTAAGCCTCCTTTATCGGCTTTCGAATCTATTGCCGTTCCCCAGCTACTCGGCAGCACAATTTCGAAGGCGCCCATAAAGGAAAAAGCAAAAACCAGCAATAGGATAAAAAATATGAGGTTGAACCAGACATTTGTGGAAAGGGCATTCAACGCGTCGGCACCAAAAATTACCGTAACCAAAGTTCCCAGCAATACATAGATCACCACGATGGAAACTCCGTAGAAAATGGCATTTCTTATCCCCGCGACTCTTGTTTTGCTCTGTTTGGTAAAAAAGCTTACCGTCATCGGGATCATAGGAAAAACACAGGGCGTAAGCAGTGCCGCAAAACCCGATAAAAAAGCGACTATAAAAATTCCCCAGAAATCTTCCTCTTTTTTATTGATTGAATTTACCTCTTCTTCCGGAGCTGTCGCGGGTTTTTCCTTTACCTCAGCCGTATCGTTTTTTACAATATTTGCCGCCGCGTTTTCATTGATCACGAGACTGAATTCCTCCGTGTCAAAAATACAGGCGGTATCGTCACAGGCCTGGTATTCTACCCGCGCATTTATAGTAGAAAGACTGGTATCGGTAACTTTTATGGTTTGGGTGAAAGTGGCGTAATTTGAAAAGAAAGAAAGATCCATTTCAAAAATTGGATCATGTTCTTTAACCGATTCACTTTCGGTGGTTTTTCCTACAAGTTCATATTTCTCTCCTGCATTTTCAAAAATAAATTCTGTAGGATTTGGACCTCCTTCAGGTAGCTGCAGTGAATACAGATGCCAGTGATCTTGTATAAATGCGTTAAAAACAAGCTGGTATTTGGTATCTGAAATCTTCTTTACCTCACTTTCCCATTGCACTGGATCCTGTATTTGCGAATAGGAAATAAAGGTGCTTAAAAGGAAAAATAGGAACGTTAACTTATGTAGAAGCTGTTTTGTCATGAACTCTTAGTCTGATTAAAATGTAAAGACTTGCGCAAAAATACCAATTCTTAAACAATTTTAAAGGCTTTGTATTGTGATGCTTTTATATAAAAGGGCGTTAAATCCTTATAAATTAGTTATTTTGGCTTCACCCTTTTAGAAATAAAATAATTGTCTTAATTCATTTTTATAAGCTTCCGGATTCCATGAAATTTTTCAAATATTTACTAATTCCTGCACTGCTTTTCACAGCAGTGGCTTTCCCGCAGAAGGAATGGATGCTAGGGCCTTTTGAAAGATTTACCGGGAATAAACCTATTCTGCAAAAAGACACCACCAGCCATTTTATAGATCCTATAACAGGAAAAACCGCTTACTGGCAATCGATGGCGACTTTTAATCCCGCGGCAATTGTAAGGAATGACAGTATTTTTGTGCTATTTCGTGCCGAAGAAAAACTGGGAGAAAAAGAAATTGGCGGCCATCGTTCCAGGATAGGAATGGCTTATTCTACAGATGGCCTTCATTATAAAAAATTGCCAGATCCCGTTTTCTATGCTGAAAAAGATGATCAATTCGAAAACGAATGGCCGGGAGGTGTGGAAGATCCAAGGCTTGTGGTTACCGATGACGGAAAATATATTCTCACCTACACACAGTGGAACCGTAAGACGCCGCGGCTGGCAGTCGCAACTTCTACCGATCTGCAAAATTGGAAAAAACACGGACCTGTTTTTAAAGATTTCAAAAACGGAAAATATCTCGACATGGAAACTAAATCGGGAGCTATTGTGACCCGCCTGGAGAATGGAAAACCGGTGGCGGCGAAAATCAACGGAAAATACTGGATGTATTTTGGCGTTCCCCATATTTACCTGGCTACTTCTGAAGATCTTATCCATTGGGAGCCCCTGGAAGATCAGGATGGGAAACTCGTTCCGGTATTAAATCCCAGGCCCGGATATTTTGATTCCTGGCTGGTAGAAGCCGGACCTCCTCCCCTTCTCACTGAAGAAGGAATTGTGGTTTTGTACAATGCCGGTAATTCTGAAGATCTCGGAATCCAGGAACTGGGAAACCGGGTTTATACAGGAGGCCAGGCTTTGTTTGATGCCAGCGAGCCATGGAAAATGCTTGACAGGTCAAACCATCCTTTTATCAAACCCGAACTTCCTTTTGAAAAATCAGGACAATACAAAGACGGCACCACTTTTATTGAAGGCCTCGTGCGATTTCATGACCGCTGGTTCCTTTATTATGGAACAGCCGATAGTATGGTAGGAGTGGTTAGGACGGATAAGTCAAATGATTAAATCCCAAACCCTATTCCAAATTTGAATTCAATTTTCTTGGTTTTCTGTGATTAATACAGAAATGAGGAAGCCGAGAATTTAGGTTACAGCCTTTTTTACTTCCAAATTGTTATTTTTTATCATTTCACTTAATTGTTCTCTTTTAAAGGGTTTTGTATGATAAGCTATCACCTGTTTATAATTTTGAGAACGTCTATAATCTTCGCAAAACATTGAAGAAGTTACTATCACCACCAGCATTTCCCTATAATATTCCTTCTGGGAAATAACATCGAGAAACTCCCAGCCGTTCATACCGGGCATATTCAGGTCCAGTAAAATGAGGCTGTAGCCGCCTTTTTTTCTTCTTTTATCGAGGAATCCAACAGCATCTGTGGCTTTTTCGAAAATCTGGGGATCAACGCCCAGAGTTTTCCTTACCATATGAGTATGTACCGTCGCAAAAATTTTATCATCTTCAATTACCAGCACTTCGTTTATTTCCTTCTCTTCCATTTAATTATTGATCTTCTCTATTTTTTGTATTCTTTTAAGAATAATTTCATCCAGTTCATCAGCCGAAGATTTAATAAGATCTTTCAATTCTCCTTCACTCCACATTTCAAAAGTTGGATCTTCCTGGGCATCGACTAGGGCTTTTAACCGCGCCAGGGGAGCTCTTATAATGTGTGCCTGTTCCCAGGCGATATCCTTTAATAATTTATTTTGTTTTTCGATCTTTCTTAAAGATTCTTTTTCCTTGGTCATATCCATCACTGCTCCAACAATCCGAATTGCTTTTCCTTCTGCATCTCTTAAAATATAACCTCGATCTATGACATGAGCAATTTTACCATCCTTTTTGAAAAAACAATATTCTTCATTCCATTTTCTCTGTTCAGGATCCTCGATTACCGAAAGAAAGTTTGTTTTAACGCGTTCTCTATCTTTTTTATGGATCCTACCTAGCCAAAGTTTTCCTGGAGTCTTAGTTTCATTGTGCATGAACCCGTAATTTTCTTCAAAAGCACGGTTTCTTATAATTTCATCATTCAATAGGTTCCAGTCGTAAATAAGATCTTCGGTGGCAAGGGAAGCCAGGCGATATCGCTCATAAAGCTCCTCTATTTCCTTTTTTTGCAGGTAAGAATCGGTTATATCTTTTGAATTCACTACAATTCCTTCCACATTGGGGTCGTCAAGCAGGTTCGTCGCCTTACTTTCGATCCAGCGCCATTCATTATTAGCATTTTTTACCCGAAATGGCGAAACCAGGATCTGTCTGGAATCAAAAAGTTTCAAAAATTTATCATAAACCCATTTCCTGTCCTCAGAATGTATAAAATCAAAGGCTATTTTCCCTAAATATTCACCCGGAGATTTCCCCAGAATATTAATGACCGAATCGCTTACGAATTGATACCTACCTTCCATATTCAAAATGGCAATCATATCAGACCCCTCCTGTACCAGAGCTTTGAATTTTTTCTCACTTTTAAGAAGTTTCTCTTCGAACTGTCGTGCCTTTTCCTTCACCTTTTGCTTCTCGGTAACATCTTTCGCGATGCCATAAACTCCCTTGATCTTATTCTGAATTTTAAGCGGCATCAAAGAAATATCCAGGGTAACTTTTCTGCCTTTTGCGGAAATAAAATCAGCCTGAAAAATCATTTTTACGCCACTCAAAGCCTTTTGAAAGTAATTCCAAACCATTTCTTTGTGATGTTCAGCACAAAAAGGAAGAAAGCTCATTTTAAGCAATTCTTCCTCTGAAACCTCAGCAAGATTAACCAGGCCTTCATTGACGGTTAGAAAATTTCCTTTATCGTCCATCGAATACAGCCCGTCGGTATTCTGATCGATCAAATGCCGGCAGCGTTCCGCACTTCGGTCTAATTCTTCAAGTACAAAAAGATGTTCTTTTTCTCTTTGGATTTGAGAGGTAATATTGGTTACGAGAGTTAATACAAGTTGTTTAGGGCCTTCTTGTTCACATTCTATTGGAATATTGGTAATACTCCAATACAATACCTCACCTTTTCGACTAAAATCAAACTTTAAAGGTTCCAGTTTAACCGATTTCCCCCCTTCAAAACTATCTTTTACAGACTTTTTTATTTTTCCAGAACAGGTTCTTTTGACCTGGATTTCCTCTAGAAACGTTTCAATGTCACAGTCTTTTAACTCTTCTTTTTCCCGGCCAAAGGATTGCAGGAAAGCCTTATTGAGATTCTTTAATCTAAAGGCACCTTCAAAATACTCCCATAACAGACCCGGCTGCGGGAGAATTTCAAAGATTTCCATATAATTTTCCATATTTCTACAACTTAGCAAACCATCGTCTGCTAGTTCAACCACAATAATTGTCTAAAATAAATGTATTTTATCTATTTTAAAAAATTTTTATTGAAGTCTTTTTCTTACTTTTTATTTTAATTAGTATTTCTAAAGTTTTCTTAAAAGTGAATAAATAAGGAGTCAGGTGCTCGTTTTATATTAGTTTTAATTACACCTAACCAATAAATCTTCAATGAGTACCACCGATTTTATCATGGCGGCGAGCATTGCGCTTATCATGTTCGGGATCGGCCTTGAATTAAAATTCAAAGATTTCAAAAGGGTACTTTTCAAACCCAAAGCAATCATCACCGGCCTCTCGTTACAGATCATCCTTCTCCCTTTAATTGCACTACTAATCGTTTATTTCTGGCCTATGGATCCTGTTTACAAGGTTGGGATCATGCTTCTCGCTGCCTGTCCCGGTGGCACGGCTTCAAATTTGGTTTCCAAGATCCTTAACGGGAGGGTGGCGCTGGCGGTTTCAATGACCGCATTTAATAGTTTCATCATTCTTTTTACCATTCCCGCCATCCTGGAAATGAGCTTCCAGATCTTTGGAGTAGATATGCCACGGGTAGAACTGAGTTTCTGGAAAACCATGAAAGAGGTCTTTACCAGCGTGGTAATTCCCGTGATCGCAGGAATATTATTCGGCAGATATTTTCTCAGCGAAAAACAGAAGGAAAAGCTTCATCAACCGCTCAATTATATCCTCGCCGGAATTATGCTGGTAGCCGCCGTTACCGCCGTCTTTTTTGATAAGGATCAAAAGAATATCGATTATCTTAAATATCTGCCCTTACTAATTCCCCTGGTCTTACTGAATTTGACGACCATGATAGCCGGTTTTATTACCGCCGGAAGGCTGGTTAAATTAAGACATGATTCTTCCTATACCATCGCCATAGAAATAGGTTTACAAAACAGCGTTCTGGCTCTTTACATAGGGAACCAGCTTCTTAAAAGTCAGGAAATAAGTCTTATCGCCATTCTTTATGGCAGCTTTTCACTGCTAAGCACTTTCGGAATCGCCTATTTTCTAAAAAATAATCAAAAAATGAAAAGCTTTACCAAAGAGCCTCAAACCGATCGCTGAGAATTTTTTATTTTTATGCTATCAGAATTTAGACATGAGTTCAACAATTCCGGTATACAGCGAGCAAGAAAGTTTTCACAAAGATTTCTACCAGGATTATAATATTTCCTCCTATCGGGATGAGCCCCAGGAAGATCTCAATCGCACGGAGGCTCACCGACATACTTATTACGAAATTATCTGGATCAAGAAAGGAAGTGGCAAACATTTTATTGATTTCAAAAATTACCCTTTTGAAGGTCCGTGTTTGTTTATTCTGAATCCGGGGGTGGTTCATAAAATCGAAAAAGATGGCCCTACTGAAGGTTACGTGGCGAAATTCAGCGATTCTTTCCTCACGCAAATCGAAGCCAATTCGGTCCAAATCATTAAAAATGGCCTTTTTGATGATATTCATCCACGGCCGGTTTTCAGATTAAACAAACAGCAGATTAGTATTCTTGATGAACTTATGCAAAAGATGCTGGCTGAGTTCAACCGAAATGAAGAATTCTCCCGTTCCATTCTCGTTTCGTATCTCAAGATCTTTTTGCTGAGAATCTATGAGCTTCGGGAAAATGAAGATCATACCAGGTTCAATTCTCCCCGATATAAAGTCTTATTCGATTTTAAAAATCTAATTGAAGCTCACTTCTGCCAGGAGCATGAAATTGGTTTCTATACCGAAAAACTGGCGACCTCACATAGAAATTTAAATCATATAACCTCTGAATTTACGGGAAAATCGGCAAAAGCACTCATTAACCAAAGGCTTTTACTTGAAGCAAAAAGACTGCTATACAGCTCAAGAAATATCAAGGAAACTGCCTACGCCATTGGCTTTAACGATCCCGCCTATTTTTCCAGGTTTTTCAAACGCCATGAGGGCCAAAGTCCTTCTTCCTTTCTGAAATAATAACATTTTCCAGTTTGTACAGATGCTCTTCCGGTTTGTCCATGTCTTTGCTCTTAAAATGAAGCAATTTTGACATTACAAACAAAGAACTATGAAAAGAAGAGAATTTGTTAAGTATTCGGGAATCGCTGCGGGGGCGCTCTATTTGATGAAACCCTTAAATATTCCGGAAGATAAAAATTTAAAAACCAGAATTATGAAAATTTCAAATCCAGAAAAAAACAACATTTGTGTGACGTGCGGCACCAGGTACAGCGATGAATATTTTGATGAAAACCTTTGTCCGGTTTGTGCCGATGATCGCCAGTACATCAATCTAAACGGTCAGCAATGGACGAGCTATAAGCAAATGAAAGACAGTCATAGCCTTTATTTTAATAAGCTGAGAAACGATATTTACGAGATTTCAATCAGGCCTTCGTTCGCGATCGGCCAAAAAGCGCATCTTATCCTGCATCCTGAAGGCAATGTTCTCTGGGACTGTTTGCCGTTTTTAGATGAAGCAGCCGCAGCTTTTATAGATAAACTTGGCGGTTTAAAGGCCATCGCTATTTCGCATCCTCATTATTATAGTTTAATGGCCGAATGGGCAGGGTATTTCGATTGTCCTGTTTACCTGCATGAAAACGACAGGAAATGGGTCTTTGATAAGGAGGATAATATTCACTTTTTTTCAGAAGACAAACTTGAGATAACAAAGGGAATTGAAATTGTAAATTCCGGCGGACATTTTCCCGGCAGCACGGTTTTGCATTATAAATCGGAGAATCAGGCACCAACATTGTTTGGGGGCGACACGCTATACCTTTCCCTGAACAAAAAGCATCTTAGTGCGATGTATAGCTACCCAAACAATATTGCCCTCGAAAAAAAGGAATTATTTCGTTGTTTTGAAAAAGTAAAAGAGCTTGATTTTGATGCTTTTTTCGGAGCCTTTTCCTGGCAAAATTTATTTGAAGGTGCCGGTGAGATCTTTAAAAAATCGTATGAAAGATATCGCGGGATTTATTCCTGATATTGTTAAAATTCAAAAATCCTGCGTCTTTTTCATGATTTGATCGTCCTGTTTAAAAGACGAATTTTAAACAAGACGAATTTGTACCTTTAAAATAAGATTATGGAAAAACTGACAAAATATAAAGACATTTCTGAACTGTGGCTTCAATACAAGGATGCGTTACGAAATTATATCTTCAAAATCGTTAAAGATGAAGACACCGCTAACGGACTTTCTCATGAAGTCTTAATGAAGGTCTATTCTTCGTGTTGTTCGATGAGGCCAATCAGGAATGTGCGCTCATGGCTTTTCCAGATCGCCTACAATACCTGCATGGATTACTTTCGCCGGCAGAGTAAAAAAACCGAAATAAAATGTGAGCCCGATGCGACTGATGAAAATCCGGTTTACCGCGAGGCCGCGGAATTTGTTGAACCTTTGATCAAATTTTTACCTGAAAAATATGCCTATCCGCTGGAATTGGCAGATATCAGGGGCATGAAACAACAGGAGGTTGCCGAAGAACTCGGTTTAAGCCTTACTGCCACCAAAAGCAGAATTCAGCGCGCCCGGCACATGTTAAGAGAGCAGATCACTGAATGTTTCCATGTGGAAATAGATAAAAACGGGAATCTTACGGCTTTTAACGTAAAAGGAAGTTGTGCATCTTTACAGGATCACATAAAAAACGGGAATAATTCTGCGGCTTTTTAAGCTCTTTTTCGTCATGATAATGAAAGGAATAATAACCAAAAATCATTGTTATGAATACTCAAGAAAAAAGAACAGAAAAGGCATGTGATTGTACTTCAAAATTTTCAAAAAGAGCCAAGCGAATTTCCAGGTTGCTCATTCCGAAAGCTGACCAGAACTGGCTGCTTTATAAATAATTTATTTAATTATCAATAGAGAAGGCCGGGATTCCCGGCCTTCTCTATTTAAATTCTAGCTTATGAAAGCACTAACTTTTTCAAATTTCGGCGGTCCAGAAGTTTTAGAATATAAAGAAATTGCATCTCCTGTCGCAGGAGAAAATGAAGTCCTTATTAAAATGAAAGCGATTGGTTTGAATTATGCCGACATCTATCGCAGACGTGGGAATTATCATTTGAAAGGTAATCCGCCTTTCCTGGCAGGTTATGAAGGAGCGGGAATTGTTCTGAAAAGCAACTCCAAGAACTTCCTGCCTGGAGACCGGGTTGGATTTGCTGATGTCCCTTATGCTAATGCTGAATATGTAAAAGCTCCCGAAGAAAAATTGATAAAACTACCTGAAGATATTAGTTTTGAAAATGCGGCCAGTATTCTTTTACAAGGATTAACGGCTCAATTCCTCTCCGAGGAAAGTTACTCGATTAAAGAAAATGATTTTGTGGTAATCCATGCGGCCGCAGGAGGTGTGGGCCAAATCCTTACCCAATTGGCAAAAATAAAAAATGCACAGGTGATAGGCCTTAGCAGAAAGAAGGAAAAGCTCGATATTATTAAAGAAAATGGAGCAGCCCATGCGATATTATTAAATCAAAAATGGGAAAAAGAGGTTTTCAAGATTACTAATCATGGGGCTAATGTAGTTTACGATAGTGTTGGCAACACTCTAAACAAGAGCCTTGCCGTAACACGTGAGGGCGGGACCACCGTCTTTTTTGGAATGAGTGGGGGCGATCCAAAGCCCATAGATCCCAGATATCTGATGGACCGAAGCCTCAAGCTCGTAGGTGGTGATTTATGGGGATATATTAAAAGTCCGGTTAAGAGAAGAAAGAAAGCGGCCAACCTATTCAGTCTTTTTAGAAGCGGAAAAATAAAAATAAAAGAACCTGTGAAATTCAGATTGGAAGAAGGAAGAAAGGCTCATGAATTTTTGGAATTTGGTAACAGCAATGGGAAAGTTCTTCTCATACCATAAATTTAAAGAGGCTGCCTAAAAAGACCTTTTTTCGTCAAGCTGAACTTGCCTGCCTGCGGTAGGCAGGTTTCAGCTTCTAATGGATTTTGATTTTCAATTCGTTAAGATCCTGAAATAAATTCAGGATGACGTTTACTAGACTTTTTAGACAGCCTCTTCCTTCGGATGAAGTGAACCAGAAACGCACCTATTTTTTAAAGGGAAGGGAGCTAACTTTTTCACCTACTTTCCGACCCAAGGTTATCCCTGCGTCTACAGAGAACTGGTAATTTATGCCACTATGGGTACGGCTTCGACCTATATCCTTTAATAAATCATCAAAAGAATCATAGGTCCAGGTTCCATATATATCTTCCTGGATATCATCAACAAAATGATAGCTTGTTCCAAAATTTTGTTCCAGAATCTCAACTATTGAACCTGCGGCGCTCGGAGCTACTGCCGGGTAAGAAGGATGTTGCGGCGCTGGATATACGCCAACCCATCCAACATGGCCCAATACATCTTCAATATAGGTTACTGGTCTTATCAGACTGTACTCATATTTTGAACCAATAGCAACTATAATTGCATCAAACATGGCAAGACCTTCCTGCGCATAGAGTAGAGCCCCATTCTCCAGGCTAATACCCTCGTCCCTGGCAATTTTGGTGGTAAGCTTGATCATATGAGAAGGCACATTGTAATTGGTGAAAAAAATATCTTCCCAGGCATGACTAAGCACCACATCCTCACTGCTGATATTCTGGCTTATCAGGTAAACTTCTTCATTCATCTTATAAAAATCTGATGCCGGATCTTCCGAATAGGTTGGAGGCGCAGGAGGCATTGCGTAATCAAAAATTCCCGGAACGAAAGTCCTCAAATCACCCTGGCAAACTCCTGCTGCAGGATAATAATCGGGTGGAGTTGGCACCCAGCTTCCGGGTTCGCCTGTAGGAACGTAAGGATCACAAGGCAAAAATGTTCCATCTGTGGTACTCCACTCATAGATCGCATCAGCCACCTCACGTCCAAATTGTTGAGAATTCGCCAGCTGTTCCGCCGAAATACTGGCAAGAAATTCAGTATTAAAACTGGATTCAAGATCTGTTATTGCCTGAAGATTGACCGGTTGTGGATAATCGGAAAGTAACCTCGTTGCAAGTCTTGCCATCGCTGCATTAGCCGAAGCAGGCCAATAATAATCTTTTTTCTTTCCAACTTCAATAACATTGCCGGTAAGATAAGTATACATTGACTGGTATGACGGCATACCGGGAACTACCGATTCATAGAGGGACATGCCGCTATAAGCGAAAAGCCTTGCCGCCTGTGGTGGGAAATAGGGAGTGTCTTTACATAAATCGCTCAACAGGGAAAACCAGGAATTGGCTATTTCCCCACTATACTGCTTAGTATGGGAGAGCGCAGCTTTTTCTGCATTAACCTGGAGCAAACTCTCGTTCAAAACAGAGTCATTAGAGAGTTCTTCTTTCTGGCAACCTGAAATTAAAAATAGCAGGATCCAGAAAAGGGTCGGAATTTTTGGTTTAGTTTTCATTTTTACCTTTTTTACTTAAACAATTAGTTCACAAATCATTAGAGTAAATTTGGAAATTAAACCGGGTGTTCTGGTGGTAAAAAAACGACATTTTTTAGTCGTCAAACGTTAATTTTCAGGAGTCTTTCCAGTGATTTATATTCATCCTGAAAAAAGAGCTTTGGAGTGTCGTTGGCGAATTCCAAATAATCCTTTACCAGGTGCTGGTAATCATAATATCCGCAGGCCATGGCAATGCTTAACCAGTCGAGATCTGGATTCTTCAAACGCATCTGGTATGTTTTATTAAATCTTGCTATCCTGGTGTAAAACTTTGGATTTACTCCCAAATATTGAAAGGATTTCCTTTCGAATTGTCTTGAAGAAAGACATGACTTACTAGACAATTGATCAATGGAATAATTCTGAGGATCAGCCATGATGCTAAAAATTTTATCGCAAACCCTGGCTTCGACTTTAATTCTTTGACTTATATCCAGTAAAAAATTTTCGATGATCATGATCATTTCTTCATAACTGGACGCACTGTTCAACAACCCATTGACCAGTCTGGCATCTTTTGGAAAGACTACCTCGAGTTCAATGGTCTTATCGTTTAATTCAACAGAAGGAATGCCAGTTAGCCTAAAGAGAATGCCGGGTTTAAGAACTACTACAATGAAGATAATCTCACTAAAAACGCTACTGCGCTCCATTCGGCAGGTATATTGGCCGGCAATTACCGATCTTGACCTAATTAAAGGTGCTGAGCCCAGAATTTCGACTTTTTCTGCACCGCGGGGATAAAAAATAAAACATTGTTCCGGTTGTGCAGGATAGGACTTCGGATAAATTTTAATTACAGGGGGAATAATAAAATGCCTCAACCTGTAGAGTTTAACAAACTCCTGAAGTGGCCTTGACGGATAAATATCTTTGAAGATCATTTACTGGCATCACGTAACTTTATACTCACTTTAAACACAACAAACTGATAATCAGTACTAAATATAATTTTAAAAATTGGATAAATAGATTTGAAAATACTAATTCATTCATATTCCGAAACACTATAATATACATTTTCTATTTATGTAGTATATTCATAGAGTGACAGTTATCAGTCGCCCCCTTGGATCATGAAAAAACTTTTCCTCCTTCTTTTGCTAAGCTTACCCTTAAAGCTTTCCGCTCAATTCTGGTTAACAAGAGAAGAGAAATATTTTTTTGTCGCTACCGGCCTTGATCTAAGAAATGCTGTTTTTGGAGGCACGGTGAATCCTGCTTCCTATGATGGTACTTTTAGTGGTGGCTATCGCAATGGAGGTTTCGGAGTTATCGCGACTTATGAAAATTTTACAGGAATTCGCTATGAATCTTTTGGTGTTTGCCCGGCCTGGGTGATTCGCCCCGGAAAGATGCTTATTCCCGTTGCCGATCTTTCACTTTCTTTTATTAAACGCCCATGGAAAGTGTATCCATCCCTCGCTGCTAACGGAATTATAGAATATCACTTCGATCGATTCTTTATCTATCTGCGCGGCGAATACCGCTGGCGAACCGATTATGACTTCTTTCAGGCTTCGGTATATGGGGGAATCGCAGTAAAATTTGGTTTCCCTTAGAAAAAAGGCTTTGGAAAACTTTAACTAGGAGAAACATCTTTTTTTCTATTTTTACGATCAAGCTGTTTTTTATGGAGATATTCTTACATGCCGACACCTGGATCGCCCTGCTTACACTTACGTTTATGGAGATCGTTCTGGGAATAGACAATATCATTTTTATTTCCCTCGTAGCCGGCGGACTTCCAAAAGACCAGCAAAAAAAGGCACGCCTCGGCGGACTTTCGGCGGCCCTGGTAATGCGGGTTTTACTCCTATTAAGCATCACCTGGATCATTGGGCTTACTCAGCCCGTTCTTACTGTCCAGGAATTTGATCTAAGCTGGCGTGACCTAATATTAATCGCAGGTGGAATATTTCTGCTTGTAAAGAGCACCCTCGAGATCCATCATAAAGTAGAGGGCAAAGAAGAAGCTCAGAAAGAAGTAAAGGCCAATTCTTTTGCCTATGCAATTCTCCAAATTGTGCTGCTTGATATCATTTTTTCTTTTGACTCTATCTTAACCGCGGTAGGTTTAACAGATCAGCTGCTGCTTATGATAATTGCAGTGGTAATTTCCATCTTAATTATGATGGCTTTTGCCAGGCCGGTAGGTGAATTTGTGGAAAAACATCCCACAATTCAAATTCTGGCGCTCTCCTTTTTGATCCTCATCGGGGTAATGTTAATCGTTGAAGGTGCCCATTATCATGTCCCAAAAGGCTATATCTATTTTGCCGTATTCTTCTCGTTAGCTATTGAAATGCTGAATATGCGCTACCGGAAGAAAGCTGAAAATTAGTCGTCTATTATTTCGTAATGAATTGGTTTAAAACTGCCCCCGTTACTGTCTTCAGCTGAACAGGCAGTCAGGCCCACGATCAAATTCATTTGTGCTTCAAAAAGCACGTAATCACCGGCTTTACTCAAGGGCGGCTCCACACTTAACTTTCCATCAGCGGTGAATTGTACATTCATGAATATATTGAAGGCCGTGGGAATCTGGTCGAGTTCTATTCCGTACTTCTTTAAATTAGTGTAAAGATTTTCAAAACAGCTGGGATGATATTCTTGTTTTTTATACATGATCTTAAAGGTTTCCGGACTGCAGGGGGCCAGTAAGAAATCATTTCGCCCGTTCGTATCTTCAAGGATCTTCATCATTTTATTACTGCGGTTGCTCCACAGGAAATTTCCTTTAGTGAGAAGTATACTTTCTTCAAAATCAAAGGTTTTCCCGCTGGATATCTTTTCCCGTTTATCATCTTCACTAAAAAGCACCATATCGCTCACCTGCTGTCCCTGAGGATCGATCACCTTTAGTTTTTGTCCTTCTTTGAGTTTAAAAGCTGCACCGCTTTGTTTTTCAATAACTTCTGCCATGAGAAATTCAATCTTTTTTAAGTTTTTCGAGTTTTTTTATTGCTGAAGAAAGATCCTTCGCATTCTCGTCAATATTTTTCCACGGATCTCCTTTACTGCCAAGTCTTCTGAAGATATTTTTAATATTATAGCTCTGTGCCGAAAGAGACGATTTGCTTAATTCATCCCAATCCAGCGGAGTGGCTACCGGCGCTCCTTCAATTGGCCTCACCGCGTATGGCGTGACCGCCGTTTGACCGGTTCCATTTCGGGCTACATCAAGGAATAATTTATCTTCCCGTTTATTCTTTCTCGCCGCCGTGGTAAGTTTTTCAGAATATTGAGATTCCAGATATTTTGCGGCTTTCTGTGCGAATTCCCGGACTTCATCAAAAGTTTTGCTTCTCCTGATAGGCGCGACAACATGCAAACCACGAGACCCGGTAGTCATTACATAAACTGAAAGCCCTAAATCATCTTCCAGTAATTTGCGGACCTGTTTTGCCGCTTTTTTAACTTCGGAAAAATCCCCATTTGACGGATCCAGGTCAAAAATAAGCCGATCAGGTTTATCGATCTTATCGGTCTTACTCAACCAGATATGCGGAGTGATACAAGCCTGGCTGGCCAGATAAACCAGAGTTTCCTTGTCGTTACAAACTACATATTTGGTTTTTCCCCCTTCTTTTTTATTTACTGATTTTGTTTTTATCCACTTCGGAAAATAATCGGGTTCGTCTTTCTGATAAAATCGCTTATCATCGATCCCATTAGGAAAACGGATCATCGTCAGCGGCCGGTCCTTCAGATAAGGTAGGATAGTATCCGAAATTTTCTCGTAATATTCTATAAGATCAGCCTTAGTGTAACCTTTTTTCGGAAAGAATATCTTGTCCAGATTACTGACCTCAAAACTGTGATTCCCAAACTTCTTTTCTGTTCCCATATCATGTTTCTTTTACCACGTCTTTGGCTTTCTTATCTCTTCTCAACCCAAGGTATCTTGGATGCCTTAGTTTATTACTGTTCGTCCATTCAGTAAAGCCTACTTCACCAACCAGTTTAGGCTCTATCCAGTGCACATTTTTAGAGGGGAGGTCTTTATTCTTTTCAAAGGGAGATTTTTCCACTTCGAGTTTCGACATTTTTTCATGCAGGTCTTTCAGAATTTCATCGGTATAACCTGTGCCTACTTTCCCCGCATACTGAAGTTTATCATCCTCATAAAATCCAATCAGCAATGAGCCAAAACCCTTACGAGAACCCTGCGGATCGGTATAACCCGCGATCACAAACTCCTGCTGATTCACACATTTGAACTTTAACCAGTTTGAAGAACGGCTGTGAGCATAAGCGCTATCAGCTTTTTTCGCTATAAGGCCTTCCCATTTTTTCTCGCAGGCTTCTTCAAAAAATTTTTCGCCTGATTCATTTCGGTGAGAAGTAAAGCGCAGCGGGTCTTCGAATTTTATCAGTTTCTGAAGGATCTTTTTCCGCTCAAGAAGAGGTAATTGGGTAATATCATAACCGTCGAAATACATCAGGTCGAAAATATAGAAATAGACTTTAGTTTTATGGTTGGCAATCTCCTTTTGGTTCTGTAGGTGCATCCGCTTTTGCAATTCAGAAAAGCTGGTAAGTTTTCCTTCAAAAGCGACCATTTCGCCATCGACTATAAAATTTTTTGCTTTCTGTTTTTCGGAAGCCTCGATAATTTCAGGGTACGTGTGGTTAAGGTTTTTCTTATTCCTGCTCATGATGTTCACCTGCTTCTCTTTCTTATAGATCATGCAACGTTCACCATCGAGTTTTCGCTCATAGATCCAGTCTTCATCTGAAAAAACATCATGCGTCAGTTTCGCCAGCATCGGCGACATCCAGTCCGGCTGCTTCTTTTTCTTCAGCTTTTCCTTCAGTTCTTCGGAAAGGTTCTCCAATAGCTTATCCATCTTTCTCAGCCTCTTTTCGAATCTGTTCCATAGTCCTGCCGGTCAAAACCGATTTATTTTCAGTATTCACCGGATTCCTTCTCGCATCGGCTTCATCATCATCGACCTTTTTCAGGATCCATCTCTCATCTTTGCCTTTTTGAGTCTGGATCAGCGTATAGCCTCCTTTTAATTTTTTCCCTTTAAGAATAAAGGTAGCATGGCCTTTTTTGAGCTGATCTTCCATAGAAATAATATTCCCGTCATCATCTTTCTTTTCATTCTCATAAGTTCCCGCATCCCATACCATCACCGTGCCGCCGCCGTATTGATCTTGGGGAATTACTCCTTCAAAATCGGCATATTTGATAGGATGATCTTCGGTTGGAACGGCCAGTCTTTTTTCTTTCGGATCGGTAGACGGACCCTTTGGCACCGCCCAGCTTTTTAGTACTCCATCAACGAGCAGCCTGAAATCGAAATGCAGATGACTGGCATCGTGTTTCTGGATCACAAAAATTTGCTTGTCCTTGTCTTTTTTATCCACTTCTTCGCCAAAAGGTTCCGAAGAGATATCAAAATCACGCTTTTCGTGATACTCTTTTAGAAATCCTTTTTTCGTCATGACTCAAAATTTTTATCGATCTTATTTTCTTTTCTTATTTCCTCGCTTAGCGCTTTTCCTCCTTCACATTCCCCAAGTTTTTCTACCACTGTTTTAACATCTTCCTCACGGTAATTCTGGTGAAGTTTTGCCACTCCTTCCACTTTAAAAGGTTCCAGCCAGAAGCCCGTAATTTGAGGCAGGTGCTCCTTCAGTATTTTTGAAGGAATATCTTCGTAAAAAAGTGGTTTTTCCTGGTCTTTTTCAAAGCGCTGAACCAGCTTCTTCAACGAATATTCAAGCTCCTGCCTGTTCTGCAAAACGATCTTTGCATTTACATGCACCGCCGAATAATCCCATGTGCTAATGTCTTTTTCCTTATACCAGGAAGATGAAATATAAGAATTCGGACCCTGGAAAATAATAAGAGCCTCGGCACCATTTTTCAGAAAGGCCTGTTGTTCATTGTGATTGGCAATATGCGAATAGAGCTTGAAGTCTCCCGGTTTTCCTAAAGGAAGAATTGGGATATGCGTTCCCAGAAGCCTTTTCCCATTTATCACAAAAGTGGCAAAAGGATGTTTTTTGATAAATGAAAAGATGAAATCATCCTCATCCTTACGGTATTTTTCTGGTCGGTACATTATTTTATTTAGTTTGATGAAACGGACATTTCCATTTTTTGTCTACTGCCCGTCCGCTATACTGCCTGGCTTCACTGTTTGTCCCAAAATCTTCCAGCATCGGATTGATACTCCCCTGCAATTCCCGGTCGCGATCGCGAATTCGATCTCGTACCGTTTGATAAGTTCCCATTTCACGCAACTTTTCAAACTGCCAGTGCAGATTAAACGCAATGGCAGTGTAAGGACTCTGCCGGGCCTTTCTGGAAGCTCCGGGATGCATTCCCACTATATAGAAAGCTTTTCCGCATAAACTAAAACTGAAATGCTCACTTTCGGGATCGGAACTAACTTCCCCGTCCCATTCCGATTTATCAGCTTTATGCAAAAATTCCAGCTGTTTCCAGAGAAGCTTTTCAAATTCAATTTCGGAATATTCCGGCGAATTGGGAAATATCGCCAGGAAAGTGCGGAAATCATTAGATTCGAAATCGTAATTGTTAAGATATGCGCCTATGTCTTTAATTAAATTTCTTGCACTTTCAGCGGTTCCGAAAGAATCATATTTATGAAGATCAACTTCATCCATCCTAAAAACGGTCTGCGCCATTATGCAGGGATGATCATTTTTCAGAATAAAATTTTCAAACTGCTTTTTAAGCCTTTTTTTCTCCTCTATCTCTAAAACCCTTCTGTTTTTACGCATTGATTTTTCAAGAATTTTCATACTATTTTTTTATCGATCAACATTTTTTAATAGCCAGCTTTCTAAATTTTCATCTGGATCAGTGCTATGCAAAACAGATATATCACCGGTAGTTTCGAAAACAACTGCTCTCACCTGATTCAGCTCCAACACATTTGCCTCCCTAAGCTTTGACCGAAGATCATCTTCACTAACCCTTGCTTTCCTAAGATTTTTATGGAGAATTTTATCTCCGTCCATTAGTAGCAGGGGGGAATTGTCTACTATTTTCTTTATTATTTCAAATCTTCGAAGAAGCGCCACTCCAATCTGGAAAATGTAGATAGCTCCCAGCCCAACAATCCCATCCCAAAGACTTACATCTGAAGAGAGAACAGTAGTGGCTATAAGGGAACCTACTGCAACGGTCATAGCGAAATCGAAACTTGACATTTTTGAGAAACTTCGCTTTCCGGCCAGCCTTGTAAAAATGATCACCGCCAGGTAAATCCCAAGTGTAGTAAGGATAATTGCTAGCAGGGAGGGCCAGTCTGAAGTAAACCATTTTTCGAATGTTGGTCCCATCTATGCTCCTACAATTTCGCCGCCATTAATATGAATCACCTGGCCCGTCATATAACTGCTGTCTTTACTGGCGAGAAAGACATAGGCCGGACCTACTTCGCTTGGTTGCCCGGGACGTCCCATAGGTACTTTTTTTCCAAATCCGGAAACATCATCAAAGGTCGAAGGGATCAGCGGAGTCCATATGGGACCCGGAGCTACTCCGTTCACTCTAATTTTTCTTTCGACCAGCATTTTTGAAAGTGATCTGGTAAAACTGGTGATCGCTCCTTTGGTACTCGAATAATCCAGCAGGTGTTCGCTTCCCCGATAAGAGGTCACAGAAGTGGTATTGATAATTACCGAAC
This sequence comes from Christiangramia fulva, assembly GCF_003024155.1. NCBI lineage: Bacteria > Pseudomonadati > Bacteroidota > Flavobacteriia > Flavobacteriales > Flavobacteriaceae > Christiangramia > Christiangramia fulva. Next base: position 833,869 of record NZ_CP028136.1, read on the forward strand.
CTTCTTTTAAATGTTTCAGTGCCTCTTTAACGATGTAGAAATATGGATAAAGATTGTTTCTGAAAGTTTTTCTGAATTGCTCATTGCTCACTTCTTCCACTTCTTCTTTTGGAAATTGCATCGCGGCATTGTTGACCACGATATCAAGTTTTCCGAATGATTCGATAACTTTAGCAATTACTTCCCTGCTGAAGCCTTCCTCCTTCAGATCTCCTGAAACGATCATGCATTTTTTCCCCTCTTTCTCTACCAATTCTTTGGTTTCTGCCGCATCTTTGTCTTCATTCAGATAAACAATTGCCACATCGGCTCCTTCCCTGGCAAAATGAACGGCCACACTGCGACCAATTCCGCTGTCGCCTCCGGTGATCAATGCGGTCTTAGCTTTCAGCTTCTCACTTCCCTTATAATCATCACGAATAATTTCCGGCTCGGGACGCATTTTGAATTCGTCCCCCGGTTGCTTTTGATCCTGGTCTGGTACGTTGGTTGGTTTGCTCATATTTCATCATTTAATTATACATTCATTCAATACATTTGCATCGGATAAATAATAATTTCATAACCTGAATTCATCTAAAGTCCCATAAATTACAATGCTTTTCAGCCAAATAAATGTTAAGCTATCTTAAGCCTTTGTAAATTTTACGAACTTCATTCTTTTAGCGTTAACAGCTGAATCAAAAACAGTCAAAATGACAAATTTTAGCAGACCATTTTTGAAGATAGGCCATCGTGGAGCAAAAGGCCTTCTAGCCGAAAATACTCTTGATAGTATTCAAAAGGCGCTGGAAATTGGCGTGGATATGATAGAGATCGATGTGCATAAATGTGCCAGCGGCGAGCTTTGGGTCATTCACGATTTCACGCTTGACCGCACTACTGATGGAAGTGGGGAAATTGCCAAACGGCCGGCAGATGTCATTCGAAAACTTAAGGTGGAAGGCCATTTTAAAATCCCGTTGCTTACCGAGGTTCTCGACCTCATTGAAGGTAAATGCGCGATCAATATTGAGCTGAAGGGCCTGAATACGGCAGGCCCGGTTTGTAAGGAAGTTCAGAAAAGGATCGCTGCCAGAAACTGGCAATATGACGATTTTCTTATTTCCAGTTTTCAGATGAATGAACTTTTTAAGGTTCGCCAATTCGATCAGGATGTTCCCGTCGCGGTGCTGAGTAAAGCCAGCGTTCCCGAAGCTATCGAATATGGTAAAAAACTCAAGGCTTCTGCCATTCATCCTTCGCTCGGGATCATTACCCGGGATAACACCAAACTCTGTCATGAGGAGGGTTTTAAAGTAAATGTTTGGACGGTAAACGAGCGCAACGACATTCTGAGAATGATCGATTTTGGCGTTGACGGGATCATTTCAGATTACCCGAACAGGCTTCATAATCCGCTGCTCAGTCTCAAGCCCTGATAATTCTTCTTATTTTTGTGGCTTCGGAAAAATTCTGCTGATTTGAACAAATATGACATTATTATCGTGGGTGGAGGTGCCGCGGGATTCTTTACGGCAATCAATGCCGCTGAAAATGCTCCCGGTAAAAAAATCCTGATCCTGGAAAGAGGAAAAGAAACGCTTCAAAAAGTCCGAATTTCGGGTGGAGGACGTTGCAATGTCACTCATGCCGAATTCATTCCCTCTGAACTTGTGCAAAAATATCCGAGAGGTGAGAAAGAACTGCTCGGACCTTTTCACAAATTCATGTCCGGAGACACCATCGCGTGGTTTGAAAAACGAGGCGTTGAACTAAAAACCGAAGAAGACGGCAGGATGTTTCCAACCACCGATAATTCCCAGACTATTATCGATTGTTTTCAAAAAGAATGTTCCCGGCTGAACATTGAAATCAAAAAAGGCCAGACTCTGAAAAAACTATCAAAAAAAGATAATTTTTGGGTTCTTCAAACACAGTCTGACGAATTTCAGTCGGAAAAGATCATGCTCGCCACCGGCAGCAATTCGAAGGTCTGGGATCTGCTCAAATCTATGGGGCATACCATCATAGATCCGGTTCCTTCCCTGTTCACCTTCAACATAATAGATAAAAGAATTGAAGGTATTCATGGCATTTCTACCTATGCCGAAGTGAAAGTTGAAAACACCCAAATGGAAAGTGACGGACCTCTTTTGATCACCCACTGGGGCATGAGCGGACCGGCCATCCTGAAACTTTCCGCATGGGGAGCAAGAGAACTAAATGCCCTGGTTTACAATTTCAGGATCAAAGTGAATTGGACACCGGAATTTTCTTCCGAAGAAATGCTGGAAAAATTAAAAGAAATGAAATTTGAACTTTCCAGGCAGTTTGTTTTCACCAGGCCTCATTTTGAACTTCCAAAAAGGTTATGGCAAAAACTGGTACTGGCGGCAGATATTCAGGAACAAACAAACTGGGCCGACCTCAACAAAAACCAGCTTGAAAAACTGGCTTTAGAACTTACCGATGCTACTTTTCAGGTGAACGGAAAAAGCACTTTTAAAGAAGAGTTTGTAACTGCGGGCGGGATTGATTTAAAAGAAGTCGATTTTCAGACATTTGAAAGCAAACTCCATAAAAATATTTATTTCGCGGGTGAAATCTTAAATATAGATGCGATCACCGGCGGTTTTAATTTTCAAAATGCCTGGACTGGAGCATACGTGGCGGCCAAAGCCATGACTTCTGAATTTGCGAGGTTTTAAGAATGATCAATACATAAAAGTTTAACTTTGGCAAAAATTTCAACGATGTCCGAAAAGGATTTTATCCCAAAGGGAAAGTCGGAAAAAGCGGAAAAAGGGGAAATCACCTGGCAATCACCCAGTAATATTGCCCTGGTAAAATACTGGGGGAAGAAACAAAACCAGATTCCGGCTAATCCTTCCATAAGTTTTACGCTTTCGAATTGTCATAGCACGACCACCTTAAAATTTGCAGAAAAAGAAGAGGCTTCTAAAAATTTTGATTTCAGCTTTTATTTCGAAGGCAAAAAGAAGGAAGAATTCCGGCCAAAAATCCAGCAGTTCTTCGAGCGAATTGAAAATTACTGTCCGTATATAAAAGAGTATCGTTTCGAGATCCATAGTGAAAATTCTTTTCCTCATAGCAGCGGAATTGCTTCCTCAGCAAGTGGAATGAGTGCTCTGGCGCTTTGCCTGATGTCACTGGAAAAACAAATTTATCCTGATACTTCCGAAGAATTTTTTCGGAAAAAAGCTTCTTTTCTAGCTCGCTTGGGTTCGGGAAGCGCTTGCCGGAGCATCGAAGGCGGACTCGTGGTTTGGGGAGAACACCCGGAAATTGAGAATTCATCTAATCTTTTCGGAATTTCATATCCATACGAAGTTGCTCCTGTTTTCAAAACCTACAAAGACACTATTTTACTTGTAGACAAAGGCGAAAAAACTGTAAGTAGCACAGTGGGCCATGATTTGATGCACGGCCACCCTTATGCTGACAGCCGTTTCGATCAGGCGAATGAAAATTTGAGAAAACTGAAGCAAATTCTGAAATCGGGAGATTTGGAAGAATTCATAAAAATAGTTGAAAGCGAAGCGCTGAGCCTGCACGCGATGATGATGAGCAGCCTGCCTTATTTTATCCTGATGAAACCCAATACGCTCGAAATTATCAACCGAATCTGGGAATATCGAAAATCGAAAAATATTCCTGTTTGCTTTACGCTCGACGCCGGTGCGAACGTACATTTGCTATATCCGCAAGAAAATGAATCACAAGTTTTAGAATTCATTAAGAATGAGCTTGTTGCGTATTGTCAAAAAGGGCATTACATTTGCGACGAAGTTGGTATTGGCGCAAGAAAATTGACAATGGACAATGGATAATTAACAATGCTAAAAGAGAATATCATAAAATCTAAGAGTTTTTTATTCTCGGTTAAAGTTGTTACTTTGTATAAGTTATTAGTTTCTGAAAAGAAGGAATTTGTAATGTCCAAACAGTTATTGAGATCTGGCACTGCAATTGGAGCATTAGTAAGGGAATCAGAACATGCAGAAAGCAGGCAGGATTTTATCCATAAGTTGTCAATTGGTCTTAAAGAAGCTAATGAAACTGAATACTGGATTGATTTATTAAATGCCTCAGATTTTTTAGACCATGATCAATACCAAAATTTCAAAAAAGACATACAGGAAATTTTGAGATTACTTGTTTCAATTATAAAAACGTCAAAACAGAAGTAATTTTCAATTTTCCATTATCAATTGTCAATTTTATACTTATGAAAGGACCTCTATTTTATTCAAAAATCCTTCTCTTCGGAGAATACGGGATCATTAAGGATTCCAAAGGTCTGTCGATTCCTTATAATTTTTACAATGGCGCTTTGAAAGTAGAAGAAAACCTCAGCGACACTGCAAAAAAATCGAATGAAAATCTTCGGAAATTTACAGCTTACCTGGAGACTCTTCAGCAAAATAATCCGCAGCTGGTCCAGTTCGATCTGGAGGCTTTAAGGAAAGATATTGAACGTGGAATGTACTTCGACTCCAGCATCCCTCAGGGATACGGAGTGGGAAGCAGCGGTGCTTTGGTAGCGGCCATTTACGATAAATATGCGAATGATAAGATCACGGTTTTGGAAAACCTTACCCGTGATAAACTCCTGAAGCTGAAAAAGATTTTTGGTGAAATGGAATCTTTTTTCCACGGAAAATCATCGGGACTGGACCCTCTGAATTCTTACCTCAGCATTCCTATTCTGATCAATTCCAAAGAAAATATTGAACCTGCCGGTATTCCTTCTCAAACCGAAAACGGAACAGGTGCCGTTTTTCTTTTAGACAGCGGTACAGTAGGAGAAACCGGGCCTATGGTGAGTATTTTCATGGAAAATATGAAGCAGGAGCCATTTAGAAAAATGGTAAAAGATCAATTTGTAAAACATACTGATGCCTGCGTGGACGATTTTCTGAAGGGTGATGTAAAATCGCTGTTCAAAAATGTTAAAAAACTCTCCCATACGGTACTCGATAACTTCAAACCTATGATCCCCTCTCAATTCCACAAGCTTTGGAAAAAAGGGATCGAAACCAACGATTATTACCTCAAACTTTGTGGTTCGGGTGGTGGTGGCTATATTCTTGGTTTCACCGAAGATATAGAGAAAGCCCGAAAAGCACTTAAAGGATATAATTTAGAAGTGGTTTACAACTTCTAAATTTCGCCCAATGGCAAGTATTTCCAATAAACGCCTGCTACTGAAAATTCTGAGTCTATTTTCGGTGGTTCGAGGTTATAATATCCTGGTGGTAATTATCGCCCAGTACATGGCCTCGGCCTTTATCCTGGCCCACGACCGACCGCTTCGGGAAATCCTGTTTGATACCAACCTGTTTTTTTTGATCCTTGCTTCAGCGAGTACTATCGCCTCAGGTTACATCATCAATAATTTTTACGACAGCGAAAAAGACCTTATCAACAGGCCCAAAAAGACGATGCTCGACCGCGTGATAAGCCAGCGCACGAAACTTTCGGTTTATTTTATGCTGAATTTCGCCACGATCTTTTTTGCCAGTTATGTCTCTTTTAGGGCCGTGGTTTTCTTTTCAATTTACATCTTTGCGATCTGGCTTTATTCCTATAGGCTAAAAAGGATTCTTTTTGTTGGAAACCTGGTGGCTTCGGTACTTACCATCACTCCTTTCTTTGTCGTTTTTGTGTATTACAAGAATTTTGAAACGGTGATTTTCATCCACGCCATGTTCCTATATTTAATGATCGTAATGCGGGAACTGGTTAAAGATCTGGAAAATATGCAGGGCGATCTCGCTCAGAACTATCACACCATCCCGCTGGTATATGGCGAAAAATGGAGCAAATTTTTTTTAACCTGCTGCGCGATACTGGCGTTGTTTCCAATTTATCTTTTGGTGACCAGGTTTGAAATCGGCCAGATGAATATTTATTTCTATGCTTCAGTAATACTCTTATTTATTTTTCTATTGCTCCTCTATTTCAGCCGCGCAAAATGGCAGTACCTGCTTTTACATAATATTCTTAAACTGATCATTGTGGCAGGTGTTTTCAGCATCCTCTTAATCGATGTAAATGAAGTGCTCAACCGTGTCTTTTAGCTAATTTCCTCATTTTTAAAACTTTTCCTAATAACTTGGCAGCATCGACAGCGATCATGTATCTTTGCAAAAAATTTGCGATATGAGCAGAAACTCAAAGGATTCAGAAAGTAAATACAGCGGAAGACAGGGCGGTGGAAAACGCAAAAAATCTTACGCGCGGGGAAATGCTCCTATTAAGAAGAAGATGGAAAAAAGTCCGCTTTCCAACCAGGAAGGTATTAGGCTGAATAAATATATCGCAAATTCGGGTATCTGTTCCCGTCGTGAAGCCGATGTGTATATCGCCGCCGGAAACGTTACCGTTAACGGTGAAGTAGTTACCGAAATGGGACATCGCGTTCAGCTTACCGATGATGTTCGTTTTGATGGCCGAAGGTTGAATCCTGAAAAACCCGAATACATTTTACTTAATAAACCTGCCGGCTTTTTCGTTACCGGAAACCCCGAAATGGGGGGGCGTACCGTCATGGAACTTATCTCCAAGGCTACCAAAGCAAAAGTGGCTCCGGTAGGCAAACTTGACAACAAGGCAAAAGGATTGTTGCTTTTTACCAATGATGGAACCCTCGCCAAGAAACTCGCTAAACCTAAAAGCGGAATTCGCCAGATCTATGAGGTAAAACTCAATAAGAACCTCAGTAACGAAGACCTGGAAACGATTAAAAAAGGAGTTTACATTGAAGGCTCAAAGGTTCCCGTAACCGATATTAGTTTTATCGATAACAAACCTCATGATGAAGTGGGCCTGGAGATCAATAGCATCAGGGAACATATAGTAACACGAATCTTTAAGAGCCTGGGCTATGAAGTGGAAAGCCTGGACCGTGTGGTTTTTGGCGGACTCACAAAAAAAGATCTGCCAAGAGGCCGATCGAGGTCCCTCACTCAGCAGGAGGTAATCAATCTGGGAATGCTCTAAAATTTTTTAGCTGGTAATTCCCTTTTTTTAATACTTTTATCCTGTCAAATAAATTGAAGCAGGTAAATTTCCCTGTTTCCATTCCAATTTATGAATTGAAAAGGAATCTTTCTTACTTAATCAGTTCTTCCCGGGCTACTGCATCCGGCAGCTTTCGTTTTCTTAACATTAATTTACCAATCGATTTTTTTGACCCTATAAATTATTCTCTAATTTTTAGCTTTTAAAATCTATATAAAAAATTGAATACAAAGTATAGCGACCTGATAGACCAGACCTATTATTTCCCCCAGGAAGAATTTACTTTAGATGGCACCGAACTTAGATTTCACGATATCGATCTTATGGATCTCGTGGAAAAATATGGAGCGCCACTTAAGTTCACCTATCTTCCCAAAATTTCAGAAAATATCAATCGAGCAAAAGGATGGTTTAAAAATGCCATTGAAAAGCATGATTATAAGGGTTCTTATAATTATTGTTATTGCACGAAAAGCTCTCATTTCCAGCATGTACTGAATGAAGCTCTCAAAAATGATATTCATATTGAAACCTCTTCTGCTTTCGACATCAATATTGTTGAAAAACTGAAAAAAAAGGGTAAGATTACCGATGATACCTGGGTGATCTGCAACGGTTTTAAAAGAGACATTTATGTTGATAACATCAGCCGCCTGATGAATGGAGGTCATAAAAAATGTCTTCCGATCATCGATAATTATGAGGAACTTGACCTTTTAACCGAAAAGATCAAGGGAAAATTCCAGGTAGGGATCAGAATTGCTTCAGAAGAAGAACCAAAATTCGAATTTTATACTTCACGTCTTGGGATTGGATATAAAGACATCGTTCCATTTTACAAAAAACAGATCAAGGATGATGAGCAAGTAGACCTGAGAATGCTCCATTTCTTCATCAATACCGGAATTCGCGACACCGCCTATTACTGGAATGAGCTTAATAAATGTATGAAGGTCTATATCAGTCTGAAAAGAATTTGCCCTACGCTTGATAGCTTAAATATTGGTGGTGGCTTTCCTATAAAAAATTCGCTGGCATTCGATTATGACTATCAGTATATGGTGGAAGAGATCGTAAATCAAATTCAGCTTGCCTGTGAAGAGGCTGAAGTGGAAGCGCCAAACATTTTTACTGAATTCGGAAGTTTTACCGTTGGTGAAAGCGGCGGTGCTATCTATGAAATACTTTATCAGAAGCAGCAAAACGACCGTGAAAAGTGGAATATGATCGATTCTTCTTTTATCACCACTTTACCCGATACCTGGGCGATAAGTAAGAAATTCGTAATGCTGGCCATCAATCGCTGGAATGATGAATACGAAAGGGTTTTGCTTGGCGGGCTTACTTGCGACAGCGATGATTATTACAACTCTGAGCAGCATACCAATGCCATCTATCTACCAAAATTCAAAAGGGAAAAACCTTTATACATCGGCTTTTTCAATACCGGGGCCTACCAGGATACCATTGGAGGTTTCGGCGGATTGCAGCACTGCCTTATTCCGCAGCCAAAACATGTATTAATCGATAAAGACAAAAACGGAAAAATCACAACCAAACTGTTCAGCGAACAGCAAAAAGCTGAAGACATGCTGAAAATTTTAGGCTATAATTCAACCAACTAATTTTTTTTACCTTTAAAAAAACAAAACAACCAATTAATTGATTATGAGCAAGAAGAATTACGCCGGGATACCCGATAAATATGCCCGCATCGACGAGGCCAAAGTGGTATTGATTCCTGTGCCTTACGATGGCACCAGCACCTGGCAAAAGGGAGCAGATAAAGGCCCCGAGGCATTTTTGGAAGCTTCGGAAAATATGGAGCTGTATGACATTGAAACGCGGAGTGAAGTTTACAAAAAGGGTGTTTACCTTGCCCCTCCCGTTACTGAAGACGAATCGCCTGAAAAAATGGTAGAAGCGGTTTATAAAACCACAAAGAATTACATAAAGCAAGATAAATTCGTTACGCTTTTTGGGGGGGAACACTCGATTTCCATCGGAAGTATTCGCGCTTTCAACGAATCTTTCGAAGACCTTACCGTGGTGCAGATCGATGCTCATGCCGATCTAAGACCTGAGTATGAAGGGTCTAAATGCAATCATGCCTGCGCAATGCACGAAGCAGGTAAAACCACTAACCTTATCCAGGTTGGAATTCGTTCCATGGACGTTTCAGAAAATGATCATATGGATGAAAACCAGGTTTATTTCGCGCATGACCTTTATGAAGACTGGCAGGATGACGCTATCGGGCAAATGACCCCCAATGTTTTTATCACGATCGATCTTGACGCTTTTGATCCAAGTATTCTTCCATCCACGGGAACTCCGGAACCAGGCGGATTATTCTGGTACGAAACCCTGGAGTTTCTGAAAATGATGTTCAAAAAGAAAAACGTGGTTGGCTTTGACATCGTGGAGCTTTGTCCGAATAAAAATGAGAAATCTTCAGATTTCCTTGCGGCCAAGCTTTACTACAAAATGTTGAGCTACAAATTCAAATATCAAAATTATAACGAAGAAGACGACGAAGATGAGTAAAGGCAACATATCTCAGTTCATAGAAAAATATTACAAACATTTTAATGCGGCCGCGCTTGTCGATGCTGCGAAAGACTACGAAAAACAGCTGCAGCAGGGATCCAAGATGCTGGTTTCGCTTGCCGGTGCGATGAGTACTGCTGAGCTTGGTAAGATCTTCGCAGAGATGATCCGCCAGGGAAAGGTTGATATTATTTCCTGTACAGGGGCGAACCTTGAGGAAGACGTGATGAACCTCGTCGCTCACAGTCATTATAAGCGAGTACCGAACTATCGTGATCTTACGCCTCAGGAAGAATGGGATCTGCTTGAAAAAGGCCTGAATCGGGTTACAGATACCTGTATTCCCGAGGAAGAAGCCTTCCGAAGAATTCAGAAGCATATTTTCGAGATCTGGAAAGAAGCCGAAGAAAAAGATGAACGCTATTTGCCTCATGAATATTTATATAAGCTTCTTTTAAGCGGAAAGCTTGAAGAATATTACGAGATCGACCTGAAAGATTCGTGGATGTATGCCGCGGCTGAAAAGAATTTGCCAATGGTGGTTCCCGGATGGGAAGACAGCACACTGGGGAACATTTTCGCTTCTTACTGTATCAAGGGTGAATTGAAAACCTCAACCATGAAATCGGGGATTGAATACATGACCTTCCTTGCCAACTGGTATACCGATAACTCCAAAAACGGAATCGGTTTCTTCCAGATTGGTGGTGGAATTGCCGGAGACTTCCCTATTTGCGTGGTACCGATGTTATACCAGGATCTGGAAAGAACCGATACTCCTTTCTGGAGCTATTTCTGCCAGATTTCTGATTCTACCACCAGTTACGGATCATATTCCGGAGCAGTGCCTAATGAAAAGATCACCTGGGGAAAACTGGATATAACCACACCAAAACATATCATTGAAAGTGACGCGACCATTGTCGCGCCACTGATATTCGCATATCTGCTGGATATGTAAACGAAAATTATCGGCTAAACCGATTTTTTGAAGTACCAGACCTTGCAGGTTTTGAAAACCTGCAAGGTCTTTTTTTATTCAGGCAATCGGAATTTTCTTTGGTGAAAAACTTCATATCCTAAATAGCCAAAAACAATCAGATATTCCAGGGCAACCAGCCACAGATTTTCTTCATAGGTAGGATTGGAATAAGCAAAATAGCTCAGCACTACCGCCCCAGACCAGACAATCATAAATCTAAATCGGCTGAAAATACTTAACAGCAAAGGAACGGCTAAATACCAGGGATGTACGGTAGTGGAAAGTAACAAATAGAAAGTCACCGCAAAAAGCATGTTCTCGATAAGCTGGCGCAGTGTATGATTTTTTCTGAAGAAGCTCAGGAAAAGGATAAAAGCAAGGGTAAACAACGGCAGAATTTTTCCGGCAGTTTCAATAATATTGTAGCCTTTAATTTGAAAACCTACCCAGCGGACGATGTAATAAATACTGGCATTGAACTCGAATTTTCCGAACCAGAGTCCTACGCTCTGCAGGAAATTTGAAAACACTTCCGCAGAATAAAAAGGAATAAAGGTCAGAGCAACTACCAATCCCACTATCAGATAATATAGTTGAAGGTTTATCAGACTCGAATTTTTCCGGAAATATTGATAAAATAAAGGCAAAAACATCAACGGCAGGAGTTTTACCGAAACCGCCAGGCCAAAAAATATCGCCGAATAAAACCATTTTTTCTTCAGAAGAAGATATAATGACAATACCAGTAAAAAGACCATAAGCCCTTCAAAATGGAGGTTTCCGGTGAGCTCAATGATCACAAACGGATTGAGAATATACCAGAAGATGCGATATTCCGCCAGTTTGAGTTCTTTTAAAAGTTTAGCGCCAAAAAAAAGTGTTCCCATATCGGCCAGAATGAGAAAAAAACGCATGCTCATGACTGAACCCAAAAGATTTCCGGGAAAAAGGAATCCGGCGATAGCAAATATCAACTGACTCACCGGCGGATAATTTGAATAATGCCCTGCGCTGAGATTACCCATTCCGTTCAAGAGTGGGGTTGCCTGCGGTATATGAAAATCAGGATTTCCATAGAGTTCTTTCGGAATATAGGCAAAAGGATTCCAGCCTTCAGCTATTAGTCTTCCGTCCCAGATGAACCGGTAAAAATCCTGCGAAAGATTGGGCATACTGAAAAGAAATAATAAGCGATAAATAAGCGCCAGTGCGACTAAAACCCAGAAATTATGTTTCTGCATCTTTATAAACTGAAAACTGAGAAAGAAAAGTCCGAGATAAAGCCCCGTTAATTTTATAAAATCGGTACGCTCCAGGTCATAGGCGAAAGAAAGGTAAAAGGCCGCGCAGGCGACAGCGAAAATGATGGGGATTTTATAAAGTTTCAGAGTTCGGAAATCCATAGAAAAGCAACAGGCTTTCCTGCGAAGTTAATCAAACTTCCGATTTCAGACTGCTAAAGACCACAAATCCGAAACCGGCAAAAAGCATGAGGTGGAATAAAAGCAGGCCGTAATCCTTCAAAATAAAAGCGCTTAAAATGCCAAATCCGAAGTACAGGAACAGCAAAATCTCGATTATCAGATTAGCTGAAAATTGCTTTTTTACATATCGGTTTCCTTTCCAGGAATCCTTAAGCGAACTGATATTGAATTTCGGCGTTCTAATAAATTCCGATCGCTTCCCAAAATGTCCTTCCAGCACCGCAACAGAATTATGAACCGAAAAGCCCATGGCCACCGAGAAAAAAGTAAAAAACATACCGATATAGCGAAGGAAGTTTTTAAAGCCCTTTCCGTGAATTTTAGCATAAGCCACGTAATAACAGCCAAAAAAGATGATCGTACTTATCGCAAAAAAGGCCAGCAGATTGAAATACCAGCTAAATCCTGGATCGGTATGCTGAATGTAAAGCACGGGGATGCTCAAAATCGCGATCAAAAGAACGATCAGGAACATACTGGAATTGAGCAAGTGGAAAAATCCGTGGAATTTGGTGCTGAAAGAAACCGAAGGATCTTTGAACAGTTTGCGATAATTTTTCCTGAAGTTTTCTGCGGCTCCCTTATTCCAACGAAACTGTTGACTTCGTGCCGCGCTGATCACCACCGGAAGTTCGGCGGGAGTTTCGACATTTTCGAGATATTTGAATTCCCATTTTTTCATCTGGGCGCGATAGCTTAGATCCAGATCTTCCGTCAAGGTATCGCCGCTCCAGTTACCCGCATCGAGAATGCATTCCTTTCGCCAGATTCCAGCCGTCCCGTTGAAATTGATAAAATTCCGCCCAAAATTTCTTCCGGTCTGTTCCAGGATAAAATGGAAATCAAGTGCAAAGGCCTGAATTCTGGTAAGTAGCGAATAATCCCTGTTCAAATGCCCCCAGCGGGTTTGGACGACTCCAATCTTTTCATTCTTGAAATAAGGAACGGTTTTCAAAAGCCAATCGGAACCCGGCATAAAATCGGAGTCAAATACAGCGATGTATTCGCCTTTGGCAATTTTCAATCCTTCCTTTAAAGCGCCAGCCTTAAAACCGTCACGGTTCTTTCTGACAATATGTTGTATATCAAAATCTTCTTCCTGAAGTTTTTCAATTATTTCTGAAGTTTTTTCGAGGGAATGATCGGTGGAATCGTCAAGCACCTGAATTTCCAGTCGGTTTTTCGGATAATCAAGCTTTACAATATTCTTCAGCAGGCGTTCCACCACATAATATTCATTATAAAGTGGTAATTGCACTGTTACAAAAGGGAATTCATCACCTGCATGAAAATCGAATTTTTCAGAATTATCGGGAGTTTTGGTCGCTTTTAGGTAATTCAGCAGCAGCTGAAGTTGGGAAAGGCTATAAATAAAAATAACGAGTAATGCCAGTGTATAAAGTATGATTACCGCTATGTTTATCATTTAAAACTATATTTAAAAATCCAACCGAGGATTTTAACTCCGGCAAAGATAGCACCTTTAAACGTTCCCGAAACTTTTGAGAAACCAATCCTGTTTCGGTAATGCACGGGCACCTCGGCATAACTTAGGTTTTGTCGTAAAGCTTTGAGTTGCATTTCAACCGTCCACCCATAAGTTTTGTCTTCCATGTTCAATTGCAGCAATTTCTCGTACTTTATGGACCGAAAAGGCCCCAGATCGGTAAAGCGCGAGTTAAAAAAAACTTTCATTAAGGTCGTCGCCAGCCAGTTTCCGAAAATCTGCGGAAAGGTCATTGAACCTTTTTCCCGCCACTCTTTAACTCTTGCACCCACAACAAAATCACAATTTTCTTCTGAAATTGGCTGAATGATCTTATCCATCTCCTTCGGAAAATCAGAAAAATCTCCATCGAGAAATACGATGATATCCGGCTTTTTGTTTAGAGAAGCGATATAATCCATTCCTTTAAGGCAGGCGTAGCCATAGCCCTTCTGAGATTCGGTAAGCACAGTAGCACCGGCATTTCGGGCGTTTTCTTCGGTTTTATCAGTTGAGTTATTGCTGATCACGATCACCTCATCAACATAGTCGGGAATTTCTTTGATGACCAGAGCAATGGAATCGGCTTCGTTATGGGCGGGGATAATGACTTTAATACAGGGCTGCATTCAGCAAATTTTGCGCAATTTACATTTTCTTATTCGCTTTTCTGTTTAATTAAATCGAGCAGATCCATATTATCTCCCATCACCGGTTCGTGCTTTTTCATTCTATCGTTTCTGGAACCATTTTCCAGTTTTAAAACGCCACGCGGACAAACGGCGGAGCAAATTCCGCAGCCAACACAACTGGAGCGAACGATATTTTCACCTTTCTGTGCATAGGCGCGAACATCAATTCCCATCTCGCAGTAAACAGAGCAGTTCCCGCAGGAAATACATTGCCCGCCATTGGTTGTAATTCTGAATTTTGAGAATAATCTTTGCTGCATTCCCAATATCGCCGCCATGGGACAGCCAAAACGGCACCAGACGCGACTTCCGAAAATGGGATAAAAACCTACTCCTATTACGCCAGAAAAAATAGCGCCGATCAGGAATCCATACCATTCCCTAAGCTGATAACCGGGAAAAAAGAAGATATTCCCATTATAACTGAAATAATTGATCGCGATAATTCCAAGAATGATCGCCAGGTAAATGATCGCACCTCTTTTGGCGTCTTTCGCCAGTTCTTCACGTTTAAAGATCATGATAAGTGCAAAAAGCACTGTAAGAAGAACCACACATCCCCAGAGGAAAACATCTTTTGAAATCCAATACTCTTCAGGATGTTCATTTAGAAATGAATATACAACGCCGATGGTCATGACCGTTACAAAAACCAGCACCGAATGTATCACCCAACGCTCGACTTTCCAGGCGAAAAGGGATTTATCGGAAAGATGCCGATAAGGATCTCCGGCAGTTTCGGCGAGGCCGCCACAGCCGCAAACCCAGGAACAATACCAGCGTTTTCCGTATTTGTAGGTCAGAATGGGAGTGATCACCAAAATGGAAACTACTCCGAAAATTAGCATGAACATTCCGAGATTTCCAGAAGACAAAAATTCCTCAATGCGATAACCTGCAAAAAGATCGTAATTAAGCGGCCAGATATTTTTGAAATCGTAGTAAGGCTCGTTAAGCCGAATAAGAATTTCGGGAATCAGAAAAGCGAAGCCCAACTGAAAGAACATCACCGAAAAAGTCCGAATGATCTCATATCGATTATGGCGATATTTCAGAATGAACTTATAGCCAAAAACCAAAATCGCAAGCGTATATAAGGTTCCATATACGAACCACTGGCTCGCCGGTCCACCATTTAAAATTCGACTTAAGGGATCAAAAAGGGAAATGATACCCGTGTTTTCACCATCGGGATTGAGGCCGAGATATTGAGGAAACCAGTAAAGAACGATGTAAAAAAGAGTGAGGACAATACCGGTTATCCAGGCTAAAGTCCCGCGGGAAGTCATGGAACGAAACCAAACGCCATTATTTTTTATCCCGGCATGTTTTCCAATATAAGCGCGAGATGCAAAAGCGATAACACCTGCGGCGATAAGCGCCAGAGAAAGTGCCAGAAAGAATGGCTTATGCGGAAAATTTACATTGAACAATGCCAGGACCAGTAAAAACAAGCCCGAGAATCCCACGGCTACCGAAATTTTCTGAACAGTATCCATACTTCCCGGCACATCACCTGTCATTGCCATATTATGCTGAATTCTGCTCATATTTAGACTTTCTGAAGATTGTTTTTAAAGCTCTCGAAAATTTCCTTTTCATAACGGTCATAAAACTCGGGATCAAAATTCGCCTGTCGCAAATTTTTCAAAACATAACTGATTTTCCTGTTTTCGTTTAGCCATTTATCAAAAACCTCGTGCCGCATTCGTATTCCGAAAGTATTGATGCCTAGAAATTCATCTGTGACGGTATTAAAAGCTATTGTAATGGCCCTGGTCCCGTCTTTATGCTCCCAGTGAAAATGTTGCTCGCCAGGCTCGGGAATGGCGTTCACCCAGCCGTAAGTCTGGTATTCGATATCAAAAAATTTGGCTGAGTTAAACCAGTTCCCGGGTTCATAAGCGGTCCTTTTACCAAGAATTGTTTGCGCAAGTGTTTCACCCATTATTCGGCCGGTGTACCAGACCGCTTCGACAGGTTTCCGATTACCGATAGCCTTTCTTTGCTGCGCGCAGTCGCCAATCGCGTAAACATCGGGAATATTTGTTTCGAGATATTCATCGACCAGGATTCCCAGATCGGTTTCCAGTTCAGAATTTTTCAAGAAAGAGATTTTCGGCCGCACTCCGGCACAAAGGCCAACAAGCTGGCATTCGATTTTTTCCCCGGTTTTTGTCTTTACCGCACATGCACTTCCATATTCATTTCCTAGAATTTCATCAAGTTCGGTTTCGTGACGAAGATCGATTCCGTGGGAGCGAATATGAGCCGAAATAAATTCCGCGTCTTCCAGGGGCAAAACATTTTGCCAGAAAGCCTTTTCGCGAACAAGCATGGTGACTTCAATATTTCGGGTCTTCAGCATCTCGGCCAATTCCACGCCAATAAGTCCGCCACCAACAATTACCGCTTTTCGGCAATTTTTAGTGTTTTCTTCCAGCATTTCCAGATCCTGTTTGGTAATAAGGCCCTGAACTCCTTCAAGATCCTGCCCCTTCCAGCCAAACTTGTTATGAACAGAACCTGTCGCGATGATAAGCTTATCGTAATTGAGCCTGCCGCCGCTTTGAAAATGAAGTTCTTTGTTAGAGAAGTCGATGCTTTCAACCCATTCTTTTAAAAGTTTGATTCTATTTTTTTCCCAGAACCAGTCTTCATAGGGTTTTAGATGATCCCATTTCATGTGCCCCATATAGACATACATAAGCGCGGTACGTGAGAAAAAGTACTCGCTCTCTCCTGAAATCACCGTGATTTTATGACCGGAATTTTTACGGATATGCCGCGCGGCGGTAATTCCCGAAATTCCATTTCCAATAATCACGATATGCTCCATTAATTTTTTATAATTTGGCAGAGTTGCGATAGAGTAAAGTACGCAGAAAATATACAGATCGCCAACTCACACCTCTAATTTATGAATTGTTCATGAGCAAGTCATTTTCTTTTTCCTTTTTCATCGTAATCGGGAGTATTTTGATCCTGCTTTTTTCCTGTCAGGCCACAAAGGTGCCTCAGAAAAAGATCAACGGGGTAAGTCTTGTGGCTGCCCGCGACAGTTTGAGGGAGAAGGAGGTGAATCCGATCCTTGCAGTTAATGCGAATGCTGTAGCGCTTATGCCTTTTGCTTTTCTAAAAACAGAAGGTACTCCTCAGCTTTACTTTAACCAGAATCGCCAGTGGTTCGGTGAAACCGTCGCAGGTATCGAGCAGTCTGTAAAACTTTTACATCAGAAGGATCTCCAGGTAATGATCAAACCACAAATTTGGCTTCGCAATGGGTCTTTTACCGGTGATCTGAATTTCGAAACAGAAGAAAACTGGCAAAAATTCGAGAATGACTATCGTGATTATATCCTCCTTTACGCGAGAATTGCGGCTGAACGGAAAGTCGAGTTTTTTTGTATAGGTACCGAGCTCTTTAATTTTGTAAAAGAAAGACCTGTTTTCTGGAGAAACCTGGTTTCTGAGATCAGAAAAATTTATTCCGGAAAAATAGTATATGCTGAAAACTGGGATAAAATAGACCAGATTGACCTCTGGGTGGAATTGGATTTTATAGGAGTGGACGCCTATTTTCCAATAAGTGAAAAAATTTCGCCCGAAGAAGAGGAAATAGCGGAGGGTTGGGAAAAACATTTGAATTTAATGCAAAAGCTCTCGCGCAAGTATGAAAAACAAATCCTTTTTACCGAATATGGATACAGAAGTACCGATTATGCCTTAAAAGAACCCTGGAATTCCGGAAGGGAAAATTCGTCCAAGAACTTTAATCTCCAGGCAAGAGCGCTCAAAGTACTGTATGAAGAGGTTTGGGATGAAAATTGGTTTGCAGGCGGTTTTCTTTGGAAATGGCATCAGCATGAAGATTCAGGCGGACTCGAAAATGACCGGTTCACACCTCAAAATAAACCTGCTGAAAAGATAGTACAGGAATATTACGGGAAATTCAGGAATTAACACGTTTGTAGTAATGCATGTAGAGTTCCTCGGCGGAAGCTCCAAAACGTCTCTTCCAGTAAATCTGAAGGAATAGCAGCTGTGTATTCCAAATTCCCATTCTTTTGTAGAGTCTGGCAGAGGTGATAAGCCATTTTTTAATAACCGTAAATTGATTTTTCTGATAAAGCCTTTTTATGATCTCATTATCTTCATAAACTCTGTAAGATTCATCAAAACCGCCAATTTCTTCAAAAAGCTGCTTTGTGATAAATAAAGACTGGTCTCCCCCACGGCAGGAAATATGGTTCACTCTGGTAAATTGCGAAACCAGGTTCAGCCACCAGTGTTTTTTGTCAAATTTCATCATAAAACAGCCGGCCTTATTCCCTTTATTTATTTCCTTAAGAATTAATCCATCAAAATCTTTGGGAGGAAGACTGTCAGCGTGCAGAAAATAAAGAATTTCAGAACTGGCTTTTTTCGCGCCAGTATTCATTTGTATGGCTCTCCCCTTTTCAGAAATTAAAAGTTTTACTTCCGGGGCATTTTTAGCAATAAGAAGGGTATTATCGGTACTTCCACCATCCACAACAATGATTTCAGCTATATTTCCCGAAGAGACCTTTCTGATATGCTTCAGCAAAAGCGGCAGATATTTTTCTTCATTAAAAACCGGAATAATAATACTGAGCATCTATTTTACATCATTCAGGTTCCAGTTATAATCTTTATACTTGATCCAGGCATTGGGTTTCAATTTAGTATTAGAATACTTATTGATATATTCTACAATGGTTTTTCCATCGCCGGTAAAATCACCTTCATACCAGTCGAAGATCCTGGAAAGTTTAGCAGAGTCTTCAGAAATTTCATTCTTATCAGAATTGATAAATTCCTTTGCCGCTTCCTCTAATTGTTGATCGATTTTTTTGGCCGTATAAGCTTCATTTCTCAAATTCGGGCAGGAGATCGAAGCACAGTTTATCGCGAAATGAATGCGAGGTTCGTTCATTTTTCGGAGAAGGCTGTTTTCTATACCGCCCAGGGAAATTTTCGTGTCCCCGACCTTAATAAACGCCTTTGTCCAGGGCGCATGTATATCTTTGATGCTTTCCACCGGATAATTTTTCAGAATTAGATCTACGGTATAGGCATTATAAAGATTGATGTAATAGGCAAGAAGTTCAGCTTTACTCCAACTTTCGGATGGATTTTGTGAGGAAAGCATTTTTAAATATTCGTCAAGTTTTTCACGATCCTGCTGAAAACCTTTATAATCCACCCGGCCTTTATCATCCACATGTTTTCGAAGAAGCTCTGTCCAAAGGCTGTGGTCGATTTTTGGATCTTGAACATCCGAAATTTCTCCCTGGAATTCAGAAGCAGGAAGGCCTTTGCTGTTATAGCCTGCACTCGAAATAAGATTACAGGAACCGAATACCGTAAGGCCTGAAATCAAAACCATACTTAAAATTAACTTCTTCATAATTCCAGATTTTAGCAACATCCGCCCCCGTCGTAGTGAAAGGTAGATTCACTTATAAAAATATCGTCCCGGCCTAAAGCAGCAAGGGCGCCGGCCGTTTTATCACAAACAGCAAGTGGCTGATTTTTCAATAAAACATGGCCTTTCTTGTCATCAAAATGATCATTTTCACCGTAATAGATCGCTGCTTTTCCGGTAAAGACACAGGGTCCATCTTCAGGCATAGGATCTTTGATCGCAGCTACCTCAACCGATTCGATATAAATCAATTCTTCAGTAGGATAGTTTTTAGGATCCAGTATTCGGTAAGGTTTTCGAGCCCTGATCTCAATAGTACCAAAACCAACATCGGTAAGCGCTTTTATATATTCCGCCAGGGGAAGGCTTCCGCTAAGGCATAAGGCGCGAAGTCTCTCATCATTTCTAAGCACTTCGTTTATCGGTTGTTCGCAGGTGGGATCGCTCATCACCAGGCGTCCGTGTGGCTTTAACACCCGATACATCTCTTTAAGCGCTTTGGTTAATTCTTCGGTTTTGAAGATATTGAAAAGACAGTTTTGAGCGGCGACATCAATCGAATTATCCTCTACAGGAAGATCTGTGGCGTCGCCTTTTTTCAAATCAACAAATTCCGATTTGAACCAGGGATTCAATTTTTCGGCTTCCTTAAAATTCTTTCGGGACGCTTCCAGCATTTCGTCCACTACGTCGACTCCTACCACGCCGGATTTTTGGCGCGAAAAATAAGCGAACTGCAGCAATTCCATTCCTCCGCCTACCCCTACATAGAGAACGCGAGGATTGTTAGTAAGATCCCTCGCATGAACAGTGGTTCCGCAGCCGTAATTCATTTCCTGCATGATCTTTGGGATCTTCAAACCCGGCAATTCCCAAATAGGATTCGTGGTGCAGCATAACCCAACATCGGGCGTTAGAGCTGCGTCTTTATAGACCTGTTTTGTAGTTTCTAAATAGCTCATTATATCTTCTTAAGTAATTCTTTAAACAATTTCACCATATTGGGTTCAGCTTTTGCTGCCATCGCCAGGATCTCCTGTATATCTACCTTATCAAGATTATCAGGATCACCTTCATCGGTAATCACTGAAATTGCCGAAACCGGAATATGCAGGTGATTCGCCACGATCACCTCGGGTACAGTGCTCATCCCCACCGCATCGGCACCGATAATCTTCAAATAGCGATATTCGGCTTTGGTTTCCAGTTGCGGACCCAGCACAGAAGCATAAACTCCTGTATGTAATTTTATGTTCAGTTTCTTCGCCGCTTCTATAAAAAGATCGTTCATTTCGGGATCATAAGGTTCACTCATATCAACGAAACGCTCTCCTAACCTTTCTACTCCGTGAAATGCTAACGGGGAACCGCCCAGAAGATTAATATGATCTTCAATCATCATGAGTTCTCCCTTTTTATAATCGAGATTGATCGAGCCGGAAGCATTAGAAACGAGTAGCCTTTTTATCCCCAGACGTTTCATTACCCGCACCGGATAAGTTACATCATACAGACTGTAGCCTTCGTAAAGGTGAAAACGACCCTGCATCACCACTACCTTTTTCCCTTCGAGTTTTCCGAAAATCAATTTCCCTTTGTGAAATTCCACGGTTGCGGTAGGGAAATATGGAATATGATTATAACTTGCCTCTACCTCAACCTCTACATCATCAAGAAGTTTACCCAATCCCGTGCCCAGGATAATTCCTACTTCGGGTTCTCCGAAGCCTTTTGATTTTAGATAATCTACCGATTCATCAATACGGTCAGTCATTTTCTATAATTTTTTTAAAAGCTGGTATTCCTTCGATATCTTCAATAACATCAATGTCTTTTCGCTGTGGAAGTATTTTCACGGAATGATTTTTAAGGTCATCGAGTGTATCCTGAAGGACAGAGGAAGTGCTCCATTTTTTATTTTTAAACACATCCGAATTTAAGCAATTCATCCCTAAAAGATAATATCCGCCATCAGAAGCCGGACCAATTACAAAATCATTCTCATTTAAACTGCTGAAAGCCATTTCAATATCTTTTGTTTCGATATCAAAAATATCGGTCCCGATGATCACTATATTTTTAAAGCCACTCTTAAAACCTTCTTGGAAAGCATTTAGCATTCGCTCGCCCAGATCATTTCCTTTTTGTTCCTTCTTACTATAGATATCTTCATTCCAAAGGTCATTTTTGGCGATTTCAGAAGCATAAAAAACCTGTTTAACAGCTTTTACTGGAGCAGTAATCTTTTTGGAATGAGCTAATAGTCTTTTATAAATTTCAAGAGCATTTTCATCGCCAATATCCTTGGCTAAACGGGTTTTAACCCTTCCCAATTCGGGATTTTTGGTGAAAATGATCAGCAAGCTTTTATTTGTCATTCAAAAGATTTTTTCAGAATATTCAGGTACTTTTTCAGTTTCTTTTCCATTTAAATCAAACACCAGATTAGATTTATTTTTCCATTGAAAAATTCCTCCGGATAAATTGAAAACATTTTTGAAACTGACTTCTAAGTTCTTCCACCGAAATTTAAGGGATTTTAAGATTGTTATATTTATTAAGCAGACTATCTATTGCTGTTTTCTTCTATTTGAAAGACGATAAAAATCAGGCTACACTTCCCTGGCAGCTGCTTCCCGCTCCAGCCGTACAGCCGTAACAATGTTGGGAAATAACAATATTGCGGTCATTCAACAAATCCTCATTATACTCGCTTATGTGCTTCACCTTGCTGTCAACCTTGAGCTCCAGCATCTGGTTAAAATCGCAATCGTAAAGCCAGCCGTCCCAGCTAACCGAAATAGTATTGGTACACATCACATTTTCGACAGCTGCTGGATTGTAGGCCTCTACCAGCGCGTACATATAATCTTCATAATTTTCAGAAGCGATCAAATATTCAAGAAATCGGCTTATAGGCAAATTGGTGATCGCAAAAAGATTATTGAAATCGATATTAAAATCTTCTTTCAGAGCCTTTTTAAAATCCTTTTCCATCGCTTCCTGATTGGTTGGCAGAAAAGCACCGGCAGGATTGTAAACGAGGTCGAGCTTCAAATCGCTTCCCTCCTGTGCATATCCCACCTTATTGAGCATTTGAAGGGCTTTTATTGATTTGTCAAAAACGCCTTCTCCCCGCTGCCTGTCGGTTTTCTCCTTTTTGTAAAACGGAAGGGAAGAAACCACATGCACGTTGTATTTTTTAAAAAACTCAGGAAGATCGTGGTATTTTTTATTTGCCAGAATTATGGTAAGATTGGAGCGCACAATAAAATCTTTGATCCCCGCTTTGGAAGCTTCTTCCACAAACCAACGAAAATGAGGATTCATTTCGGGTGCTCCGCCGGTAAGATCCAAAGTATGGGCGCCAGTATTTTTTATTACCTCCAGGCACTGCTGCATGGTATTTTTAGTCATTATTTCCTTACGATCAGGACCCGCATCAACATGGCAGTGCGAACAAACCTGATTACACATATAACCCACATTTATTTGCAGGATCTCTAATTTTTTTGGCTTTAAGGGAAATTTCCCTGTTGCAGCAATCTTATCTTTAAATTTGGGCAGCTCACCTTGCCTGAAAATGCCGTTGTTCAGGAACTCCAGTTGTATTTCGGGTTTAGAAAGATCGTTATGGCGTGCTTTCAGTGATTTTATAGACATAAAAAAGGATTCTTACTATGAGTTAGTTTAGGAAAAGGTCAAAAACTTACATACTAAGCTTCTTATATTTATTCATCATTTGCACACCATGCACCAGGGTTGCCCCACTTTCTATGGCTGCACCGGCATGAACGGCTTCCATCATTTCTTCTTTTGTGATCCCTCTTTGGAGTCCGTCTTTGGTATAGGCATCAATACAATAGGGACATTTCACCACATGAGCGACAGCTAGCGCAATAAGTGATTTTTCACGAGCCGAAAGTGCTCCTTCTTCAAAGACTTTCCCATAATAGTCAAAGAACTTTTTTCCCAGTTCTTCGCTCCATTCAGTAATTTCACCGAACTTTCTGAGATCGGCTGCATCATAATAATTATTAGGCATAATATTCTATTTAATAGGATTAATGTACTGAAAGCTTCAGTAGGGCCAATATTATAAAGTTATTTTCGAAAACCGTTTGAAATTAGGCAAAAAGAATTTTATTGAAAAAATCCGGGGAAATTTAACAATCGTTTAATTTAAATAGTCTCATCCCATAAAAAAAATTCAAATCCGGTGATTGGAAGAGCCGGGGAAAAGCTATTATGACGTTTTCCGCATAAGAATTAGCTCAATAAAGATAATATTCTTTCCAAATTCTTAATTTTTTCGTACAAATTATAATTTTACGCCATAAATTTTTAAGCATATCTGTTAGAAAAGATATAACTTTATAATAGCAACCACTCCAAGCTTCTAATGAGAATTGACGTAAAAACTTTACCCGTAAATGAGATCCTGGCAGATATTGCTGAATGTCTTGAAACCGAATTAAAAGACAACAGCGGCGAATTAACCATAAATATACCTTCACAGGTTGGGGAAGGTTACATTAGGGGAATAAGTTTTGACACAGGAATGGGTTTTGTTACTTACAATTGTAAGTTTTATGAAGATGTTGAAATACATTTCTGTATTAATACAGTACACCCGTTAAAATTTATTTTCTGCTCGGCGGGAAGTGTGAGCCATTCTTTTCAGAAAAGTGACAAGATCAATAAAATAGACACCTATCAGAATATTGTGGTGAGCAGCCAGGGATATAATGGCCATACCCTCTATTTTAAGAAAGACGTCGCCACTCATGTTTCAAGCCTGGAGATCATTCGTTCCATTTTCACCCACCGTTCCAATTATGATTTTGCTGATCTTGACCCAACTTTAAAGGAACTTTTTAAAGACGCCGTCTCTAAAAAACAGTTTTTTTACCAGGGAAACTATAGTATCAGGGCAGCCGATCTTATGGAGGATATAAACACGAAAAATTACACCGGATTTCTTCGGAATCTATTTCTTGAAGGAAAAGCCCTGGAAATGCTTGTGATCCAGATCGCACAGTATGAAGATGATGAAAATGGCGAAAATCTGCCCAAGATCCTCAGGAAATCTGATATTCAGAAAGTCGATTATGTGGCTAAACGCATCCAGGGAGACCTAAGCACCAATCTTACCGTAGAATCGCTGGCAAAAGAAGCGGGAACCAATGTGAATAAACTTCAGGAAGGCTTTAAGTATGTTTATAATCTCACCGTAAATAAATACATGCAACATGTAAAACTGGAAGCTGCAAAAGATATGCTGAAGCTTTCAGAAAAGAATATTTCTGAAATCGTTACCGCTATCGGATTGAATAACAGAAGTTATTTTTCGAAAATATTCAAAGAAAAATATGGTGTCTCTCCGAAATATTTTCTGAAAGCCAGAAAATTCCAGAAAGAGAAAGAAGAAGAGGAAATTGAATAATATTCTATTGCTGCCCAACTTCAAAACTGGCAGGAATCACCTGGGGATCGAAATTCCACAACCAGGGAAGCACAAAATAAACAACCAGGCTTAAAATGATGATCGATATAAGATTCATCCAGAGTCCGCTTTTGATCATATCCGGAATACGTAAATAGCCCGATCCAAAAACCACTGCATTGGGTGGAGTGGCCACCGGAAGCATAAAAGCACAGGAGGCTGCCAGGGTTGCTCCCACCAACAAATAATAAGGATGAAGATTTAAAGCGATGGCCATAGGCGCCAGAATAGGCAGAAGCATGGCTGTTGTCGCAAGATTGGAGGTAACTTCGGTAAGAAAATTTACTGCTGCGATCAATATAAGAACCAGAAGGAATAAGGGTAAATTCTCGAGGCTGGTAAGTTGCTGGCCGATCCATTCGGCAAGCCCGGATTCACTAAAACCGGTGGCAAGAGCCATACCCCCACCGAAAAGGATAATTATCCCCCACGGGATTTTCACGGCTTCCTCCCAGTTTATAAGTTTCTGTTCTGCTTCACCCGCAGGAATCATAAATAATACGATAGCAGCTGTAATCGCGATAATAGTATCATCTATATAAGGTAAAAAAGGCTGGAGTAAAAAACTCCTGCTAATCCAGCAAAATGCTGTTAATGCAAAGACTATTAAAACCCGCTTTTCGGGGATTGTGATCCTGCCAAGATCTTTCAGAAGTCGGTTTATCTCTTTGCGGCCGCCGGGAAACTGCTTCTGTTTAAAATCAAAAGCTACGGAAGTGAGGTATTTCCAGCAAAGAAAAAGTAGTATCACAGAAATTGGCAATCCCAACTTGATCCATTTCAGAAAACTGATCTCAATCCCGTAAAGTTGCTGCACTATGCCGGCAAAAACAAGATTTGGCGGCGTTCCTATAAGGGTGGCCATCCCGCCAATTGATGCGCTGTAAGCAATCGCCAGCATTAAGGCTTTTCCGAAGATTTTATTTTCATGCTGATCGGTTTCGGCGTTATCGCGTAGCTGGTAAATTATCGCCATTCCAATAGGGAGCATCATCACCGTGGTTGCTGTATTTGAAATCCACATCGACAAAAAAGCCGTGGAAATCATGAATCCCAGGATTATAGATTTTACATGAGTCCCAATAATATTAATAATAGAAAGTGCAATCCGTCTATGGAGATTCCATTTTTCTATGGCGACTGCCAAAATGAATCCGCCCAAATAAAGGAAAACGTATTTATGTCCATAAGAAGCCGTGGTTGTGCCAATATCTACTGCTCCCGTTAGCGGAAAAAGTATAATTGGAAGCAAGGCGGTAACGGCAATGGGGACAACTTCAGTTACCCACCAAAGTGCCATCCACAAGGTCACGCACATCACATCAAAGGCAGCAGCTGGCATACTCGGCGGGCTGCCAATAATTTGCAGAACTATAAAAAGAAGAGGACCTGCAATAAGAAGAATCCTTCGGGTAGTGCGATTCATCGAAAAAGTTTTCTTTTTTCCAATCCAAGATAACCAAAATTATAGTCTAACCGAATTGGCTTTAGGCGGAATAATTTCCGATATTTAGTATTCATTGTAAATATTTCGTAATGAAAGAACTTGAAATTCAGGCCAGCCTCCAAATATTAAAAACCCGCGAGGAAGTTTTTGAAGCTATTGTTGATCCTTCAAAAATGGCCCATTATTTTATTGAAGAAGGAAGCAGCAGGATGGAAGATGGAAAAACCATTCAGTGGAAATTCCCGGAATTTGAAGATCGCTTTTCTATAGAAGTTCAGGAAACCAAAAAACCTGAATTTATTTCGTTTAACTGGGAAGGAGCAAAAGACAAAACCCTAAAGGTCCAAATGATTCTTGAAGATAATAAGGGCAAAACAATTGTAAAGATCACCGAGGGGAAAATGGAAAATGATGAGGAAGGCATCCTGTGGTATGGCAGAAACACCTTTGGCTGGGCCAATTTTCTCGCCTGCCTTAAAGCCTATTTAGAATACGGCATCAATCTTCGTAAAGGCTCATTTGATTTTATGAAAAAAACCGATAATCCTGATTGATTCAAATTTCAGAAAAAGAAATGTCAAAACAACTTCAGCAAATAAAAGAAAATCTACGCTCAGCCCTGGATTCGGTAGAAAGAGAAATTTCTCTGAAAAAGTATCAGTTCAAAGACAGGTTTTCCCTTCTCGAACCCATCACCATTATGCCCTTTTTCGGCTTCGGAAATGATCATTATGTCTATGTAAAAGGAAGGGTTCTGGAGAAAGAAAAAATAAAAAGAAAAGAGCAGGATATAAGCAATTTCGAACATTTAAAAAACACGGCAAAACGTTACGAAACCGATGAAATTCCAGGTATAAAGATAAGAGCGTCTTTTGCAGAAAAACAACTGGAAATCAAAACCGACAGCGACGGATTTTTCCTTTTTGAATTTGAATTTGATAAGCCCATAGATTACCAAAAACATGGAAATAAAGTAAAGCTGCGATTACTGGAAACGAAAACCGATGAGGATGAAATGGAAGCCAGTGCAAAGATCTTCGTTCCAGACGAGAATGCTGAATTTGGAGTAATTTCAGATGTTGACGATACGGTTTTGATATCCCACATGACTGATTTCTTTGCGAAAATTAAACTTATGCTTCTAAATGATGCTAAAGAAAGAAGTCCTTTTCCGGGGATATCTGCGCTCCTTACGGCTTTAAGCAAAGGTCGGGACGATAAGGGAAGAAATGCCCTTTTTTATGTTTCGGGCAGTGAATGGAATTTATATGATTTGCTTATCAATTTTTTCAAATATCAGGATATTCCACTCGGGCCTCTTTCTCTTAAAGACAAAGGCATCAAAGCCGATCTCGATAAATTCACCGTAGCTCATCAGGAATATAAAGCACGAAAGATCAGGCATATTTTAAAAACCTATCCCGATCTTGATTTTATTTGTATTGGGGACAGCGGTCAGCATGACCCTGAAACTTATTGCAAAATCCTGGAAGAATTTCCCGGACGTATCAAAGCTATTTATATAAGGGATGTCACACCCGCCAAACGCGATAAGGAGGTTAAGAAAATAGCTGAAAAAGTTAAAGAAATGGGCGCGGAAATGCTATTGATCGAAGACACCCTGGAAGCGGCCAAACATGCTGCAAAAATGAAATGGATCAATGAACATCATTTGGAAAAGGTGAAAAAGCAGAGCGAAACAGACCGGAATTAAAAAAGAAAAACCCGCCTAAAAAGACGGGTTTTTTATGATTCATTGTGGTTTAGCCACTACATCATTCCGGGCATTCCGCCGCCCATTCCGGCTGGCATTCCACCGCCTCCTTTGTCTTCTTCAGGAAGGTCGATTAATGCACACTCGGTAGTAAGGATCATTCCGGCAACAGAAGCTGCGTTCTCAAGCGCGATTCTTGTCACCTTCTTAGGATCGATGATACCGGCTTTCATCATATCGACATAAGTATCGGTTTTAGCATCGTAGCCAAAGTCTTTATCTCCTTCAAGAACTTTGTTGATGACTACAGAACCTTCTCCTCCTGCATTTTCAACGATAGTTCTTAGCGGTGATTCAATTGCTTTAGAAACGATTTGTACTCCGGTAGCCTCGTCGGCATTCACAGTTTTAATCTTGCTTAGTACAGCCTGAGCACGTACCAAAGCAACACCTCCACCGGCAACAATTCCTTCTTCCACAGCCGCACGGGTTGCGTGAAGAGCGTCATCTACCCGGTCTTTCTTTTCTTTCATTTCAACTTCAGAAGCTGCACCTACATAAAGTACGGCTACACCACCTGCAAGTTTTGCCAGGCGTTCCTGAAGTTTTTCTCTGTCATAATCAGAAGTAGTTGTTTCGATCTGAGCTTTGATCTGATTCACCCGTTCTTTGATCGCTTTATCATCACCAGATCCGTTCACGATAGTAGTATTATCTTTATCGATAGCTACTTTCTCTGCAGTTCCCAGCATATCGATGGTCGCGTTTTCAAGTGTAAAGCCTCTTTCCTCAGAGATCACGGTACCACCGGTAAGAATAGCGATATCTTCAAGCATAGCTTTTCTTCTGTCTCCAAAACCTGGAGCTTTAACAGAAGCGATCTTAAGCGATCCGCGTAGTTTGTTTACCACAAGAGTAGCAAGGGCTTCTCCGTCAACATCTTCAGCGATGATCAAAAGAGGTTTTCCAGATTGAGCAACTGGCTCAAGTACAGGAAGCAGATCTTTCATAGAAGAGATCTTCTTGTCGTAAAGAAGAATATACGGATCTTCAAGATCGGCGGTCATTTTTTCTGAATTGGTCACGAAGTAAGGAGAAAGATATCCGCGGTCAAACTGCATACCTTCCACCACGTCAACATAAGTATCGGTACCTTTTGCTTCTTCAACAGTGATCACTCCTTCTTTACCAACTTTTTCGAAAGCCTGGGCGATCAAATCACCAATCATATCGTCATTATTGGCTGAAATGGATGCTACCTGCTTGATCTTTTCTGAAGAGTCTCCAACCTCTTTGGTTTGTTTTGCAAGATCGGCTGTAAGAGATTCCACAGCTTTATCGATCCCACGTTTAAGATCCATAGGATTTGCTCCGGCAGCCACATTCTTAAGGCCTTCTTTTACGATAGCCTGAGCAAGAACGGTAGCGGTAGTAGTACCGTCACCGGCAAGATCGTTAGTCTTGGAAGCAACTTCCTTCACCATTTGAGCGCCCATATTTTCGAGGGCGTCTTTAAGTTCGATCTCTTTTGCCACGGTCACACCATCTTTAGTAACCATAGGTGCTCCGAAAGATTTGCTGATAATTACATTACGACCTTTAGGGCCCAAAGTTACCTTTACGGCATTAGCCAGAGCATCTACTCCGCGCTTGATCCCGTTACGGGCCTGAATGTCAAATTTTATATCTTTTGCCATTTTTTAAAATTTTTATTTTCAGATTATCTTTTGAATTTTCTGAAAAAGGTGGTTAATTATTTTTTTTGAATTTATTCCGGAAGAAATTCCGAAGAAATATTGAAGTAATTTATACTATCGCAAGTATATCATCTTCCCGCATGATAAGGTAATCTGTACCGTCAAGCTTTAGTTCGGTACCTGCATATTTTCCGTAAAGCACCATATCACCTTCCTTAACGGTCATCTCGTGATCTTTGGTTCCTTTACCTACAGCCACCACTTTTCCTTTTTGTGGTTTTTCCTTGGCGGTTTCCGGAATAATAATACCGGAAGCAGTCTTGTTTTCAGCTGCTACAGGTTCAATAACAACCCTGTCTGAAAGCGGTTTAATGTTTAGTCCCATTTTTTACTAATTTATTTTTAGGTTAATCAATTTATGAATATTGGTTAGGGATATTTCTAAAATTATGCCACCGCCTTTTTTCTGCCAATTACAAACAAAAAATGCCAGCTTGTCAGAAGCTGGCATTTTACAGGTAAATATTTTTGATTTTTCTACTGAGCCGTGTCAGTTTGAACAGGCTGCTGGGTAGCTGTATTATTGTTTTGAGGTTGCGCCGGAACCTGAGTATTTGCCGGCTGCTGACCTTCGAAAACATCATTTTCGGCACTTGCCGTTTTATCCATGATGGTCACATTAGAAAGAAGGATCAAAACCAGAAGAACCGTAGCAAGGGTCCAGGTACTCTTATCGAGGAAATCGGTAGTTTTTTTCACACCTCCCATTTGCTGGCCACCGCCACCAAAAGAAGAAGAAAGTCCGCCTCCTTTAGGATTCTGGACCATGATCACCACCACCAGCAAGAATGCCACGATGATTATTAAAGCTAAAAAAATAGTGAATGTGCTCATTCTTATTCGTTATTAGTATCTTGTAATTTCTCTATTGCCCGAATTTGGTCTGCAAAGAAACCACTTTTTTCGGGATTTTTCAAAATTAATATTTTAAATGCCTGGATCGCCTTTTTGTAATTCTTCTGCTCAAGATAAACCCTCGCGAGAGTCTCGGTCATCAAGGATTCCGGTGCTGCTATGCTCTGTTCTGCAAGATTCGATTTAGTGCTGATTTTCCCCGGTTTTATTTTCGGATTTTTGGAAATGAACTCTTCGATAAGCTCAAATTTTTTCAAACGCTGCTCATCGGTTTCTGATCCCTTTTCTTCTTCACGTTCGACGGGTTTCGTGCGGGTTAGCTTCAGCCATTCTGAAAATGAATGGGATTCCTTTTGGTCAAATTCGAGAGGTTTTCCCAGGGAAAGTTCATCTTTAGGTCCTTTCTCTGTCTCGTCTTCAGCTTTTTCTTCGGTCCCTGCTTTTTTAGCTCTTTCAAATAAACCCGGATCAAGCACTCGTTCCGATTCAGATCGTTTCATTTTGATCGCCTCATTGATGTCAATGCTGCGTTTGCCAAAAACCTCTTCAGCTTCATAAACGGTGATCTGTTTCAGCCTTTCTTCCTGTTCCCTGATCTGTTTTGCGATCTGGTTCTGATTAAATTCACGGGAAGTAATAAAATCAAAAAGTATACTCCTGTCTGTAGTATAAGCGGCGGTTTTCTTTAACGCAGAATTATAGGCAAGCTCATCAAATTCTTTCAATCCCTTTAATCTAACAGCCCTGGCAGCCTGAAAATAAGGAGCTTTCATCAGGATCTTTTCCAGATCCCGTGTCTGCTCCCGTGAAATTTCAGCGGGATTTTCCAGCAAATATGTAAGCTCTTCTTTTTCCATTACCAGTTGGTCAGGGCCGCGTTAAAAACATCCTGTGTGATTCGGTTATATATTTCATCAACGGCCGTTTCGAGATCTGAACCCAGCAATTGTTTGGAAGCGGGATAATCGTAATAAAAGGAAAACCTTCTTTCAAAATCTTTTTCGGGCTCCAGAGTGTTGTAAAACCGAACATTCACCGCAATGGTCAGCCGGTTTTGCGCCGCGGTGTTTTCGGCCGTAGCCGACATCGGGGAAATATAATACTGCACGATCTCGCCTTCAAAGATCAGGTCGCCGTTATTATTTACCAGGCTCAGGCTGGTCTGGTTCTGAATAAGGTCCTGAAGTGAATTCGTGAAAGCCCTGTCTATTCCGGGTTCCACAAGGTCGGCATTGTTCTGGAAGAAGTTCACCTGGAAAGTTTTAGCCTGGCCAACATCTGCCCCGGTAAAAGAGTAGATCCCGCAGGATTGCAAGGCAAGCAGCAAAACAGAACAAAGTATGATTATTGGTTTTTTCATGTCTTTATTTAGCCTTAAGCGGTATGCTTTAAGCGATAAGCCCTTATTATAAATTCTGGCTTACGGCTTAGAGCTGAGCGCATCCAGCTACAAATTATATTGTTTGATCTTGCGGTACAGCGTTCGTTCGCTTATTCCCAGTTCTTCGGCCGCTGCTTTTCTCTTTCCGTTATGGCGTTCCAGTGATTTTTTAATCAGCTCGAGCTCCTTATCCTGAAGGGAAAGGGTTTCCTCCTCCTCAATCTCTTCCGCGAAATAATATTTGTCTTTTTCCTCCTGCTTTTGCGGCGCATTCTGCTTTGCAATGGGCAATGCTTCCAGCCTTTCCTGATCTATACTTTCTTCGTCGATATTATCCCCGCTCTCCCCATATATTTTCTGAATAAGTCCTTCATTCTCATCCTGCACCTGCTTGTTATTTCCTTCCTGCATCAGTTTAAGGGTGAGTTTTTTGAGATCGTTGAGATCATTTTTCATATCGAAAAGCACTTTATAAAGGATCTCTCTTTCATTGCTGAAATCGCTTCCTTTTTTCCTATCAGAAATAACAGCTGGAAGGTTACTCCCAACATCCGGAAGATAATGTTTGAGTTCATCAGCCGAAATGATCCGATCCTGTTCCAAAACCGAAATCTGCTCGGCTATATTTCGAAGCTGACGAATATTTCCGCCCCAGCGATAATTCAA
This sequence comes from Christiangramia fulva, assembly GCF_003024155.1. Taxonomy (NCBI): domain Bacteria; kingdom Pseudomonadati; phylum Bacteroidota; class Flavobacteriia; order Flavobacteriales; family Flavobacteriaceae; genus Christiangramia; species Christiangramia fulva. The sequence goes on from NZ_CP028136.1 coordinate 866,867, forward strand.
AAGCACCCTTACCGCATCGTCTTCCAGCTTAATGGTGGGCATTTTATACTTCAGCGCAAAATCTGAAGCGAATTTGCGAAACAACAAATGAATATCTTCCTGTCTTTCCCGCAAAGGTGGCAGGTTTATCTCAACAGTGCTCAATCGATAATAAAGGTCCTCGCGAAATTTTTCTTTTTTGATAGCCTCGAACATACTGATATTCGTGGCAGCAACGATACGCACATTGGTTTTCTGAACCTTTGAAGAACCTACCTTGATAAATTCACCATTTTCAAGCACACGAAGCAGCCTCACCTGGGTGGGCAAAGGCAGTTCCCCAACCTCATCGAGAAAGATCGTTCCCCCATCGGCTACCTCAAAATATCCATTTCTGGTTTGGGTGGCGCCGGTAAAAGCTCCTTTTTCATGACCAAAAAGCTCACTGTCTATAGTTCCTTCTGGGATCGCACCGCAGTTCACAGCAATATATTTCCCGTGTTTGCGATGCGAAAGGGAATGAACGATCTTAGGGATACTCTCTTTTCCCACACCACTTTCCCCGGTAACCAATACCGAAATATCGGTAGGCGCGACCTGGATCGCCTTTTCTATGGCGCGATTGAGTTTTGGATCGTCGCCGATTATCCCAAAACGTTGTTTTATTGCCTGGACTGATTCCATTTATTAGTATTCAGTATTGAGTAGTGAGTATTGAGTGGGTGTTTTAGCCTTCATTTAAACCTAATTATTTTCACTAAATCCCACGCCAGTTCCGATAAGAGTGGCGCTTGTACAATCTTCGATCTTCACGTTCACAAAATCACCCACTTTATAGTTCTCTTTCGGAAAAACCACTACGGTATTTTGAGTGTTTCTTCCGCTCCAGTGAACATCAGATTTTTTGGATTCCTTTTCGATAAGAACTTCTACGGTCTTTCCAAGGTATTTCTCCGTATTATATTTGCTATGCTGCTGTTGTAAATTGACGATTTCGGTCAATCTCCTTTTCTTCACCTCCTCCGGAACATCATCTTCAAATTTTCTCGCCGCCATAGTTCCCGGTCTTTCAGAATAAGCGAACATGAATCCGAAATCATATTTCACATATTCCATCAATGAAAGCGTATCCTGGTGATCTTCTTCGGTCTCGGTAGGGAAACCGGTGATAATATCATGAGAAATTCCACAATCTGGAATCAGTTTTTTAATATTATCGATAAGCTGGAAATATTCCTCGCGGGTATGAAGGCGATTCATCTTTTGCAGAATTCGGTCGCTTCCACTTTGAACCGGCAGGTGAATATATTTACAGATATTTCGATATTTCGCCATCATTTCGATCACATCCATCGTCATATCCTGAGGATTCGAAGTAGAAAAACGGATCCTCATTTTCGGCTGGGCTTCAGCAACCATTTTCAAAAGTCCGGCAAAATTAGTCGCGGTAGCCTTCTGCATTTCTGAAGCATTTTTAAAATCCTTTTTGAGTCCGCCGCCATACCACAAATAACTGTCTACATTCTGACCGAGAAGGGTAATTTCCTTAAAGCCTTTTGCCGCCAGATCGTTCACTTCTTCAACGATACTCTGCGGATCACGGCTTCGTTCCCTGCCGCGGGTAAACGGCACCACGCAAAAAGTACACATATTATCACAACCCCGGGTGATCGAAACGAAGGCAGAAACGCCATTCGACTGCAGCCTTACTGGTGAAATATCGCCGTAAGTTTCTTCTTTGCTAAGAATTACGTTAACAGCTTCCCGGCCTGCTTCAACCTCATTGATAAGATTTGGCAGATCTTTATAGGCATCGGGGCCCACCACCAGATCAACAATTTTTTCTTCTTCCAGAAATTTGTTTTTCAGTCGTTCGGCCATACAGCCCAAAACACCCACTTTCATTCCCGGATTGATCCTTTTAACGGCATTATATTTTTCCAGGCGCTTTCTTACTGTCTGTTCCGCTTTTTCACGAATCGAACAGGTATTGACCAGTACAAGGTCGGCCTCCTCAAGATTTTGAGTGGTATTATATCCTTCTTTTGAAAGTATGGAAGCCACGATCTCACTATCGCTAAAATTCATTTGACAGCCGTAACTTTCAATAAAAAGCTTACGGGTATTCCTCTCCTGTGGCTCCATTACCAGGGCGTTACCCTGTTTTTTTTCATCTATGATCTTCTCCATAATTCCTTGATAACCTTCCGGTTTTTAGACTGGCAAAGATAAGGCTAAACAGGATTCTGACAAAGTGACAGAAAAAAATTTCTGCAAATCGACGCAACCTTTTTATTTCTTCCGCATCTAACAGGTAACTAACCATCAAAAAATGAAAAAATCACTACTGCTTTTTCTAATCCTTTCAGGCAGTTCTCTTTTTCTTTCCTGCCAACGCGAAGAAGACACAGGCAGTACTCTGGTGGCAGTGCCGGTGACCGTTAGCCTGGAAAAATTTCGTTCTTCGGTTAAAGTCACGGCTCCAAGGAACATCAAAGAATCAGGTAAGATCTATGCCTGGAAAAACTACATTTTCATCAATGACAAAAACGAAGGGGTCCATATCATCGACAATACCGATCGTTTTAATCCGAAAAAAATCTCATTTCTGAAGATCCCGCGAAACATGGATATCGCAATTAAAGACGATATGCTTTATGCTGATAACGGGATGGATCTTGTGGTTTTTGATTTGAGCGATATGGCAAACATCCATGAGATCAACAGGATCGAAGATGTTTTTCCTAATTATTTTAATGTTGCTCCAGCCGGTGCAGAATATGTGGATTTCCAAAATTTTGATCCTCAAAATGAAGTAATCGTAGGCTATGTTTACGAGAAAAAGAAAATCGAATATGCTCCAGATATCTGGATGACCGTAGACGAGGCAGCGGCCTACTATTCAAATGGAAACACCGGCCAGGGAGGATCTATGGCCAGATTTAGTATTAAAGACGATTATTTATATGTTGCGGAAGAAACAAAACTTTCGGTATTTGATATTTCCATGCCCGAAGATACCGATCTCATTCACGAGGAGTATGCCGGCTGGCAGATAGAGACCATCTTTAACGCCGATGATTACCTTTATCTGGGTAGCGCAACAGGAATGTATATTTACAGCATAGAGGATCCTGCTTCCCCCCGGCAGGTCTCTTTTCTTCAGCATGTAATGGGCTGCGATCCCGTTGTGGTGAAAGACAATTATGCCTATGTAACCATTAGAAACGGAAATAGCTGCGGACAGGCCGAAAACCTGTTGGATATCGTTGATATTTCCGATAAATCAGAACCATTTATTGCCAATAGATATGAAATGGAAAATCCGCACGGAATGGGCACCAAAGATAACTGGCTGTTTGTTTGCGACGGCAGTGCCGGATTAAAAGTCTATGACATTGAAAATACCCCCGACCTTAGGTTAATAGATCAATTCAGCAACATAAACACCTATGACGTTATCCCCATGGAGGATAAGTTGCTCATGGTCGGGGACAATATTCTTTACCAATATTCCTATAAAGGTAATGAGGTTAGTTTATTAAGCAGTTTTGCTTTGAACTGATTTCCTTTTTGTTTGGTTTTTTTCAGAAAATCCCCGGTAGGGCGGGGATTTTCTTATTCATCATTTCCATAGGCCCCGTCCAGAAAAAGATATCTTTTATCATTTTCGGCATCCTGGGTTTCGAATTCAGCATCCATAATCAGGACCGGTGGAGTAACATCTGAAGCTTCTGCCGAAGGCCACTTTGGCAAACCGGCTCCATTAGGATTTCCTGTTTTGATAAAATTCGCCAGGTATTGCTGAATGGTATCTGAAATTTTAAAGTCGATTTCTTTCAAATTAGGATTGTCCATTCTCCCCAGATTTCCTAAAAAATATTCAATTTCTGACGCATGGGCTGCCCCGATGGGAGTGTAATCTGGATTAGCTTTGGCCGCCGGCCTGATCTTTTTGAACAAATAGCGATAAACTGGTTCTTCGGAATTTTTTCTGTGAAGATCAAACCATTTCCAGGTGCTGTAAGCGATAAACCTGTCGGAAGCCAATTGCGTAGCAGATTCCCTGATCTTTTTGGTGTTTCCGGAAGGATATAATTCCACTACCTCTTCAAAATTTTCAGGATAAAGTTCCTTCAATTTATTTTTATAGTTTTCCTCGTTATACTCTTTTCCCTGCATAATTCCCTGACCATCCACTTCAGCCGAATTCCAGCCTACGAGAAGTGGAATTTGAGCCTCTTCTCCATTTCTAAAAATCTCTGGCAGTGGCTTCGGAAGAAAATAGTGATCTATCACCGTGGGAAAACCAAACCTTCCCGATTCCTGATAAACTTTATATAATTCTTCGGCGCTTAAGGCCCTTAGATCTTCAATGGAATTGTAGCTGGTTTTTTTCATGAATTCCACTCCAATTTTTTCAGCTTCAGAAAGCGGAACAGGAGCCAGTGTAGGTTTTATGGAAGCACCGCTTTCACCCATTGCGCCGGCCAGGTAATCTTTAGACATCGGGGAAGCCATTTGTGCACTCACCGAAATGGATCCTGCCGATTCTCCGCCAATGGTAATTTTTTCAGGATCGCCTCCAAAATTTTCAATGTTTTCAGAAACCCATTTTAAGGCCGCGTTCTGGTCGAGCAGTCCGTAATTTCCGGAAGCATGATAAGGCGCTTCAGCTGAAAGTGCGGGATGAGCATAAAACCCGAAGATATTTAAACGATAATTCACCGTTACCACCACAATTCCTTTTTGCGCAAGTGAAGTTCCGTCATAACGCGGTTCCCCGCCACTACCGGCCACAAATCCGCCACCATAGAAATAAACCAGTACCGGAAGAGATTTATTTTCAGAGGCATTTGGCGTCCAGATATTCAGGTAAAGACAGTCTTCACTAAAACCCTTTCCGCGGTAAACCATATCGCCAAAGACATTAGTTTGCATGGGCGCGGCTGCAAATTCGGTAGTTTTCTTAATTCCCTGCCATTCATCGGGTTCCTGCGGAGCTTTCCATCTTAAATCCCCAACCGGCGGCTTTGCAAAGGGAATGCCCAGAAAAAGATCAAGATCGCTCTGGTTGTCATGAAATCCCTGTACTAGACCATAGTTTGTTTCAGCTTTCACCGGAGCCTGGGCAGAAAGACTAAAATTAAGAAAAAGTGATAAGGCTGCTATAAATTCAAAGCGAATTCTCATGATAAAGATTTTAATTATGCACTTAAATTTAACCGAAAAATTCATCATTATCTTCCCGACTTTGCATATCTTTTTTAAGATTTGCTGCCCGGTTATTTGTTTTGTCAGGGATCTTAAAATTTCCTGTTTGAAAACTTCTCTTTTTCAGTGGGTTGGTTTTTATTTCTTTCAGAAAAGCCTAATTTCTCAATTTGCCTTAATTGTTTAAATTTTTCCTGATTTTTACAAACATTTTTTATTTTTGGAAATAAAAAAAACCCTTCCAGATCAGGAAGGGCTTTCAAATATCTTCAAATATCTTCAAATATCTCTTAGGCCTCGAACGGCTCGATAGAAACATATGATTTATCTCCCTGCTTTTTGGCGAATTTTACAACTCCGTCAACTTTAGCATGAAGTGTATGGTCTTTTCCAGCGTATACATTATCACCAGGGTGGTGAGTAAATCCGCGCTGTCTTACGATAATATTTCCCGCAACGGCAGCCTGGCCACCAAAAATTTTCACGCCAAGGCGTTTAGATTCTGACTCTCTACCGTTCTTGGAACTACCAACTCCTTTTTTATGTGCCATTTTATAATGTTTTTAGTAGTTTAACTTAAGGCTTCTATTAATTCGGCCTTTTTCATTGAAGAATAACCTTCAAGACCTCTTTCTTTTGCCATTTCCTTTAGCTCTGCAACAGTGTGCTGACTAAGGTCTTTTGAGTCATTATCGGCCTTTTTAGCTTCCTGTTTTGGAGCTTCTTTTTTTGGTTCTTCTTTTTTAGCCGAAGATTTTTTCTTTCCGTCAAGGCTAATTTCCTCGATAAGAATTTCGGTAAGTGACTGGCGGTGACCATTTTTTACTTTGTAACCTTTACGACGTTTTTTCTTAAAAACGATCACTTTATCACCTTTCAGGTGGCGGTTGATTTTAGCTCCAACCAAAGCACCTTCTATAGCCGGGGCGCCAACATTGATTGTATCACCGTCTGCAGTAAGAAGAACCTTATCGAAAGAAACACTGTCTCCTTCGTTGCCTTCTAAACGGTGTACAAAAACCTTTTGGTCTTTTGCAACTTTAAATTGCTGCCCTGCTATCTCTACAATTGCGTACATAGCGTATAATTAATTAAATGATTTTCAATACTCTGCACCTGAGTTTTCACGCAAGCGGGTGCAAATATAATTCTAATTAATTAATTGACAAAGGTTTTTTAATTTTTAGCCCAGGCAGTTATAAGGTATGTTTTTTAGACTCTTTCGTATTCCAGCTGTTTTTATATAATTGCATATAGGTGAGAGCAAGGACTATACTTGTTGAAAAACCCATTAATGCGACGGTAAACAGAACACTCGCAATATCGGTACTATAAAAAGTAGCCCACATCGAGATAAGCTGGTCTAAAAAACCTGGATTTAGCTCGGTAGCATAAAAGGCAAAGAAAATAAGAAAAATAATGGTGGCGTTGACCCCGGTCAAAAACACGGCTGAAAAGCCTTTTTGATATTTAAATTTGTTTCCCTTACTCTTGCGATAAGCCTTCAGAGATAAAAATAAACCTACAGCCATGATCACCCCGTTAAAAATACTGTACAGGGGATTTACATGTAGGCCAAATATCGAAAGAATTAGAAAATAGGCGATCAAAGCGATTGCCACTCCTATACCATATAAAATCGGAATTTTTAAATTAATCATACTTATAGCTGTTTCTAGTAAATTTCTAAAAAATGAGACGCTTTTTCCCTTAACAGCATGTTAATTTTAACACATTTACACCATTTGGACATATTTGCGATTTATTTTTGTAACTAATTCTACCCAAAACATACCTATTTATACATTTACTTTAAATTCTTACTTTAAACTCTGAAAAAACTTAAAATGATGAACAAATTAAAACTATTGTTCTGCCTTTTATTCGTCGGAATAATGGGCTTTGCTCAGGAAGTTGATTTTACTGAGTATAATCTAGACAATGGGCTGCACGTCATCCTCCACCAGGATAATACTGCTCCTGTAGTTAATACTTCGGTTATGTATCACGTAGGCGGAAAGGACCTTAAAAATGATAAAACAGGCTTCGCTCATTTTTTCGAACATCTTCTTTTTGAAGGAACGGAGAATATCAAAAAAGGTGATTTTATGAAAATCATCAGTGCTAATGGAGGGTCTTTTAATGCCAACACATCTCTTGATCGTACTTATTATTTCGAAACCTTTCCTTCAAACAAGCTTGAGCTGGGCCTTTGGCTGGAATCTGAACGAATGATGCATCCAGTAATTGGTGAGCAAGGAGTGGAGACACAAAATGAGGTGGTAAAAGAAGAAAGACGCAGGTCGTATGATAACAGACCTTATGGGAATGTATTGCAGGTGATCCAAAAAAACCTCTTCAACAAACATCCATATAAAGATCCAAATATAGGCTATATGGAAGACCTCGATGCCGCTACTTTGGAAGAATTCAATGAATATTTTGATGAATATTATGCTCCAAATAATGCTACTCTTGTTGTAGCAGGCGATATAGATATCGAAAAAACAAAGAAGTTAATAAAAGATTATTTTGGACCTATACCAGAGGGCAATAAAGTTGATCGCGCGAAGATTGAAGAAAAACCTATAACCGAAACAGTTACCGATACCTTTTACGATCCCAATATACAGTTGCCAATGCTAGTGCTGGCGTGGAGAACTCCTGAAATGAAAGATCGCGACGCTTATGTTCTGGATATGATCTCAACCATCCTTTCTGAAGGAAAATCATCCCGCCTTTATAAGAAAATTGTAGATGATAAGAAACAAGCCTTACAGGTTTCTGCCTTTAATCTCCCCCTTGAGGATTATGGGGGTTATGCCATTTATGCCATTCCACAAAACAATACTCCACTTGATACCATAAAATCAGAAATAGATCAGGAAATCCGTAAGCTACAAACCGAAAAGATTTCTGATCGGGAATACCAAAAACTTCAAAACACTTTTGAAAATAATTTTGTGAATTCAAATAGCAGCATAGCGGGTATTGCCGAAAGCCTTGCTACAGATAATGTGCTTTACGACAACACTAACCTGATTAACAAAGAAATCGAGATCTATAGATCTATTACTCCCGAAGATATCAAAAGAGTTGCAAACGAATATTTAAACAAGAATCAGCGGGCTGAGATTTATTATTTGCCAAAATCTGAGGATGTTGAATAAAAACATAAAAACAATGAAGAAACTAATAATCACACTCAATATATTCCTTTTTCTTGGTCTTGCAGTAAACGCTCAGATAGATCGGACCACGCAACCCGAACCAGGACCTGCTCCTAAAATCAACTTACAAAAACCGGAGGTATTTACACTCGACAACGGCCTTACAGTAATGGTAGTGGAGAACCATAAATTGCCCCGGGTAAATATGACACTTCTCTTAGATAATGCTCCACATTCCGAAGGTGAAAAAGCCGGGGTCTCAGGTTTAGCCGGAGGTCTTTTGGGAACCGGAACAACCAAAACCTCAAAAGATGAATTTAACGAAGAATTGGACTTTTTAGGTGCAAACGTGAATTTTAGCGCAAGTGGTGCGCGTGCAAATACGCTTTCGAAATTTTTCCCAAAGGTTTTGAATTTGATGGCAGAAGGTGCTTTACAACCAAAATTCAGTCAGGAAGAGTTTGACAAACTAAAAGACAGGCAAATTGAAAGTCTAAAAAGCAATGAAAATGACGTAAATTTTAATGCTGGTCGGGTTCGAAGAGCTTTAACTTATGGCAAAGAGCATCCTTATGGTGAATTTACGAGTGTTGAAACATTAAAGAATGTAAGCCTGGAGGATGTTAAAAATTACTATAACACTTATTTTGTACCTAACAACGCGTATCTCGCTATTGTTGGGGATATAAATCTTTCTGAAGCCAAAAAACTGGTAAAAGAGAACTTTTCTTCCTGGAAGAATAAAAGTTTACCCAAAGAAAATCTAACTGATGTAACCAATGTTGATAAAACTCAGATTGATTTCATTAATATGCCGAACGCTGTACAAAGCGTTATCGCTGTGACAAATAGCGCTCAGCTGAAAAAGAACGATCCAGATTATTTCCCAGCAATTATCGCCAACTATATTCTCGGCTCCAATGACGGAAGACTTTTTAATAACATAAGAGAGGATAAAGGCTACGCTTACGCTGCCAATTCATATTTAAATCCTGATCGCTATATAGGTTCCTTCATTGCTACTGCTGAAGTAAGGAACGAGGTGACCGATAGTGCTGTGGTCGCTTTTCTTGATGAGATTCACCGTATAAGGAATGAAAAAGTGAGCAAGGAAGAACTACAGAATGCCAAAAATAAATACATAGGCAATTTTGTTCTTTCCCTGGAACAGCCTTCAACCATTGCCGGTTATGCCTTGGATATAAAGACGGAAAATCTCCCGGCCGATTTCTATGAAAATTATCTTAAAAAAATAAACGAAGTAACCGCAGAAGATGTTCAGCGCGTGGCAAACAAGTATTTTAAAATAGATAATGCGAGAATTGTTGTTGCCGGAAAGGCGAGTGAAGTTGCTGAAGATTTAGAAAACCTTACCTATAACGGAAAAAATATTCCTGTTAAATATTTTGACAAAAAAGCAAATCTTAAGGAAAAACCCGATTTTGCCAGTAAAATGGATCCTTCCATTACAGTCGAAAAAGTTTTTAACGATTACATTAAAGCCATCGGTGGTCGTGATGCCATAAATGATGTAAAAAGTGTGGTGATGACAGCCGATGCCGAAATACAGGGGATGACCTTGAATATGGAATTGAAAAGAACAGCTGAAGGCAAATTACATCAAACCATTAGTATGAACGGAAACGTGATGAATGAGCAGGTATTCAATGGCGACGCCGGTTTTATTCGAGCTATGGGTCAGAAAATGGATTTTAACGAAGAACAGGTAGAAGCCGCAAAAGCTGATGCCTCCCCTTTTCCTGAATTGACTCCGGGAGACGCTTCGGTTAAAGGCATCGAACAAGTAAATGGAGAGGATGCCTATGTTGTTCAGCTTGATAAAAACACCAAAGCTTATTACGATGTAGACAGCGGGTTGAAAGTACAAACCGTGAAAACCATGGAACAGGGCGGACGTACAATGACCGTTCCTACCGGCTATAGCGATTACCGTGAAGTAGAAGGAGTGAAATTTCCATTCCAGATCACTTCTTCGGCGGGACCTCAAACATTTACGTTTAATGTAAATGAAATCCTTGTGAACGAAGGCGTATCTGAAGAAGATTTTAAACTGGAATAATTTTCAGAACTATTATTTTTTATTAAAACCTCGTGGCGTTCTAATACCTGCGAGGTTTTTTTATGCCGACACCTTACGGAACCGGGAAATAAGATCTCTTGAACGGTTCACGATGAAAACACCTGCCAGGATAAACAAAGCAGAAAACAATTGCCAGATACCAAAAACTTCGCCGTCAAGAATTCCCCAGCCCAGGGCAACGATGGGAATTATATAGGTCACCGAAGAGGTAAAAACAGGATCGGAGATCTGGACCAGTTTATTGAAAATAATCATAGCGACACCGGTACCAATAATTCCAAGAATTCCAACGAATACTATTGATAAACTTACTTTTTCGGGAAATTCATTTTCAAAAAAACCGGTAAAATAAAGAATAACCAACGCCGGAATCAACAGGGAACTAAAATTCCCGGCTGCAATTCCCAGGGGAGAAATATCTGCCATTTTGGTTTTCAAAATATTTACGTTCATGGCATAACAGCCCGCAGCGAGAATAACCAGAAGACTGTACATATAATTCTGGTCGGGATTGATGGAAGCGCCACTTAATATTAGACCAATGGTGCCCAGAAGACCAATAACAACCCCAATCGTTTTATTCTGATTTAAGACCGATCGGAAAAATAAAACACCAAAGATCAGCGTCAACAAAGGTGTGGTAGCATTGAGAATAGAAGCAATGGCACTGTCTATTTCAGTTTCTGCAAAGGCAAAAAGATAAATCGGGAAAAAGGAACCAAGAAAACCTGAAATAACAATCCATTTCCATTGCCTTAAATTAAGCTTTGCGATACGCCGAAATCCAACAAGAAGAAAAACAGCCGCAAAAATTATCCGAAAGGAACCTACCTGCATTGCATTGAGCCCAACCAGTGATTTTTTGATAAGAATAAATGAACTTCCCCAAACAAGGGAAAGAATAATTAAAAATATCCATTTCAGGTTTTTATTCGGCATTTCTTAAAACTTAAGCCGCAAATTTCGGTATAAGCTTCAGATAAAAAAGGAAGTGTAATTATTTTTTTTCTTTCCAGCGAAGGCTTTCCATCAAATGGCGCATATCTTTCTTCAGATATGCAGCCGCAGGAACTATGGAATCGAAATTGGGAACTGCATTAAAATATACCGAACCGGTTATGAAATGGTCGGTACTATCTGTTAAATAAAATTGTGCCTGGGAAGCCGCGTCACCAGAAACCTCGTAAAACATGCCATAGGTATTGTGCAGATCATTGGTATAAATATCTCCCTCAATCGCATCGGCTTTGATAGTATGTCGTAAAGGCAATTTTTGAGCATCGGCAAGCAATGAGTCCAGATTGTTGTTCACCGGCATATATGTGAGAAAAATTGAAGCGTTCAGCAATTTATAATTGAGATCTATCCAGCAAGGAATATGGTTTCTCGAAGGCCCGATCTCTGCCAGCCGGTTCATTTCAAAGGTGTAGGGGCAGCCTATATCCACCCTTCTGTATTTAGCCTCGGGATAATGAAGAGCCAGAAAGCCTTTGGGTTTAGGCTTATTTTCATCCCCACAGGAGAAAAGCATCAAGGCTAATATTGCAAGGCTCAATATCTTTTTCATTCAACAGGAGCAATACTGACTTTGATTTGCTTGATACGTTTCTGGTCGATGACCTCAACGGTAAAAGAGTAATTTAGAAAAGTGATCACATCGTTCTTTTTAGGGAACCCTCCTGAAATTTCCAGAAGAAAACCAGCCAGGGTATCGGCTTCGCCTTTTTGCTCTTCAAAAACAGTAGAATCTTCAATTTTTGTGATCTTGTAAAAATCTTTCAGCGGAGTTTTACCTTCAAAAACAAAGTTGTTTTCATCGAGTTTTGAATAGATGAGATCCTCATCATCAAATTCATCGCTGATGTCGCCAACGATCTCTTCAATAATATCCTCCAGGGAAATGAGTCCGCTGGTGCCTCCATATTCATCCACAACTATGGCGAGATGGTTTTTTTTGTCTTTGAATTCATTAAGAAGGTCGTCAAGTTTTTTATTTTCAGGAACAAAATAGGGTTCCCTAACCAGGCTTTTCCAATCAAAGTTCTTCCGTTCGAGATAGGGCAAAAGATCTTTAATGTAAAGTATCCCAATCACATTATCCATATTATCCCTGAAAACAGGAATACGGGAATATCCGTTTTCTATGATAAGCGGAAGGATCTCACTAAATGACATTTCCTCATTTAGGGCAAAAATATCCATTCTCGGCCTCATGACCTGCTTGGTATCGGTATTCCCAAAGCTCACGATCCCCTGCAAAATTTTCTGTTCCTCTCGGGTAGTATCTTCTTCGCTGGTAAGTTCCAGCGCCTGCGAAAGATGATCTATACTTATAAAAGAACGCTGCTTCCCCAGTTTTTCATGAAGATAAAGAGTTACTGCTCTCATAGGTGTGCTAAGAGGCGAGAAAAGGCTGTCCAGGAAATTTATGGGATAAGCCATAAAATTGGAAAATTGCACCTTATTCCTGCTGGCATAAACTTTAGGAAGGATTTCCCCAAAAAGCAAAATAAGAAAAGTCACCAGCACAACTTCAAAAAGAAACCGGAGGTCGAGACCAAAAAATTCGGTATTCACGTCGCCCAGAATATCATCGGCGACGCTGTCGAACAAGAGGACAATCGCGATATTGATAAAATTATTGGCCACCAGGATGGTTGCCAGTAATTTCTTCGGCTTCTCCAGAAGGCTTATAACAATGGTCTGAGTCTTGGTGCGCTTACCATCTTCAGTAATAAAATTAGCGGGAGTAAGCGAAAAGAAAGCCACTTCTGCGCCTGATATCAGGGCAGAACATAGCAGAAGCACGAACAAAAAAAGCAGACTTATTATCTGGGTAAATCCCATTGTAGCCCAAAAGAAAAGCAAACTGGGAGGTTCCGAGTCCAAATGCAAAAATTTTAATTAAACTTAGAATGGTAAATCATCCTCTTCTTCTTCCTGAGAAAACGATTCATTCTTATTTGAATTTGAATAATTAGGTTTACTCTGTTGTGCAGGCTTATTCTGGCCACCCTGATTTTGATAACCGCCACCAGACTGAGAATCATCTTTCGGGGTTAAAAAGGTGAATTCGGTACAGTGAATTTCAGTTTGGTACCGGTCGTTACCCTGATCATCCTGCCATTTACGTGTTTTTATGCGTCCTTCTATATAAACCCTGTCTCCTTTTTTGAGATATTTCTCACAGATCTCAGCAGCTTTATTACGCACCACCACATTATGCCATTCAGTATTGGTGACCCTTTCACCGGTAGTGCGATTGGTATATGCCTCATTAGTAGCCAGTGGGAAACGCCCAATGGAGCCTCCGCCTTCAAAATAATGCATTTTCACGTCATCTCCGGTGTGCCCTATCAACATTACTTTGTTTAATGTGCCTGTCATTTCTAATTACTTTTGAACCGATAATTTCGGTTATTTCCAATTAAATTTATTCTAAAATACTAAAAAATTTTAGCCGAAGGGCCAAAAACAGGCAAAGATATAAACAAGAATCTATTTGTAATCGTCGGGAAGGAAATCATTTAGAAAATTTTCGATCAATACCGGAACCGGATATTGCTTTATTTCTTTGAAAGATATTCCATCAGCCGACTTTTCTTCAAATTTTACAACCCAGAATTGAGTAAATAAATGCTGATGGGAAAGTTTATGCACCACGGGAGAACTATGGAACTTTTTAAGGCTGAAGCTTTCAGAACTGACTTTTTCCTGAAAATCTTCTGAAGAAATAAGTTCTTTTTCCTTTAAAAGTTTTTCAGATTCAATCAGCGGAAATTGATATAATCCTCTCCAAATTCCCTTGCCCCTTCGTTGTTCAAGATGGGTTTGATCATTTTGAAAATTAAAGACCAGGTAATTAAAATATCTCTTTTTGACTTTTGATTTTTTAATTTTTACAGGTAATTCGGTTATAAGTTGCTTCTGAAGCGCCAGGCAATAATCTTTAAAGGGACATACAGGGCAGGCAGGATTCTGAGGTTTACAATGCAGTGCGCCAAACTCCATCAATGCCTGGTTAAAAGTTGCAGGATCATTTTTATCAAGAAGTTCTTCAGCAAGCTTCTTAAATTCTTTATTTCCAGCAGTAGTATTTATAGGTGTATGGATATTAAAAATCCGCGAAAGCACACGATAAACATTTCCGTCAACCACCGCGACAGGCTCGTCATAGCAAATAGAAGCAATGGCGCTGGCGGTATAATCGCCAATACCTTTTAATTTCTTTAAATCGGAATAATTATCGGGAAATATTCCTTTTAATTCTTCGGCCACATATTTAGCGGTAGAATGAAGGTTTCTGGCCCGGGAATAGTATCCCAATCCCTGCCAAAGTTTTAAGACCTGTTCAGAATTTGCAGCAGCCAGGTCAAAAACGGTCGGGAAAGCTTTGATAAACTTTAAATAATAAGGCAACCCCTGCTCAATTCTGGTTTGCTGAAGCATAATTTCGCTCAGCCAGATTTTATAGGGATCGCGAGTTTTTCGCCAGGGCAAATCCCTTTTATTTCCTAAATACCATACTGTGAGAAGCTTGGAAAATTGCATAATTATTAAAGCAGGTCTGCAATAATAGCAGTTTATTACGTTATTATTAGTGGATTAGGTTTGAAATATTGCAGATTTAATTCATATATTTGCACCCTTGAAAATTAGAAACCCCAATTTATAAAAATTTAAATAGCACGAAAATGACGAAAGCAGATATCGTAGCAAACATTTCAGAAAAACTCGGAATGGAAAAAGGTGACGTTCAGGCTACCATCGAATCTTTTATGGAAGAAGTAAAAAACTCTCTTGAAAGTGGTGACAACGTATACCTGCGTGGTTTTGGAAGCTTTGTAGTAAAAACAAGAGCTGAGAAAACCGGAAGAAACATCTCAAAAAACACTACCATTAAAATTCCTGCTCACAACATCCCAGCATTTAAACCTGCAAAGATCTTTGTTGAAGGCGTGAAATCTAATGTAGAGGTAAAGTAAATTGATGTCTCCCACCCTATAGGGGATATCATCAAGAGGTAAATAGTAATTTAAAATATTTTTCAGTATGCCTAGCGGTAAAAAAAGAAAAAGACATAAGGTGGCTACGCACAAGCGTAAGAAGCGTAGAAGAGCCAATCGCCACAAGAAAAAGTAGTGTGACAACTACTTTTTTTATTTCAAATTCAATTCGTTCTTTGAAAACGAAACCCCCGATTTTTGATTTTTTCGTGGAGGTTTCTTCAGGATTCAAAAACCTGTGAAAAAAAATAATGTTTAATCCATCTGTGTTTGCCTGAAAATGGCAGATATGGATATAAAATCTGGAAGTGTGGACAAAGAATTAATTATCAGGTCCGAACCTTCTGCTGTAGATTTTGCCTTATTAAAAGATGGAAAACTTGTTGAACTAAACAAAGAAGAAGACAGCAATAAATTCAATGTTGGTGATATTTATATCGCCAAGATCAGGAAAGCTGTTCCCGGTTTAAATGCCGCATTTGTAAATGTAGGCTATGAAAAAGATGGTTTTTTACACTATCATGACCTGGGACCCCAGGTTTCTTCTTTATTAAAGTTCATAAAACGTGTAAGCACAGGTAAACTAAAGGATTATTCTTTAAAGAATTTCTCCTTTGAAAAGGATATAGACAAAAACGGCTCAATTGCCGATGTCTTAAAAGCAAATCAATCTATACTGGTTCAGATCGTTAAAGAACCTATCTCCACAAAAGGGCCGAGGATAAGCTCAGAGCTTTCCCTGCCAGGGCGATATATCGTGCTGGTACCTTTTTCAAACCGCATTTCGGTTTCTCAAAAAATCGAAAGTAAAGAAGAAAAAGAACGCCTTAAGAGACTGGTGAAAAGCATCAAACCCAAGGGTTTTGGTGTAATTGTAAGAACCGTAGCAGAAGGAAAAAAAGTCGCAGAAATCGACAGAGATCTACAAAATTTAGTAGGCCGATGGACTGCGATGTGTAAAAAACTGTATAAACCGAATCATCCCTCCAAAGTATTGGGAGAACTCAATAGAGCTTCATCCCTGTTAAGAGATATCTTCAACGATACTTTCACCTCTATTTGCGTAGACGATGAAACGCTTTATACACAAATAAAAGATTACCTGAGCGATATTGCTCCGGAAAAAGAATCAATCGTAAAATTGCACCAATCCAACCAACCCATTTTTGAAAAATTTGGTATCGAAAGACAAATTAAAACTTCCTTTGGGCGCACCGTTTCAATGAGCAAAGGCGCCTACCTGGTAATAGAACACACTGAAGCCATGCACGTTATAGACGTGAATAGCGGTAACCGTTCTAACAAATCTAAAAACCAGGAAGATACCGCACTCGAAGTTAATATGATTAGCGCTACCGAGATTGCCCGCCAATTGCGACTACGCGATATGGGAGGCATCATTGTGGTAGACTTCATTGATATGAATAAAGCCGATAATCGAAAAAAGCTTTATGATCATCTTCGCAATGAAATGAGTGACGACCGGGCAAAACATAAAATTTTGCCACCGAGTAAATTTGGATTGATACAAATTACGAGACAGCGCGTAAGGCCAGAGATGAATATTAAAACCCGCGAAGAAAACCCTAATGGGAATGGTGAAATTGAAGCACCTATCAGCGTGGTAAATAAGATCAAAGCCGACCTTGAAAAGCTGGTCAAAAAAGATTATAAAAAGATCACGCTTAGCGCGCATCCATTTATTGCAGCCTTTTTAACAAAAGGCTTTCCATCTCCCCGATCAAAATGGTTTGTAGACCATAAACGTTGGGTGAAAATTTTACCTCGAGATGCTTACACGTATTTAGAGTACCACTTTCACGACAAAGACGGGAAAGTGATTCAATAAAACCAAACGCCTTTTGGAAATTCCGGAAGGCGTTTTTTTATGCTTCAGATTTTACAAAAAATAATAAATTTGAGCACATAGTTTCTGGCCTGAACTTCTAAAATTCCAATTTCATACTTCTTCCTTACATTTGTTTTGATGAAAAACAACTCCTCTCAAAAATCATATACAGTTGCCGAAGCCCTTCAAAAGCTGATGCATTTCTGCTCCTACAGGGATCGTTCTCAAAAAGAAGTTGAGGACAAGCTCAACCAGATGCGAATGATTCCCGAGGCAAAAGAAAAGATTGTCATTAAGCTAATGCAGGAAGGATTTTTGAATGAAGAACGCTTCGCCCGCAGTTTTGTAAGAGGGAAATTCAGGATAAAAAAATGGGGAAAAATAAGAATCAGGCAGGAATTAAAAAGACGGGAAATCTCGGAGCCTCTTATAAAAATAGGTCTTACTGAAATAAATGAAAAAGACTATAGTTCCACGCTTTATGAGCTGGCCGAAAAAAAAGCGCTGCAGGTAAAGGAAAAGAATCCGTTTCTTAAAAAGAAAAAAATCTGTGACCATCTACTGCGAAAAGGCTATGAATCACAGTTAGTTTTTGATTGTGTAAATGATCTTATTGAATAATATTACTCTTTTTGTGGGTGCGCTTTATGGCTTGCTCATTTTTATAATCGATCCACTTCTGCCCTTTCAGTTTTCGCATATAATTATCAAAATTCCTCATAATCACCAAATTGTAAACTGCCTTTGAAAAATTTGTCAGGGTTCTGGGAGTGGCGCGAAGACTCATTGAGAATCCCGGACTAAGGTAGGTCATGTGATGCCAGTAACCTTCGGGCATATACAAAGCTTCACCATGACTGAGTTCGGTAATATATCCGCTGGCATTTTTAAGCGCCGGGAATTTATCGAAATCAGGATCATTAAAATTGATGTCTTCCCGGCTGATCAGTGCATGTGGCACTTTATACAAGTGTTTGCTTTCAGCAGGGGGAAAAAGGATACATTGCTTTTTCCCATGAAAATGACAATGCAAAATATTGGCATAATCAATATCATAATGCATAAAAACCTGGGAATTTTCACCGCCAAAAAACAACATGGGCAATTGCTTTATAAACCGTAACCCGATATCAGGAAATTTAAAATCTTTCTGAAGCTCCGGCACTTCTTTCATTAAATGGTAAAGGAAAATGCGATAATTGGTAGGACCTGATTTTAAAAGGTTTATATAATCGGCCATTTTCATTTCGGCATGCGGCTCATTGAATTTAAATTCTGAAGAGATGGGACGATCATCATACAAAGGAACCGTCTTCTCACCAGCAATTTTAGAAATATAATCAAGGTCCCACTTTTTAAAAGCAGGCCAGTTTTCGATTAATTTTTCTATTACCACCGGCTTTTGTGGCTGCACAAAATTGCGAACAAAATCATCTTTGGAAATCTTTTCCACTCTCGGTATTGGCTGCAATTTCATCATTTCCTTTCCCATCAATCTATATCAGCATTTTTATCTGTACGTTCTTTCGCCCTTCTATTTTTATAATCAATCCACTTCTGTCCCTGAAGCTTTCTCATTAAGTTATCATAATTACGTACAAATAGCAAGTTGTTCAAAACCTCGGCTATTTTGCCCGGTGATCGGGGCAATGAACGCAGGGTAAGAGAAAGACTGGCCGTTTCGTATTTTATAAAATGCCACCATTTACTGGGAATGAACAGGGCGTCCCCGTGTTCCAGAACAGCTTCATAACCTTTGGCTTTTGCCAGTGCCGGAAATGATTCAAGATCGGGATCATCCATATTTATAATTTCCATGCTCACAATGGAATATGGCACCTTATAGAGTAATCCGGTCTGGTCTGGAGGATATAAAATCAGGCGCTTTTTTCCCACAAAATTGAAATGAAAATTATTCGCAAGGTCCATATCATAATGCATCACCACTTTCGAACCTTCGCCGCCGATGAACATCACAGGTAATTTTTTGAAAAATTTTACTCCCAGATCGGGATATTGAAAATCATTTAGCAGCTCCGGACAATTTTGCAGAAGATTAAAGAAGAACATACGCAAATCGGTAGGTCCCTTTTCAAGGATTTCTATATATTCCTTAAAAGGAATTTTCATTGCCGGGCCATGGGAATTCTGCCTTCCCTTTGCCGGTTCCCCATTATATAGTGGCACAATCACTTCGCCGGCTTTTTCCCTGAAGTAATTAAAATTCCATTTCTGCAGTGCCGGCCAATCCTTCGAAAGATCCTCGATAACTACCGGTTTTCCCGGTTTAAAATAGTCCTCCTGAAACTCTTCTTTGCTAAGGTTTCGCCTACGGGGAATATTTTGAAGATCGAGTTTCAAGATTAAAATTTGTTATGCCTTCGGCCGGGCCTTCTCCTGGGCTTTGAGATTGCGCTCGATTTGGTGCCCGGGACGTGACCATTTGGGCTTTTCTCCCTTAGGTTGATATTTTGAATTTGCTGCTTCTATTGATTCGGGCTGAGCTTTCTTTTCAAAAGCCTTCTGAGGGTTTAATCCCAGCAACCTGAACATTTCCATATCTTCATTCACATCGGGGTTGGGAGTTGTAAGCAATTTATCACCGGCAAATATCGAATTAGCTCCTGCAAAGAAGCACATCGCCTGTCCTTCGCGGCTCATTTGCGTTCTTCCAGCCGAAAGTCTCACCTGGGTTTCCGGCATCACAATTCTTGTAGTTGCCACCATTCTTATCATATCCCAGATAGGTATAGGTTCCTGTTCTGCCATAGGCGTGCCTTCCACGGCAACTAAAGCATTGATTGGTACAGATTCTGGCTGCGGATTTAATGTGGCCAGAGCCACCAGCATACCAGCCCGATCTTCTTCGCTCTCCCCCATTCCTATAATTCCACCGCTGCAAACGGTAACATTGGTTTTTCTAACATTATCGATGGTTTTCAAACGATCTTCATAGCCACGAGTGGAAATTACCTCTTTGTAATATTCTTCTGAAGTATCAAGATTATGATTATAAGCATATAAACCTGCTTCTGCCAGACGCTGTGCCTGGTTCTCGGTGATCATCCCAAGAGTACAGCAAACTTCCATATCGAGTTTGTTGATAGTTCGAACCATTTCCAGCACGTTGTCAAATTCCTCGCCGTCCTTCACATTTCTCCAGGCCGCACCCATGCACACACGGGAACTGCCCGCTTCCCTGGCACGCAGCGCCTGGGCCTTCACCTGGTTCACACTCATTAAATCATTCCCCTCGAGGTTGGTATGATAACGGGCTGCCTGCGGACAATAGCCGCAATCTTCAGGACAACCGCCTGTTTTAATGGAAAGTAATGTGGAAACCTGTACCGTATTCGGGTCGTGATGTTCCCGGTGAATGGTAGCCGCTTCATAAAGCAATTCCATCAAAGGTTTATTGTATATCTCAAGGATTTCCTCTTTCGTCCAATCGTGTTTTAGTGCCATGAAATTTGATTTGTATTCAAAAATAAAGAAAACTGGGGTTTAATAAGAATCGCCGGTCATAAGATTTATAAACGGAAAAACTAACAATCAGATTTCCACAATAACGGAAACCGCATTCCCCCCGAAACCTACTGAATTTACCATGATATTCTCAAGTTTTTCGGGTTCGTGCTGAAATTCTGAAAAAGGAACGGTAATAAATTCCTGGTATTTCAGCATTAAAATTGCCATTTGCAGACTTAAAATTCCTGAGGTGGCAAAACTGTGGCCGGTTTTCCATTTATTGCTGGTGATCCCTGGAAGCTTTTTTCCAAAAACTGCCTTTACCGCATTCACCTCGGCATTATCTCCGCCAATAGTTCCAGGCGCATGCATCACCACCGCATCAACTTCGGATAAATCAGCATTTTTCAGGGCCATTTTAATGGACTTCTGAAGACAGTAACCCTCTCTTGAAAGCGATGCTCCATGAGTGAGATCCTCATTCGCGTAACCGAAGCCTTTGATCTTTGCGATTGCACTTTCCGAATTTAAAGAAAGCCCAGCCAATCCCGCCGCTTCGCCCAGGATCATTGAATTGTTCTTTTTTTCCATATCCAGGGATCGACAGGGAAATTCACTATTTTCATCCCGCGCATAGATCTTCATCGCCTGCATTTGCGCAATGGTAAAACCGGTAAGCGGCGCCTCACTTCCCCCCGCAATAAAGGAATGGGCCATCCCGCTTTCCAGCCAGGCAATAGCGTTGAGAATAGCATGCATTCCTGTGGAACAGGTCACGCTGTGGGAAAAATTAGGACCCTCAAATTGCAGATCCTGGGCTACCCAGGAGGAAATATTCCCAAGAGTAGTGGAAGGCGAAGTATAGGTGGAAGCTTTCCCTGATTTTATATATTCAGAATGATATTTTTCGAAAAGGCCGGTGGCGCCACGACTGCTGCCAATATTTATTCCTGAATTTTCCCGTGAGGGAGATTTAAGATTTCTGGCGGCGAGGATAGCATATAACACCGAATCATCGAGATACCGATACCTTGAAGTCTCCGACCTGAGATTTTCGACTTCCTTTTTTACATTTTCGGGAAGAAAAGCGGCCAGGGCCTTATTCTCATCAAAATCATAAAGCCGAAAAAAGGTCTTTTCATTTTTATAGTTATTCCAGATCTCTTCTTCCGTACTGCCTAAAGGGGAAATACTACTAATGGAAGTAATGGAAACAGGATTTTTCAAAGCAAAAATTTTCCACAAAAATAGAACCCACAGAGGGAACGGCTAAATTTTAGGCCTCTAAATTTGACTTGTTTCAGGTTTAAAGTAAAGGCTTCGGGTAGATTCCATTTTCTTCTTACCTTCAATTATTTCAGTGATCTCTGTTTTCAGGTCCTCATCAAGCAAGGAATAAAGAGGCTGGTTTCGTTTGCCTATAAGTGGAAAAACAGCATTTAAAATCCTGTCCCATTCCTGATAGCATTTCAAAATATCATTGGGATGTACCACTTTGCGGTCGGTGCCCTCGTCTTTGGGCACAAATGATTCCGAAAGATTCAGGTAACCGTAATCATCGGTCAGTTCTTCGCCAACTTCGATATCGCGAATGGCAATTTCAAAATTATAGGCTGTGGAAAGGCAATTTGATCGGAAACTATGGTTAACGAATTTCGCGATGTCCCAGCAAAGAATATGTTCTCCTTTATTATTTCGGAAACTGTATTTCTCCAGTAATTCCCGTGTAAGAGGTTTGATATTTTCAGCGAAATCGGGTGAAAAAACTCCGTCCAGTTCATCCTGTACCCAGGTAATTGTACCTTTGAGGATAGGTTTCGTCGCCACTACTCCAAACCCAATTTCTTCGCTTATCCATTTCAATTCTGTATGAGGATGCATCATAATTATGAGATTAAATATCCTAATTTAGATAAAAAATGAATCCGAAAATCTAAAATATTAATCCTATTGCTAAATTTTAAAATTCTGATAAACAGCCTTCTATTACCGAATACATCTTCTGAAGCTGCTCTTCCGAAATTATATAAGGAGGAACGATATAAATGGTATTTCCCAGCGGGCGCAGATAAACTCCCCGCTCCATAAAAAACCCGTAAAGCCGGTCGCGGAGTCCGCCATATCTGTCGGTTTTTACATCTATTTCAAAAGCAAGGATGACGCCCAGGGTACGTATATTTTTCACTTTGGAATGCTGAAGCAGCTTCGCGGCAAATTCCTTATTGAAAATGGTGATCTGGTTGATATTCTGTTGGATTTCATCAGATTGTAATAGTTCCAGAGCCGCCAGAGCAGCGGTACAGGCCAGTGGATTCGCGGTATAGGTATGGCCATGGAAAAGTCCTTTTGAGATATCTTCAGAATAAAAAGCATCGTAGATTTTTTTACTGCAGGAAGTAAGGCCCATTGGCAATAATCCCGCGGTCAGGGCTTTCGACATACAAACGATATCGGGTTTTTCCGAAAGATAATCGGAAGCAAAATATTTTCCGGTTTTGCCGAAACCGGTCATCACTTCATCGGCAACCAGGATGATCTCATTTTCACGGCAGATCTTCAAGATCTCATTTAGTCCATCGGCATCGTGAAATTTCATGGCCGCCGCACCCTGGATCAAAGGTTCGTAAATAAAGCCGGCGATTTTATGATTTTTGATATGCTCTTTCAGGATCGAAATCACCTCCTTGTTATTGTCGCCTTTAGGCACGGGAATTCGCTCCACTCTAATAAAATGATCTTTAAAAGCACCATTATATACCGACAGCCCGGAAACCGACATCGCACCAAAAGTATCGCCATGGAAGCCTTCTTCAAAAGCCAGCATCACATTGCGGTCGTTACCCAGGTTATGGTGATATTGCAACGCCATTTTAATCCCGATCTCGGTAGCCGTGGAACCATTATCATTAAAGAACATTTTTTCCTGTCCTTCAGGTAAAATTTTCACCAGGGCTTCAGAAAGTTTTACTGCCGGTTCATGCGTGAAACCGCTAAAAACCACCTGATCCAGTTGTTGCATCTGCTCGGCAACGCGGGAAGTGATTTTTTGGTTACAATGCCCATAAACTGCCGTGTACCAGGAAGAGATGCCGTCTATATATTCTTTCCCGTTATCGTCTATGAGAAGGGCGCCTTCGGCTTTGGCTATGGGAAGCATCTCCGGTGAAACCTTGTGTTGTGTGAGCGGATGCCACAAATGTTTTTTATCCCTTTCCCTGAGTTTATCTGAAACTTTTATAAATCGCATAGTTTTTTTCTGAATTTATCGGCGTATTCTTTAACTACCATTTCATCGAAATAGGGTTCCTCATCGAGCCTTCCCAGAATTTCAACTTTCGCCATCTTTTTGATGATGCCTTCGGTGGTTTTGTGCTCATTGCCGCTGAAGATAATACCGATATTTTTAATGCCGCGGTTCTTAAGCGCTTCCACGCTCAGCAGCGTGTGATTAATGCTTCCCAGGTAATGCCTCGAAACCAGAATCACAGAATATTCTGGTTTTATTAAATCGATAATTGTGTCTTTGTCATTCAAAGGAACCAAAAGTCCGCCGGCACCTTCGATCACCAGATCCTTATCTGTTTCTGGCGGATTGATCTTTTCAAGGTCGATTGTTATTCCGTCTATTTCGGCCGCCCCATGCGGACTCATGGGTGTCTTGAGTTTATAGGCATTTTCATGAAAAACGGTTTCAGCATTTGAAATTAGCCGTTTGAGCCTATGGGTATCAGAATTATCAAGATCTCCAGCCTGTACCGGTTTCCAGTAATCGGCATGAAGCGCTTCGGTAATTATGGCGGCAACCACCGTTTTTCCCACTTCGGTACTGATGCCGGTAACAAAAATTTTCTTTCCCATCTTTCAATTTTTAACAACAAAATTAGCCAACAGAGACAAGACCTCCGAAATTTCCTGGTGTGAATTATAGGAATGCAGGCAAAACCGCAGCCGTTCCTTTCCTTTTGGAACCGTAGGCGAAAGAATGGGCTTGACCAGAAAGCCATTTTTGGCAATTTCAGAAGCTACTGATTTTACTTCGTCATTTCCGGAAAGGATACAACTTTGAATGGCAGAATTTGCGGAAATAAAAAAGCTGTCAAGCTGAAATTCTTTCAATTTTTGAGTAAAAAAGCTGATATTTTCCCGAAGTTTTTGAATTTCTGAAAGACCTTGAGGTGAATCCAAAAATCTATAGGCTGAAATAACGGTGGCGACAGCATGTGGAGAAAGCGCGGTGGTATAGATAAGGCTACGGCTGAAATTCACAAGATATTCCTTCAGTTCCCGGCTTCCCAGAATTGCCGCGCCATGGCAGCCAATTGCCTTTCCAAAAGTATAGATCCGCGCAAAGCAGTTTTTGATCATTCCCTGAGACAATCCCTCTCCTTTTTTACCAAAAACACCGGTGGCATGAGCTTCATCGAGCACCAGTCGCGCGTTAAATCTTTCAGCCAGTTTTCCTAATTTTAAGAGATCGGGTGAATCGCCATCCATTGAAAAAACCGACTCTGTAACTATATAAATTTCTGAATTCTGTTTTGAAAATTTCTTCAGCAATTCCTCGAGATGCTGCATATCATTATGCCTGAATTTGTAATTTCTGGCAAGGCTCAACTGTAATCCATCACGAATGGAGGCATGTGAAAGTTCATCAAAAAGAATAATATCAGATTTTTGGGGAACCGCGGAAAAAAAACCAATATTGGCATCATAGCCCGAATTAAAGACCAGGGCAGCTTCGGCTTCGTGGAAATCAGCTAAAAGATCTTCAAGTTCTTTATAAAAAATATGATTCCCAGAAAGAAGGCGCGAACCTGTGGCCCCATTTTTCAATTCAGAAGAAGCTATCAAGGTATTCGCCGAATCATAAATTTTTTCAGATTTTGAAAGTCCGAGGTAGTCGTTTGAGAAAAAATCTACTCCTTCTGAAAAAAAATCCAGCCGGCGTAAAGAATTTTCTTCTTTCCTTTTCTGAAGTCTTTTATCTAACTTTATGGGAAACTTGCTCATAAAGCAAAAGTATAAACCAAAACTGAATGGAGTTACCACATTTTATATTAAAAACCTCTTTAGCCATAGTTGCGGGATTACTAATTGGTCTGG
This sequence comes from Christiangramia fulva, assembly GCF_003024155.1. Classification (NCBI taxonomy): domain Bacteria; kingdom Pseudomonadati; phylum Bacteroidota; class Flavobacteriia; order Flavobacteriales; family Flavobacteriaceae; genus Christiangramia; species Christiangramia fulva. Next base: position 892,757 of record NZ_CP028136.1, read on the forward strand.
AAAGGGAATTAAGAGGCAAACATGCCGGATTGAAAACTCACGCGCTCGTGGCTTTGGGAGCAAGTATATTTATTATTCTCTCCCTTCAATTTCAGGATGAAAAATATACCGATATTACCCGGGTTCTGGGGCAGGTGATCATCGGGATTGGTTTTATTGGTGCCGGAACGATCATGAAAAAAGGTAAAGATGTAGAAGGCCTTACCACCGCCGCCACCATCTGGTGCAGTGCAGGGGTAGGATGTCTCTCAGGTTTTGGTTATTATAAGGAAATGGCTTTTATAACCGGAGTCATAATCATTCTAAACTTCACTTTCAGCCTTATTGAAAAGAGAATCATAGACGACCGGAATAAAAAGCACAAAAAGAAACAGAAATATTACGAAGAAGATTAATCCCTTTTCTCCCGGTTTTTGATTTTGGTATGATCAATATTATCTTCAGGAGTATCGTCTACTTCACTTTTAAGAATGTGACTGTTTTTTTGATATTTTCCTCGTAGGTCATCCATCACTGATTTATCCCACATTTTTATTCCGATAAAATAAGAAGCTCTTCCAATAAGATGGGCACTTACCGGCGCGGTAAGGAAAATAAATAGAATGATCACAAAAGATTGCGAGGTAACATCAGAATCCTGAAAAAAAACAGCGGCCGACATAAGCACGAGTCCAACTCCCAGGGTAGCTGCCTTCGTGGTAACCGAAATACGAAGGTAAGTATCGGGCATTCTTACCAGACCGATGGCGGCAAAGAGCACGAAAAGAGCTCCGAAAGTTACCAGAATTGCTACTATTACTGAGATCATTTTCTTTTTCTTTTTTCGAGGTAATATGATAGTGCGACGGTACTCAAAAATGCAATAAGGGCAAGTATGAGCGCCGTATCAAGCAAAGTAGAGTGTCTATAAATCATACTGTAAACACCAATGGTTCCAATTCCGGTGGTAATTAAAAGATCCAGTGCGATCACTTTATCAGCGATACTGGGTCCCTTAAGCACTCTCCAGAAAATCAGGATAGCCGATATTACCAGAATAGGCATTATAACATAATATAAATAATCTACCAGTGTCATTTTGTAATTTCTAGTATTCTGCGTTCGAACCCGTTTTTTATACTGTATATAAACTGATCTCTGTCTTTGATATACATCGCGTGCACGAAAAGTACCTTCCGGTCATTAGAAACATCTATACTCAGAGTTCCCGGTGTAAGGGAGATCATATTCGCAAGCAGGGTTATTCCCATATTTGACTGCACATCAAGAGGAACCATAATGATCCCGGGCGTCATATTAAGTTTTGGGGTGATCACCTCATAAGCAACCTCAAGGTTTGCCTTCACCAGTTCATACAGGAAAAAAACAAGTAAAAGAATGAGTTTTGGAACAATTATAAAATATTTTGACCTGTTCCTTCCCATGGTGATAAGCCATAGAATATGGAAACTCAGAAAGAAACCGAACACATAATTTTCGAATGAAAAATCCCCCGTCAGGGCAACCCAAACAAATGTGAGAAATATATTAGAAAGGAATTTATTTTTCATTCTTCATCTATTTCGTTGCGTGTAAAACAGTATCTATATATCCCTGATGATTTACAAGCTCATCTGCAATGCGTGCTGAAAGTTCCTGGATATGCTCGGCTCCAAAACCTATATAGAGCGAAACAAGGCTCAATAAAGCTATCGGAAACACAAACTGGAACTTCTTTAAAGTAGTCATTTTAGAGAAGAACCCGAAATTTTCTTTCAGCTTTAAAGGCTGAGAATCTTTCCAAAAAACCTCTGCCCATAATTTCGCTATGATCACAAGCGTCACAAAACTCGCAAAAATAATCGCGGCCACCGTAATATAATAATCCCCTCCAAAACCCTGTTTTATTAGATTGATCTTTGGCCAGAAACCGGATAAAGGAGGAATCCCCACAAGGGAAAATAAGGGGATGAAAAGCAACAGACTTATTTTCGGCCATTGGGCATACAAACCTCCCAGTGCCCTCATACTATTTGTTCCTTTAAGACGGTAAACAAGTCCGCTAAGCATAAACAAATTTGTTTTTACAACGATATCGTGAATAAGGTAAAAAATAGCCCCGGCAATGGCAATTTGAGTAAACATTCCCAAACCGGCTATCATATAACCAATATGGCAAATGATAAGGTATGAGAATACCTTTCGCATATTATTTTGAACAAGGGCTCCCACGCCACCACTTACCAAAGTCAAAATGGCAATTATGATAAGTAATTCATTTAGGAACTCATCTCCGGTAAAAATTAATGTAAAAACACGAATTAATGCATAGACACCAACTTTTGTCAGCAAACCGCCAAAAATTGCCGAAACAGCAAAAGGCGGGGTATGATAAGAAGCGGGCAGCCAGAAATAAAGTGGAAAAACTCCTGCTTTTATCCCAAAACCAATCATAAATAGAATAGCCGTGATCTGAACAAGGCCCCGGTTCTCGACCGCCGCAACCTTTCCGGCAAGATCGGCCATATTCAGGCTTCCGGTAATTCCATATAAAACAGCAATAGCGGTTAGGAAAATTACCGATGCGAGGATATTTAAAGTGAAATACTTAACAGCTCCTTCCAATTGGGCCTTTTCTCCTCCTATGGTGATCAACACAAAAGAACTGATAATGATGATCTCAAACCATACATAAAGGTTGAAAATATCGCCGGTTAAAAAGGCTCCGTTTAACCCAAGCAACAGGAAATGATAAATGGGAAAATAGCCAAATTTCAACCTGTCGTTTAATACAGAGGCCGCCGAATAGATAGATACCGCGAAGCCTGAAAGCGCTGTAAGAACCACCAGGGTAGCTGAAAAAGTATCGGCGACGAAGGTAATTCCAAAAGGCGCGGGCCAGGTTCCCGCCTGTACCGTTTGTGTGCCCTGTGTCCAGATAAAATAAAAAACCACGAAAGACAGGATCAAAGCCAGAAAGCTTCCTATAACACTAAAGATCTTTTGAAAACGGACATTATTCCATGAAAACATCAAAATGATGCTGATGGCAATTTGAAGGAATAAGGGATATATAATTATTTGCTGTGTCATGAATCTTCGTCGGTTGCGTTCATTTCATCCAGATCGTCGGTTCGAACTACGGTATGGGCCCTTTTTACCAGGACGATGGCAAAAGACTGAAGCCCAAAACTAATGACAATCGCCGTAAGAATAAGAGCCTGCGGCACAGGATCGGCAAAAGCTTCAGTCAAAACTTTCGCATTTTCGGGAATTATTGGAGGGGATCCTTTGGTTATTCTTCCTAAAAGGAAAATAAGCAGGTTTGCACCATTACCAATCAGGATGATCCCAATAATAAGTTTCACCAGACTCCTCCTGAGCATCATATAAATACCCGCAGCGTAAAGAATTCCCACCATTAAGGCCAAAAGTACTTCCATAGATCAGGCAGATTCAGAAATTGTGAAAATTATTGTGAGCGTTACTCCGTTTACCACCAGATATACTCCAATATCAAAAAATAATGCAGAGCCTATATGCCCTAAAATGGGCACGGCATCGTGGGACCATAAACCGGTCATAAAAGGCAGATCATAAAGTAATACAGGCATAAATCCGCTTAAAAAAGATACCGCCAGACCCATAGGAATTATATATCCCGGGTGGATGCCAATCAGTTCCCTTGTTTTTTCCAGCCCATTTGCGAAAGAATGGAGAATAAAAGCAATAGATGCGATCAATCCTCCAACAAATCCTCCACCTGGAAGATAATGCCCCCGAAGAAGGATAAATATTGAAAATATGAGCAAGACCGGCAACAAATAATTTGAAGCCGTTTTTAAAATGATGGTTGTGCGAATTTGATTTCTCACTTATCCTGGTATCTTTTTCTGTCAGACATTTTTAATCTCAATTTCATAAGGCCAAAAACCCCAATTGCGGCGATCGAAAGCACCGAGATCTCTATCATTGTATCAGCTCCCCTGAAATCTACAAGAATAACATTTACCACGTTTTTCCCATGCGCCTGAAGATAGGCATTCTGGGCATAAAAATCACCAATCTCATTATTAGCCGGGTAAGATAGTACCTCCAGGGCCACCATCGCTATCAATACACCGAAGATCGAAGAAAGAATACCATCCCTGATCCTGGTCTTATAGTCAGATAACTTTAAATATCTCGGCAATTTATATAATACAAGCACAAACAAAATAACTGTAAGAGTATCAATAGAAAATTGGGTCATGGCAAGATCGGGTGCGCTGTAAAAAACAAAAATCAAACAAATAGACCAACCAATTACTCCCATGGCAACTACCGCGGCCAGCCTGGACCTGGTAAAAACCGTATAGAAAACTCCGGCAATAAGAACAAGAGTGACAATTATTTCTGAGATGGTTACTTTTGTAAGTGCGGTGTAGTCTATTTTAAAATGAGTACTTCCCAGGATCACGTAGCCTACTAATAATACCACGAATAAGGTGATCATAGAAACATAGTTTCTCAAATAACCATTTTGAAAAAATCGAGTCCAGTAGGAAGAAACCCAGAGGAATCCCTGGTTAAATTTATTCAGCAAATACTCCGGAGCTAATTTGTCGAATTTCGCAGCTGCATTTACCAGTTTTACTGAAGGTTTTACTAAAATATACAACAGGGTTCCCACTCCTATCGTGATTAGGCTCAGGATAAAAACCATATTGAAGCCATGCCACAGCCCCAGATGAACTTCCCCGGCTTCTCCTCCAAGAAGTGAAGAAACCACAGGCCTTATTATAGGTGCATCAATAAGAAAAGGAGCGAGTCCAAAGACCATTCCGAGTACGGCAAGAAAAACCGGTGGCACCCATAATATAAGAGGAGGCATTTTAACCTTAGAAAATTCTTCCGGAAGTTTTCCTGTAAAAGGTTTTATTCCGGCTACAAAACCGGCATGTAAAAGGAATATTTTGGTTAGAACAATTGCAATAATCAGGATAATAACAATAAATTCTGATCTCGTGGTAGCGTCATAGATCAGCTCTTTTCCGAGGAAACCAATACTTGGAGGAATACCGGCGCTCGAAATGGCACCAAGGATACCTGCGATCCCCACCGGCCACATCACCTTGTTCAAACCATTTAATTTAGTAGCGTCACGAGTATGCGTTTGATGATCTATAATTCCCGTTACGAGGAAAAGCGTCGCCTTATAAAGCGCGTGAACAATAATAAATACCGCCGCGGCGATAAAAGCATCTTCGGTTCCCAGGCCTGTGAGAAAAACCAGAATTCCAAGTGCCGAAATTGTGGAATACGCCAGTATACCTTTTAGATCTTTTCTGAAGATGGTATGCACCGCCGAATAAAGCATGGTTATTCCACCTACAACGATCAATGTAGTGTTCCATACATTTTCGCCACCGAGGATCGGCGTAAAACGCATAAGCAGATAAATCCCCGCTTTCACCATCGTTGCCGAGTGAAGATAAGTAGAAACAGGTGTTGGCGCTTTCATTGCTCCCGGTAACCAGAAATGGAATGGGAATTGCGCTGATTTTGTAAAAGCCGCTCCAAAAATAAGCAGCACGCCCAGAACATAATACTCATTTCCGCGGATGGCTTCTCCCATACTCACCATTTCAGAAATGCTGTAGGTCCCTGCCATATTATCAAAAAGCAAGGCCGCAGCTAATAATAGCAACCCACCTATTCCAGTAATTCCGAGGGCTGTCATGGCCGATTTGCGCGAAGGTTCGCTATCATTATTAAACCCGATCAAAAAGAACGAGCTTATACTGGTAAGTTCCCAGAAAACAAAAAGCGAGATCATATTATCTGAAAGTACCAGCCCAAGCATGGCTGCCATGAAAACGCTTAAATACCCGTAAAAGCGATCCAGATATTTATGACCTTTTAAATAATTAGAAGTATAGGCAAACACTAGGAAACCTATCCCGGTAATCATAAGCGTGAATAGCAATGAAAGACCATCCAGCTTGAAATCAAGATTCACATTAAAAGAGGGAATCCATTGATAAGAACGGGTGATTACTTCCCCTTCAGAAATCCTTGATATGAAACCTGCAAAATAGATAAACAGGCCTAACGGAATAAGAGAAGTAAGAATCGAGAGCTTACCTTTAAATATTTTTCCGGTGAAGACCAGAAAAATTGCAAAAATAAAACCTGTAAGAATTGCAGTAAGCATACTTTATTAAATCCGTTATAGGCAAATATAATAGTTATTATTTAAGATATACATTTTGAGAAATACTTAAATAACTCTTAATATTCGCCTGTTGAAACCTCTTTAATTATTATTTGCAAATAAAATGTATTTCGTACAAATAATCTTAAATCAATGAAGATTTTCAAACCGGTGGTAGCTGATTTTTTTTCCGAAAATTTTAAGAATTTTAGTTAATCTTATAAAAATGACCTTTTAACAAATTCCAAAAACCATTTTTAATATATTCCCGAAATTTTAAAATAACATGAGATTTTTATTCATTTTACTGGTAAGTTTTTCGGTTTTCGGCCAAAAAATCCCTGATACGCACATTTTTCTTTTTGATATAAAAACTGAAAATAACGACTTCGAGATTGGAAAGGGAAAAATTATTTCCCAAAATAAAGGATACAACAACCAACCTTCATTTTATGATAATGAGGAGCTAATTTATTCGGGAATACGGGACGGGGAAACCGATATCGCTCAATATAATCTGAAAAATTCTAAAACTTCCTGGATCAGCAATACGCCAACAGGAAGCGAGTTTTCACCACAACGCATTCCAGAAACCACTGATATCGCCGCGGTAAGATTAGAAACTTCAGGATTGCAATTGCTGTATAAATATGACTACCAAACCGGAAAATCGAAGGTTTTGATTCCCGGGGCGAAAATTGGCTATTTTGCTTTTTATGATCAGAATAAATTACTTGCGGCTGAACTAGGTGGATCAGGACTTGACCTGATGAGCTACGATCTGGAAAAGAACTCTTCAGAAAAAATTATCACAAATATCGGCCGTTCCATTCAAAAAGTCCCCGGAAATACTACCATGAGCTATACCCTTCCCAATGACGAGGGAAATTTTGATATCTATCTTTTCGATCCAGATACCGGAAAGAGCTTCTTCGTTTGCGAATTGCCCGACGGCACTCAGGATTTCACATGGTTGGACGCGAACCGCATTTTGACCGGCGTGGGCAGTAAACTCTATATTTTCGACACTTTTGGAGGGGAGGCCTGGGTAAAAGTTGCCGATCTTACTGAATATGGAATTACCGGTATCACGAGGCTGGCCGTAAATGCTTACGGAACAAAATTGGCACTGGTAGGTAATACATCGAAATAAAATTATCGTTTTTCAATAATTATTTTATATTTGTTATCGATAAACAATAATTTTTTTCTTGATGAAATCTTCAACTTGGCTCCGAAATATTTTCAGCTTTGTATATTATATAATGATTTTAGGCTGGGTTATTATTTTTGCTTTCCTTGTTTTTTCAATATTTATTGATTCAGACAAAATTCTTGAAATCGTAAGTGACTCCGAAGGTTTAATCATTAATACGCAACGGGCGCTTATTTCGGTTCTGATTTACGGTTTAATCTCTAGCGGATTCTGGATCTATATAATTCGCCTAGCCCGAAACTTAATGGATAATCTAAGAGAAGGGCCTTTATTTACAAGGTTTCAGGTTGCCAGCTTAAAATTAATAGGCAAATTCCTTATTTTAATTACTATTATAGATACTATTGCGAACTTTATTTTTGAAATGATTTTCAATAATCAGCTTCAAATAAAATTCGAATTTTCCACATTTTTACTGGTCATTTCAATTGGATTATTCATGATCTTTCTATCCAATATTTTTGAAAAAGCCAAAAGCTATAAGGAAGAAAATGAGTTAACCGTGTAATTATGCCAATCAACATTAATCTTGATACTGTATTGGAAAAACGCAATATGAAAAGCAATGAATTGGCTGAAATTATCGGAATAACCACAGCCAATCTTTCCATTCTTAAGACCGGGAAAGCCAAAGCAATTCGTTTCTCAACCCTCGAAGCTATATGCGAAGCCCTGGACTGCCAGCCGGGGGACATTCTGGAATACCAGCCATAATTTATTCAATTATCATCGATATTTTTTTACTTTAGAATCCTCTTCAAAAAATACACAATGCGACGAATTTTATTAATTTTTCTTTTTCTGGGATTTATTGCCAATGCCCAGACAAACATCTATTCTATTTCTTTTGAAAACGCTGAACATCATGAGGCGAAGATCAAAGCCACTTTTCCTCATATCAAAGACCGTAGCATCACCGTGCGCATGAGCCGCTCCTCGCCGGGACGTTACGCGTTGCATGAATTTGCTAAAAACGTGTATGGACTTAAGGCGACCGATGGTCATGGGAAAGAACTCGAAGTAACCCGACCCGATCCTTATTCCTGGAAAATTGAAAATACCGACGGAACTATTAACGTGCAATATACCCTTTTCGGAAATCACGGAGATGGAACTTATTCGCAGATCGATGAAACCCATGCCCACCTCAATATTCCCGCGACCTTTATGTATGCTGAAGATTATCAGGGCAGGCCAATCGAGGTGAATTTTGATGTACGGGAAGACCTCAACTGGAAGGTTGCCACTCAGCTGAAGAAAATTTCAGGTACTAAATATTCAGCTCCAAATCTGTACTATTTCATGGATAGTCCAACAGAGATCAGCGATTACCAGCTGAGGGAATTTGAACTGGGCGGACAAACCATTCAGTTTGTACTTCATGACCAGGGAACAGAGGCCGAACTTGATGAATATTTCGAACAGGTAAAAAAGATTGTAAAACAGGAACAGGCTGTTTACGGCGAGTTGCCCAATTATGATTATGGGCGCTATACTTTTCTTGTATGCTATATGCCAAACGTCGATGGTGACGGGATGGAACATCGCAATAGCACCATTGTAACCTCTACCAGGAGCCTGGCGAATGGTGGAATGAAAAGAAATCTCGGAACTATAGCTCATGAATATTTTCACTGCTGGAATGTGGAACGAATTCGCCCGGCCGGGCTTGAACCATTCGACTTCAGCAAGGCGAATATGAGCGGCTGCCTTTGGTTTGCTGAAGGTTTTACCAGTTATTACGATGGTCTTATTCGCTGCAGGGCAAATATCACAACTCCTGAGGAGTACATAAACGACCTCACAGGAACTTTTAATTATGTTTGGAATTCTCCCGCGCATCAATTTTTCAATCCGATCGAGATGAGCTATCAGGCTCCATTTGTTGACGCGGCCACTTCGGTAGATCCGGTAAATCGTGAAAATATGTTTATTTCCTATTATTCCTACGGAAGTGTGTTAGGCCTCGCTCTTGACCTGTCATTAAGGGAAAAAGGACTGAATTTGGATGATTTCATGGAAAAGATGTGGATGAAATACGGGAAAACCGAGGTTGCCTATGAGGTTGAAGATATTGAAACGACTTTGAAAGAATACGCGGGAGACCAGTTCGCCGAAGATTTCTTTAATAATTATATCTACGGAAGTAAAATGCCAGATTACAGTTCGCTATTTAAAGATTTCGGCATTGAACTTACTCAAAAACAAGATGCCTATTTCGGTGCTTCGGTGCGGCCAACAGATGCAGGCCTTGAAATTTACAGAAATACAGCCATGGGTAGTCCGGCTTATGAAGCAGGGCTGGATGAAGGCGACGTGATCATTTCAATAAAGGGAAATCCCGTTTCAACTTCAGAAGATCTTCAAAAAATAATTGAAGAAAACGGAGTTGGCGCCCAACTGAAAATAGGCTTCAAAAGATATAATGAAAGTAAGGAAACGACGGTAACTCTTCAAAAGAGTCCAAATTATAATATTTCGCTGGATGAAAATGCTTCCCAAGAAGCTGTCAGGAAACGCGAAAAATGGCTCGCTGCCAAATAATAATTAAGCAATAAAAAACCCCGCCGATGGCGGGGTTCATTTTATCATTCAAAAGTGATTAATCAGCAAGAATAATCGCTTTATTATCTTTCATTTCAAGAACGCCTCCCTTGATGTTGAAAAAAACCACGTCTTTTTCATTATTCTGAGACATGATCACATCAGCATTCGTTTTTACCTCGTTTTTCTTCCCGGGGACCATATTGATCTTTACTTCACCGGCAGTAAGCGTGGAAACGATGGGAGCGTGATTGTTCAGCATCTGAAATTCACCGTCGTGGCCGGGAACCTTTACGGCATTGACTTTGGCTCTAAAAACAGTGGCTTCAGGAGTTACTATCTCTAAATACATATTTATTAGTATTGAGTATTGAGTATCGAGTAGTTAGCGAAGAGATTTTCTCAATACTAACTTCTCATATCTCACTACTATTAAGATTCAGCAAGCATTTTTTCTCCGGCTTCGATCGCTTCTTCAATTGTCCCTTTAAGGTTGAAGGCAGCCTCCGGAAGGTGATCCAACTCACCGTCCATGATCATGTTGAAACCTTTGATAGTTTCCTTGATATCCACAAGCACTCCCGGGATACCGGTAAACTGCTCGGCAACGTGGAATGGCTGAGAAAGGAAACGCTGAACACGTCTTGCACGGGAAACGGCAAGTTTATCTTCTTCAGAAAGTTCTTCCATACCAAGGATCGCGATGATATCCTGAAGTTCCTTATAACGCTGAAGCAGCTCTTTTACTCGTTGAGCACAGTCGTAATGTTCTTTTCCAAGAATATCCGGAGTAAGAATCCTTGAAGTAGAATCCAGAGGATCCACCGCGGGATAGATACCAAGCTCGGCAATCTTACGAGAAAGCACTGTGGTCGCATCAAGGTGAGCGAAAGTGGTCGCTGGTGCAGGGTCGGTCAAGTCATCTGCAGGCACGTAAACCGCCTGTACAGAAGTAATCGATCCATTCTTGGTAGAAGTAATACGCTCCTGCATCGCACCCATTTCGGTTGCAAGTGTAGGCTGGTAACCTACCGCAGAAGGCATACGACCTAGAAGTGCCGAAACCTCAGAACCTGCCTGGGTAAAACGGAAGATATTATCTACGAAGAAAAGAACGTCTTTCCCCTGACTTTCTCCGGCTCCGTCACGGAAATATTCCGCGATGGTAAGACCAGAAAGCGCCACACGCGCACGTGCTCCCGGAGGTTCGTTCATCTGCCCGAATACGAAAGTCGCTTTTGACTCTTTTAATGCGGCTTTATCAACTTTTTGAAGATCCCAGCCTCCTTCTTCCATAGAATGAGAGAAAGCTTCACCATACTTGATAATTCCTGATTCGAGCATTTCACGAAGAAGGTCATTTCCTTCACGAGTACGCTCACCAACTCCGGCAAATACAGAAAGACCACCGTGACCTTTCGCAATATTGTTGATCAATTCCTGAATAAGTACTGTTTTTCCCACACCGGCACCACCGAAAAGACCAATCTTACCACCTTTAGAATAAGGTTCGATAAGGTCAATTACTTTAATCCCGGTAAAAAGCACTTCAGTAGAAACAGATAAGTCTTCGAATTTTGGTGCCTGGCGGTGAATTGGAAGTCCGTCTTTTCCTGCTTTAGGAAGATTTCCCAATCCGTCGATCGCATCTCCGATAACATTGAAAAGTCGTCCGTAAACATCTTTTCCAATTGGCATTTGAATAGGGTTTCCGGTTGAAAGAACTTCAACTCCACGGCTTAAACCATCGGTTGAATCCATAGAGATAGTTCTTACCGTATCTTCACCAATGTGCGACTGCACTTCAAGAACCAATGTAGAACCGTCTTTTCTGGCGATTTCCAAAGAGTCGTAGATCTTTGGCAGTTCACTTTCTGAGTCGAACACAACGTCAACTACAGGACCAATAATCTGGGCAACTTTACCTGTGATTTTAGACATTTATATAATCTTTAAATATTGATTGTAAAATTTCAAAAAAGCCTATCTCTCTGATTTAAAATTTCCTAAAATTGAAACAGGCTGTTTTCAGGCTGCAAAGATAAATTTTTCTTGCAAAAATCATATTGAAAATTTAAGAAGTTTTTAACCCCTCGCGACTCATGGTGATATTATTAAAAATCAGCCACTTATATTATTTCCGCAAAAGGGAAGCTACGGAAAGATAATCAGCCTCATTACCAACTTAATTACTATTTATTTATAAATTTCCGGAAATTAATAACTCTTAAAATTACTACTCAAAAATGAAACAACATTTAAAGGTTCTTTTATTCCTGTTTATGCTGACTTCTTTTCCCACAATGTATTCGCAGAAAAAAGAACCCACTGCTTCTGACAGCTTATTTGCAAAATATTTAAAACCCGAAAAATCGGTTACCGAAGGTACGGTTACCGTGGAAGGTAAAAGCATTGACTACAAAGCTATTGCCGGCACTATGGTTTTAAAGAATGACATGGAAAAACCAACCATAAGCATGTCTTACACCGCCTATTTTAAAGAGGGATTGAAAGATGCTTCCAAGCGCCCGATCACCTTTATTTATAATGGCGGTCCCGGCAGCGCGACCATCTGGCTTCATATGGGCGCCTGGGGCCCTCAGCGAGTTTTTCTCAAGGACACCTCCAGAACCAAAGCTCCCTATAAAACGGTCAACAATGATTACAGCCTTTTAGATGTAAGTGATCTTGTTTTTATTGACGCGCCGGGAACCGGATTTGGTAAAATCATTACTGAAGATATGGGAGGTGCAGGTGAAAAAAAGGATTTCTACGGAACTGACCAGGATGCCAAAGCCTTCACCGATTTTATCACGAAATTTATATCGGAATTCGACCGATGGAATTCTCCAAAATATCTTTTCGGTGAGAGTTATGGAACCTACAGATCTGCTGTAGTTGCAAAAAACCTTCAGGAAAAAAATATCAGCCTGAATGGGGTAATTCTGCTTTCCCAGCTTCTTTCGTGGGATAATATGACAGAGCTGGCATCTGAAAATCCTGGAAACGACAAACCTTTTCAACTCATCCTACCATCATTTGCAGCTACAGCATGGTATCACCATAAATTACCCAACCGTCCTGAAAAATTAGAGCCTTTTTTAAAGGAAGTAGAAAATTTCGCCCTCACAGACTATGCACTTGCCCTTAACCAGGGATCAGATATCAGCGAGGCAACTTTTAATGCAACGGCCCAGAAACTTCATGAATACACCGGTTTGCCTGTGGATTTCATAAAAAAAGCAAACCTGAGGGTAAACGGACCGCAGTTTGAAAAAGCATTATTGGGAGATACTAATGAGATAACGGGAAGGCTTGATTCAAGGTTTAAGGGTGAAAGCTCCAATCCTTTAGGGGAAACCCCGGCTTATGATCCTATGGATTCTTATATAGATGCTGCTTTTACTTCGGCTTACAATAATTATACAAGAACACAACTCAATTTTGGAAAAGACAGGGAATATAATGTCTTTGGAAATGTACACCCATGGGAAATGAACCGAAAAGAGGGATATGTTGGTTTTCCAAATGCTATGAACGATTTAGCGGAAGCGATGGTTTATAATCCAGATTTGAAAGTAATGCTCAATATGGGTTATTTCGATCTTGGAACTCCTTATTTTGAAGGTATTTATGAAATGAAACATTTGCCAATGCCTAATTCTCTTCAAAAAAATATTGAATACCAGACCTACATGTCGGGACACATGGTTTACCTGCACCCGGAATCGCTGAAATTGCTTCACGATAATGTGGCAGCTTTTATCAAAGCCACCCATTAATTTAAAGTTCAAAAAAGAAAAAATCCCGCAGGTTTCTGTGGGATTTTTTTGTTTTAGATCACTTTAATTCGTCAAGCTGAACTCGCTTCAGCTTCTATATATATTGACGCTAGAATCAAATCTATTCCACCGTCACCGATTTAGCGAGGTTTCTTGGCTGATCTACATTCTTACCAAGCATTACTGCGATGTGATAAGAAAGCAACTGCAGCGGAATAGTGGTCAGTAAAGGTGTTAAGGACTCGATGGTTTCAGGCACTTCGATCACGTGATCGGCAAGTTCCCTTACTTCGCCATCACCTTCGGTCACTACCGCGATGATCTTTCCTTTTCTGGATTTTATTTCCTGAATATTGCTCACCACTTTTTCGTAATGTCCTTTTTTGGTAGCAATTACCACAACCGGCATCTGTTCATCGATAAGCGCGATAGGGCCATGTTTCATTTCTGCGGCCGGATAACCTTCAGCATGGATATAAGAGATCTCCTTGAGCTTAAGCGCCCCTTCAAGTGCTACCGGGAAGTTATATCCTCTTCCTAAATATAGACAGTTAGGAGCATCTTTATAGGTATAGGCGATTTTTTGAATAAGCTCATCAGATTTCAAAGCTTTCATCACTTTTTCCGGAATCCGCTCCATTTCCTGAAGGTGAAATTGAAAATCACTATTAGAAATTGTGCCTTTAAATTTACCTAATTTGAGCGCCATCAGGGTTAATACAGTGATCTGCGTCGTAAAAGCTTTTGTTGAAGCAACTCCAATCTCCGGGCCTGCATGGGTATAGGCACCTGCATGGGTTTCCCTCGAAATCGAAGAGCCCACCACATTGCAAACTCCAAAAGTAAAAGCCCCTTTTTCCTTGGCTAATTTAATTGCCGCCATGGTATCAGCGGTTTCACCACTTTGTGAAATGGCGATCACCACATCATTTTCTGTAATAACAGGATTTCTATACCTGAATTCTGAAGCATATTCCACTTCTACTGGAATTCGGGCAATATCTTCAAAAATATATTCTGCCACGAGTCCGGCATGCCATGAGGTTCCGCATGCAACTATAATAATTCGTTTCGCGTTGGCGATACGCTCAATATTATCATCAACACCTGCCATCTTTATAATGCCTTTTTTTACCAGCATTCTCCCCCTGTAGGTATCGCTGATGGCATTTGGCTGTTCGTGAATCTCTTTCAGCATAAAATGCTCAAATCCACTTTTCTCAATTTGTTCCAAATTAAGCTGAAGCTCCTGAACGTATGGATCTACCAGAGAGTCATCCTTGATCTTGCGTACCCGCACATCCTTATGCCTCCTAACCACTGCCATTTCACCGTCTTCCAGATATATGGCATTATTGGTAAATTCGATAAAAGGGGAGGCATCAGAAGCTACAAAGAATTCGTCTTCTCCAACTCCAATAGCGAGAGGACTCCCTAATCTGGCAACAACGATCTCATCGGGTTTCTTTTTATTGAAAACCGCGATCGCATAAGCTCCTACGGTTTGATTAAGGGCGATTTGCACAGCTTTTCCCAGTTTAACTCCCTCTTTTTTGATTACATCTTCAATAAGGTTAACCAGGACTTCAGTATCAGTCTCACTGGTGAATTGGTAACCTCTCTTCTTAAGCTCTTTTCGAAGAGCATCGTAATTTTCTATAATTCCATTATGGATGATCACAAGATCACCAGAATTGGAATAATGAGGATGGGAATTTACATCATTCGGTTCACCATGAGTAGCCCAACGCGTATGTCCAAGCCCAACATTCCCATTGGTGGAAATTTCACTTTCAAGACGTTTTTTTAGATCGGCAACCTTTCCTTTGGTTTTGCTCATCTTCAACTGCTCACCATCATAAAGAGCGATGCCCGCACTGTCATACCCGCGGTATTCCAGTCTTTGCAATCCTTTTAAAACTATGGGATATGCCTCACGATGTCCAATATATCCAACAATTCCACACATATTCTCCTAATTATAATCGGTGTAATAAATCCTTAATTTAAGTCTTTTTTCAGGGTCTGCTGCCTCATCACCATACAAAACGGTTCCTAAAGGTGTAAACAAAGAGGTGGAAGGTATTTTTTGCACATTCTCAATTCCTCTAACCGCAGAAAAATTAGTAACATTTATATTCCCCGGAACTACCAGGCCTAAACGGACATTTTCAATATTTTCGTTTATCAAATTGGAAAGGTGCTGAGTGATCCGGATCTTGTAAAAAATTCCTTTATCATCCTCTCCTCTTTCCAGCAATGGCGCAAAAGTCAGTTTGGATTTTCGGGAAACGCTATTAGTAACAGGATCATTATCATAATCAGCCAATAAAGTATTATTATCAAGATTATAAAGAAGAAGCCGTTCGGGTTCTTCAGAATTTGCCACAGCCTCCTGATCGACATAAAAGATAAGATTGGCTTCGTTTACCAGCATTTTATTGTCTATGAGATCCTGAAGCACACTTTCATCGGGAAAAAGATCAATAACAACCATGCTTCCCTCTTCTCCTTTTACATACAATTTTTCAGAACCGTTTGAATTCTGGTCCTGTTCATTTATAGCCTGCAAAACCGAATCGGGAAATTCTCCCGAATAGGTATTGAAATGAATTCCACCGGAGATCATTAGATCATAACTCGCCTGTTTATTAACTGTTGTAGTATTTCCATCAACTTCTTCTTCGACTTCATGAGTATAATAGAGGCTGATCTTTAAATCTGATCCTGAAAAATTAAACAAGATCTGACTTCCATCAGTTTCATTTGGTTCAGCTTTAATAAAAAGGCTTCGGAAGTAATTCCTGAAATTCCCATTATTCATTAGCTCAGACGAGCCTTCCTTATTCAGTATTTTATTCTGAAAAAAGGCAATCGGTAGCTTTATTCGTAAGGCCGGAGCATTGGTAACTGTATCTGTCTCGCCATTCTTCACTTCATAGGTATCATAAGTGACTGCTGAAGGTTTGAAATTAGGGTCAACGAATAAGGGATCCCCTACGATATGTTGCTCCACTACGGGCTGTTGATCAGAAAAATATTTCTGGCGTTGCTCAAAATCAGTTTCAGGATCGAGATCGTTCAGAAAATAAGAGGTTTCATAAACCGATAATTTAAAGCTTCCTCCACCAAAGATCGAATCGAGTTTATATCTTGGATCATCTGTAGTACTTTCGGCTGTCTCGGTTGAATAATATGGAAGGGTCAAAACAACACTATCTAACTGAGGATTGGTGCCAAATTCTGGATCAACCCTGGAAAGACTAAGCTGGGTAACAATACTCGCTGTACTTTCGCCGTAAACAGGATCTTTATAGGTTCCTAAAACAAGATTTGCAAGATTATTGGTTTGGACTGAATTTATTTTTTGAGAATACGCATCCACCTCATATTCGTTCATCTTCACATCAGTAGGGTTATTTATTATTTCCCCACCTATCTTCGAATAATCTTCATCACATGCTGTAAAAGCGGAAAGAGCAACCAATACGGCTGCGAACTGAATCAATTTGTTTAATTTCATGTAGAGCTATTACTTTCTATTCAGACAAAACTTTTGTAGTGTAAAAATCCTGATAAGCCTGAGCGAAATTTTCTTTTTCGGTATATGGGAGTACCGGTTTGTCTAATTTATCTATATATTTTTTCAATTCTTCAGGCACGTTATCACCGCCTATTACCACCGCATCAGAATTATCGACGGCTGTTTTAAGCAGGTTGACAAAAGTAGGATTTTTTAGATGTTTTACACTGGCATTTTCCAGTCCATCAAACAATACTTTTTTATAAGTTTCCTTATCTAACGTATCATCAAAGCTTTGATTGTAAATTGAAGTAACTATTTTGGAATCTCTGAACAGGGGCTCATTGCCATAATAATTTCTTAAGTACAACGGCAACAGCGAAGAAAGCCAGCCGTGAACATGAATGATATCTGGCGACCAGTTCAACTTTTTGACAGTTTCTATTACTCCTTTGGCAAAAAAGATCGCCCTTTCATCATTATCGGGAAAAAGATTTCCATCTTCATCGGTAAGCGTGGCCTTTCTTTTAAAATAATCTTCATTATCAATAAAGTAAACCTGCATTCTTTCTTTCGGAATGGAGGCGACCTTAATAATAAGAGGCATATCAAGATCGTTGATCACAAGGTTCATCCCGGAGAGCCTGATCACTTCATGTAACTGATGTCTTCTTTCGTTAATATTGCCAAACCTGGGCATAAAGATGCGTATCTGTCCGCCAAGATTATTGACCATTTTGGCTGCTTCAAATGAGGTTGATGATATTTCGGTTTCAGGTAAGTAGGGTATAACTTCAGATGAGACGTATAAGACTCTCTTATCTTTCATAGATTGTTTGCTTTAATTACGTTTCTGAATAAAAAACACGCAAAATTACAAAATTTTATGCAGATTGCCTGAGATATATTAAGTTTGCACGCTGTTAATTTTATAATAAAATGCAGATTTTTAGGGAGAAAAAGGAGCTTTCACGGGCTATAGATTTGAAAAAAAAGGAAGGAAAGTCCCTAGGGCTCGTTCCTACCATGGGAGCCCTTCATGAAGGTCATCTCTCGTTGGTAAAAAAAGCCTTACAGGAAACCGATCTTGTGGTAGTAAGTATTTTCGTAAATCCAACTCAATTTGACAATCACGATGATCTGGAAAAATACCCCAGAGATCTTCAAAAAGATCTTGACCTTCTGAAAAGTATTGATGAAAATATCTGGATCTTTGTTCCCTCTGCAGAAGACCTCTACGGAGAAGAAATAACTTCTGAACATTTCGAATTCGACGGATTAGAAAAGGTGATGGAAGGCGCTTTCCGCAAAGGCCATTTTGACGGAGTTGGAACCGTTGTAAAAAAACTCTTTGAAACCGTAAAACCAGATAAGGCCTTTTTTGGTCAAAAAGATTATCAGCAGCTCCAGATTATTCGTAAATTAACAGAAAAGGCTGCACTTCCCGTAGAGATTGTGGGCTGCCCTATTCAAAGGGAAAGCAACGGCCTTGCAAGGTCTTCGAGGAACGAACGTCTAAATGACCAATCCAGAGAAAAGGCAGCTTTTATATATGAGACTCTTCAGAAAGCGAAAGATCTCTTCGGCACAAAAGATGCAGATTATGTAATAGAATGGGTAGAAAAACAGTTTCAAAATCACTCATTTTTAAATCTGGAATATTTTGAGATTGCAGATGCCAATACGCTCAAAAAGATAAATCGAAAGCAAAAAGGAAATCAATACAGGGCCTTTATTGCTGTTTATGCAGGAGATATCCGTTTAATAGACAATATTGCTCTGAACTAATTAATTGAAAATGCAGATTCACGTAGTAAAATCAAAAATCCACCGGGTGAAAGTAACCGGGGCCGATTTAAACTATATTGGCAGCGTAACTATTGATGAAGATCTTATGGACGCTGCAAATATCGTGGAAGGTGAAAAGGTCCAAATTGTGAACAATAATAACGGGGAACGCCTGGAAACCTATGTGATCCCCGGGGCCAGAAATTCAGGAGAAATCACTCTTAACGGTGCGGCAGCAAGGAAAGTGGCAAAAGGCGATGTTCTTATCATTATCGCCTATGGTATTATGGATATGGAAGAAGCCCGCAATTTTAAGCCTTCACTGGTGTTCCCAGATGAGGAAACAAATTTGCTTAAATAAACAGTGAGAAAAAAAACTACCAGAATATTAAAGATTTTTATTCCCCTCTTTTTGGGGATTTTTTTGATCTGGTATTCTCTGGGTACGGCAACACCGCAGGAAAGGGCCGAGATCTGGTCGAGTATTAAGCAAGCCGATAAAAGCTGGATAATAATTTCTTTTTTTCTTGGAGCCCTCTCCCATCTTTCCCGGGCCTATCGATGGAAATATCTTTTGGAGCCCATGGGTTACACTTCCAGACTTTCCAACCGTTTTATGGCTGTTATGGTCGCTTACCTCGCTAATTTCGGAATCCCGCGTTCAGGAGAGGTGCTTAGAGCAGTGAGTTTATCGAGCTACGAAAAAGTACCTTTTGAAAAAGGTTTTGGAACGATAATTTCTGAAAGAGTTGCAGATCTTCTCATACTCATGCTTATTGTGGTTCTGGCTATTAGCTTTAAAACTGAAACCCTCTTAACTTACTTACAGGAGCAGCATATAAATCCTCTTAATACGTTTCTGATCTTCCTAATGCTCCTTGCGATCATGGTCATAGCCCTCAATTTCGTACGAAGATCCTCCTGGCCTCCCTTTCAAAAATTGAAGAAAATTGCCAAAGGCCTTTTGGAAGGAATGCGCAGTATCCTGCGAATGAAACACAAATGGAAATTTATATTCCATACCGTTTTCATCTGGACCATGTATGTGCTAATGTTCTTTGTGATTAGTCAAAGCCTTCCTGAAACTGCAAATGTGGGCAGCGGAACCCTTCTTGCGGCATTTATTGTTGGCTCTTTTGCGGTATCTGCAACTAACGGAGGCTTAGGCGTTTATCCACTAGCAGTAGGCGGAATTTTAATCTTCTTTGGAATTGAAGAACATGCAGCCGAGGCCTTCGGATGGATCTCCTGGACCACTCAAACCTTTGTGGTACTGATATTTGGCGGACTTTCTTTTATTTTGCTCCCTATTCTGAATAATAGGAAATAATAATTACCTTACAGGTCCAAATCAATACTACGCCTATGAAACGATTATTACTTATGGTAATGGCTCTTCTTGTGCCATTATGTTATTATGGCCAGGTGAAATATGAACAAATTTCTTCAGAAAAACTTGGCGAAACCAGACAGATCAAAATTAAGCTGCCACGAAGCTATGAAGACAAGCCGGACAAGGTTTATCCCGTTATGATAGTTCTTGACGGAGACTATCTTTTTGAACCCATAGCAGGAATGGTAGATTATTATTCTTATTGGGAAGAGATCCCTGAAATGATTGTGGTCGGGGTGAACCAGGACGGGATCAGGATGGAGGATACTTCGTATGATGAAAGGTCCCTTCCCACAGCAAAAGGAGCAAAGTTCTTTGAATTTTTAGGAATGGAACTTATGGCCAAAATGGATGAAAAATTCCGTACTTCCAATTTCCGGATAATTGCCGGACATGATTTTACCTCAAATTTTATCAATTATTATTTGTTGAAAGAACAGCCGCTTTTCAGCGCATATATCAATATCAGCCCCGATCTTGCCGCAGAAATGGACGCACGCCTTACCCGTTCCCTAACCAATTCTGAAAAGAAAATATGGTATTACCTGGCAACGGGATCAGAAGATATTCCGGATCTAAAAAAGAATATTCTCAGCTTTGATAATCAGCTAAAAAAAATTGATAATAAAGCCCTTCATTATAAGTTCGACAATTTTGAAAATGAAACTCATTATTCATTGGTAGGCAAGGCGATTCCTTCGGCCATAGAGTATATTTTTGAAAATTACAGGCCCATTAGCCAGAAAGATTTCAATGAAGTGCTTCTTCAAACTTCCATTTCTCCTTCAAAATACCTTTCTGATAAATACGAAAGTATTAACGAACTTTACGGAGTCAAAAAGAAAATCCGTCTAAACGATTTTCTGGCGGTTTATCAGGCCATTGAAAAGACCCGAAATTGGGAAGAACTGAAGCCTCTTTATAAAATGGCCTATGACAATTTTCCCGGCACCATGCTAGGCACTTTCTTTGAAGCCCGTTATGAGGAAGAAACCGGAAATCCGAAGAAAGCGATGAGAATCTATCAAAATGCTTACGGACAGGAGAAAATTGCTTTTATTAACACCGATTTTATGCTGGGAAAGGCTGAAGCGATAAAAAAAGATTTCGGGTATAATTAAAAAACAGAGTTAATGGCGAAGGTGAAAACCGCGTATTATTGTCAAAAATGTGGGGCGCAATATGCCAAATGGCAGGGAAAATGCAATTCCTGCGGCGACTGGAATACTATTGTTGAAGAGGTTATACAAAAGCCTGATCCCAAAGACTGGAAAACTTCAGCTAAAAAAGAAGCCAAAAAAGCTTCAAAACCTTTGCTGATTTCTGAAATTGAGACCAGTCCGCAGCACCGAATGATCACCGGGAATGGAGAACTTGACCGCGTTCTTGGCGGAGGCCTCGTTCCCGGCTCCCTTACCCTGCTCGGCGGCGAACCCGGAATTGGGAAAAGTACGCTGTTGCTTCAAATTTCTCTGGGCCTTCGCAATAAAGTGCTGTACGTTTCAGGAGAAGAAAGCCAGCAGCAAATCAAAATGCGGGCACAACGAATCAATCCCGATCCCGCAAATTGTTTCATTTTAACCGAAACCAAAACTCAGAATATCTTTCGCAATGTGGAAGAAATAGAACCTGAGGTGGTGATCATAGACTCCATACAAACCCTTCACAGCGATTATATTGAAAGTTCCCCGGGAAGCATCTCCCAAATTAGAGAATGTACCGCAGAACTTATCAAATTTGCCAAAGAGAGCAACACACCGGTTATCTTGATAGGCCACATCACCAAGGAAGGCAGCATTGCCGGTCCAAAAGTACTGGAACACATGGTTGATACCGTGCTTCAGTTTGAAGGCGACCGCAATCATGTTTACCGGATTCTAAGGGCGCACAAAAACCGATTTGGCTCAACCCATGAACTCGGAATTTATGAAATGCAGGGCAGCGGATTAAGAGAAGTTTCCAATCCTTCCGAAATTTTAATTTCCAGGAATGAAGAAGATCTTAGTGGCACCGCAATCGCTTCCACGCTGGAAGGTATGCGCCCGCTTATGATCGAAATCCAGGCTTTGGTAAGCACCGCCGTTTATGGCACACCTCAGCGATCTACCACGGGTTATAATGCGAAAAGACTGAATATGCTTTTAGCCGTTCTTGAAAAACGCGCAGGTTTCAGGTTGGGAGCCAAAGATGTTTTCTTAAATATTACCGGTGGGATTAGCGTGGAAGATCCCGCGATCGACCTGGCGGTAGTGGCCGCCATTCTTTCTTCAAATGAAGATATCGCGCTGGAAAAAGATTTCTGCTTTTCTGCTGAAGTAGGCCTTGCCGGGGAAATTCGCCCGGTTATGAAAATTGAACAACGTATTCTCGAAGCCGAAAAATTAGGTTTTGGATCTATAATGATTTCAAAACTTAGTAAAATTCCGAGACAGCACTTCAAGATCAACATCGTTAAAGTTTCCAAAATTGAGGATGTGGTAGGATATCTTTTTTCCTGAAAAGCTTTTATGTAGCTATATTTGAGGGAAGTATAGCTTATGGTGAACAGGAAGATAATAGGGATTTTTTTGATGCTTTGCCTGATCGCCTGCTCAAAAATTGAAAAAACAGGTGACCTCCTCAAAGGATTATCTGCCAGGGAAAAATATCAGAAAGAAAACGATATTTCCGATGAACTTTTTGAGCTCTGGAACTCACAAATCGATAGTGCCCTTAATGACAAAATAAAAATCAGTTTGCCATACCGGGAAATTGGGGGACTCATGCCCAGGGATTTTTCGGTATATTCTTATGAAGGCTATTTTTTACCGGGAGAGATCATCAAAGCGAAAATGCAAACCGATTCTTCCGAAACAAAAATTTTTATTCAGTTATATAAAGCCGATGAAAATGATCCGGATAATTTTCAGAAAATAGCTCAACCCGATGACGATAGCCCAGGCCTAAATCATGAGATCAATGAAAAAGGGCTTTACAAGATCATTTTTCAGCCCGAAATTGAAGCTCATACCCCATTTAAACTGGAAATAGAAAAATCACCGGCCTACATTTTCCCTGTTGTTAATGGAAGGAATGAAGATATTGGCAGTTATTTTGGCGATATGCGGGAAGGCGGAAAACGAGATCATAAAGGCCTGGATATTTTCGCTAAAAAGGGAACGGCCGTGGTTGCCGCGGTTAATGGGCGTATCATACGTACCGGCGAGGAAGGCCTGGGCGGAAAACAGGTTTGGCTAAGGGATCCTAAACGGCACCAGTCTTTATATTACGCGCATCTCGATAGTATCATTCCAGATCTGTCACGGGTAAAGACTGGCGATACCTTAGGTTTTGTTGGTAATACAGGAAACGCCGTGAACACTCCTTCACATCTGCATTTCAGAATTTACAAACGCAGCAGGGGAGCTATCGACCCTATAGGTTTTGTTTACCAAACCGAACATCATAATTTAGGTGCACAGGAACAAGGCATCATTCCTCCACGGGTTATAGTCACCGGTAAAACAGCCAATTTCAGAAATAAACCTTCTAACGATAATTCCCGGTTGCTCAAAACTGCAAAACAGGGAGAAAAATTAAAAGTTTTAGGCAAAGCTGAAGACTGGTTCCATGTGCGTGACAGTCTGAACCAGTCTATGTTTATTCATGAAAGCCTTGTAATACCTGCCGATTAGGGAGCTGGATTGGGCATGGAATTATGAATTTCATCGATCTCTTCCAGGATTTCATCAGAAAGTTCCACATCGATACTCGATATATCTTCCCTGAGTTGATCCATCGTCGTGGCTCCAATAATATTGCTGGTTACAAAAGGCTGCTGGTTAACAAAAGCCAGCGCGAGATGGGTTAAACTCATCTCAAACTTCACCGCCAGCTGATTGTATTTTTTAGTGGCTTCTACCGCCTGGTGATTGGTATACCTTTTATACTGCGGGAAAAGGCTTAATCGTGTATTTTTTTTAATCCCATTCAGGTGTTTCCCGCTAAGCGTTCCCATTCCAAGAGGTGAATACGGCAATAAACCCACATTTTCGCGATGATAAATTTCAGTAAGCCCGATTTCATCCTTTCGGTTCAAGAGGCTATAGGGATTCTGAACTGTTCTTACCCGTGGCAGGTCATTTTTGCTTTCTTCCAGAAAACGCATCAGTCCGTAAGGACTTTCATTAGAGAGACCAATATATCTGATTTTTCCCTGCTGAATAAACTGGTTAAGATTTTCAAGGATCTCCCTGAAGTTATCTTCCCATTTTTCCTCTTCCTCATGCGAATAATCCCTTTTTCCAAAGAAATTGGTATTTCGCTCCGGCCAGTGAAGCTGGTAAAGGTCTATATAATCTGTATTGAGGCGCCTAAGACTGTTGTGAATGGCATCCTCCATTGCTTTTTTATGAAAGCCCATATTTTCACGAATATGGGACACCATATCAGCAGGACCTGCAATTTTGGAAGCGAGGACTATTTCCTCCCTTCTACCGGTTTTCTTAAGCCAGCTGCCAATTATCTCCTCGGTGCTCCCCTGAGTCTCGGGACGCGCAGGTACCGGGTACATTTCAGCGGTATCAATAAAATTGATTCCCTGATCTAAGGCATAATCTATTTGTTGGTGACCTTCTTTTTCTGTGTTTTGCTGGCCCCACGTCATGGAACCCAGGCATATTTTACTCAC
This sequence comes from Christiangramia fulva, assembly GCF_003024155.1. NCBI lineage: Bacteria > Pseudomonadati > Bacteroidota > Flavobacteriia > Flavobacteriales > Flavobacteriaceae > Christiangramia > Christiangramia fulva. The sequence continues at coordinate 917,847 of NZ_CP028136.1, forward strand.
TTTTACATCCGTATTCGGAAGTTTGGTGTATTTCATTAATTAGTTTCTTTTAATAGTTTGGTGATCTCATCGAGTTTAGGAGTCAGGATCACCTCAATTCGTCGATTTTTTGCTCTTCCGGCCTCTGTATCATTCGATGCTACCGGCATAAATTCACCCCGACCCGCGGCCGTAAGGTTCTGAGGATCGATATTCGGATTTTCCCGCAGAATGTGCACAATAGAGGTCGCACGTTTGGTGGAAAGGTCCCAGTTATCTTTTAGTTCTCCCCGGCCGCCATATGGCACATTATCGGTATGACCTTCAATAAGTACGGCGATATCGGGATTTTGAGCAAGAACCTCCCCTAATTGCTGAACGGCGCGACGGCCTTCAGCATTCACGGCCCAGCTTCCGGAATCAAAAAGAAGCTTATTTTCCATAGAAACATAAACCTTCCCGTTTCGCTGTTCCACAGTGAGGCCTTTTCCTTCAAAATTGGTCAGCGCATTGGAAACCGCTTCTTTCAAGGCATTCATTTTGGCATCTTTGGCGGCAATTAGCTTTTCCAGTTCATCGATTCGCTGGGAACGAAGAGCAAGGTCCTTTTCCAGCTTTTCAAGCCTCCTATTTTCCTGAATTAAAGCCGCTTCTTTTTCGTCAAGCTGGGCCAGCAATTCCCTGTTCTGCCGGGAATTTTCGGCAATGGCCGCAGAACTGTTCTGCTCCAAAGCATCATACGACTTTTCCAGGCTTTCGTAATTCTTCCGAAGGTCGTTCAGCTTTTCCATCAGCTGATTACGCTCTGTAGTTATGGTTTCATAATCTTTAGTAAGTACCGCATATTTTTCCTTAAGATCTTCAGAAGTGCGTCTATAATTTTCAAGATCGCCCGACATTCTTCTGTTTTCGCGCTGAAGATCGGCATTACGACTCTCCAGTTCGTTGTATTTCTTTGACGAAACACAGGAGGTTGCAATACTCAGAATAGCCAGAATTAAAAGTGCTTTTATTTTCATCATTTTGTTTTTTAATCAATTTCTACCAGCACGGGACAGTGATCACTATGCATGGCATCGGGCAAAATCACTGCTCGCTGCAGCCTTTCTTTTAAGGGCTCGGCAACAAGATTATAATCAATTCGCCAGCCTTTATTGTTGTTGCGGGCATTGGCACGGTAACTCCACCATGAATACTGATGGGGCTCCTCATTAAAATGCCGAAAAGAATCGATAAAACCGCTTTTCATGAAACCATCGATCCAGGCCCTTTCTTCAGGTAAAAAACCTGAGACAGTTTTAAGCCGAACGGGGTCATGAATATCGATCGCCTGGTGACAAATATTGTAATCGCCGCAAATAATAAGATTCGGCACAGACTCCTTCAGGTTATCGATATAATCCTGAAAATCATCCATAAACCGAAATTTATGCTGCAATCTTTTACTGCTGGTTCCCGATGGTAAATAAAGGCTCATCACAGAAACGTCCTGAAAATCGGCTCTTAAAATGCGGCCTTCATGATCCATATAATCTATTCCGCTGCCGTAAATGACATTTTCCGGTTCTGTTTTACTTAAAATAGCAACGCCGCTATAGCCTTTTTTCTCTGCAGGATGCCAGTAATGATAGGGATAACCCGCTTCTTCAAAATCTTCAAGATTTAGCTGTTCCGGCTGGGCTTTAATCTCCTGAAGGCAAACCACATCAGGATCTGCCTGCTGAACCCAATCTAAAAAACCTTTTCTTATGGCGGCTCTTATACCATTAACGTTATAAGAAATAATCTTCATTGATCACAATTTTCATCAAAAATAAGGTTCTCAGGATAAATTTCAAGAATACCTTACATAAGCGGGCTTTCTTAAATCTTATTTAACAATAAAGCGTTTGACTTTACCAGCCTTTTCTGTTCCCACTCTCACCAAATAAACGCCGGGGGGCACATAAGACATATCCAATTCATATTCCTGAGCAATACCGGTATATTCCATTTGGTCGTACACCAGTCTTTGACCAAGCATATCATAAATAGTGATGTTAAGAGGCTCGGTAATAACAGTTTCCATAATAATTCGAAACTTATTATTTCCTTCAGAGACTACAACTAAATTCGAATCGTTTAAGATGGAATCTTTAAGATCAAGTTTACTGTCGGTCAACAAGATGGTATAATCGTGGGTAGTTCCGTAATCCATTACATCACAGGGATCGTTAAGATCTCCTTCATAACGGGTATCGCCTGCGCGGATTCTCAATAAATGTTCTCCTAGTGGAGCATTAGCGGGAAGTTGAAATTCATATGATAATTTAGTTCCCTCAGCGGTAATAACTTCAGATGAAATAACACGCTCGTTACTTTCAAAAAGTGCATTATCATTTAGATCAATCCACATGGAGAATTTCTCAAAATCCTCTTCGGCAAATTCAGATTTTATAGTGACCGTAAAAGTACCTTTAGAACGGTCAAGTTCAGCAACCGGAAGTCCAATAAAATCGGCATAACCTGTGGTACAGGGAATCCTTTCATTAATAATCTCTCCTAACTCAAAATAACTGATCCCGTCCCCATAACTACAATCTGATCCATCTGGAATACAATCAAGTTTAGCAAAAGATTTAACCGTGGCATCGTTCTCTGGATTGGCATCACCTTCAAGATTGGTTTCAGATTTTAAAATAAAATTTCCGGGACTATTTATCCTTATTTTTTGTGAAAAAGTATAAACTTCTTCTTCACCTACACCAATTACTCCCTGGTACACTTCTTTAACAGGGTTGCGCAAACCAAGCCTGTAATCCAAAGGGATTTGACTTTGGGGTTCGCCACCGAGATTTTCAATGATCACCGTGACCTCTTCATCTGCATTCTGAACTAATCCTGTCACGGGTTTGGCAATAAATGTTACCGCCACATCTTTTGGTGGTAGATTTTGAAAAGTACTTGTTAAAGAATCATTATAATCATTAATATCATTTTCAAGATTTACACTTGCCGTAATGGTAAAATTAGTTCCCTGAGACAGGTCCAGAGTCTGATCAAAAGTAAGTTCAACAGATTCGCCTGGATTGATAGTCTCATTAAAAGTTTGGGTTACGGTTTGCCCGTTAATGGTATAGCTTACCTGATAATTCGATTGAGGCATAGTCCCATAATTTCGAATTTTAACCGTCACTTTTTCAGCATCTGTTAAGGTTGAACTTTTTGGAGAAATAATTGAAACTACCGACAAATCTCTTGGATCTTCTATGCCTATCCTGAAAACCCCAACCTTATCAACTCTTTTGGATCCCTCGAAAACTTCCCCATTATGCCAGAATGTGATACCGTCGCTCGGGTCTACATATAAATGGGCATAATCCCCATATCGATAAAACGGATCGGGACTTTTCCCTTCATAAATACTTTGTTCTTCAAGGGTCATACGTCCTGGTGAATCATCAGCATACCTACCGGTATATCGAAGTGAAGGGTAGACAGGATTATTAGGATTATCATTTAAAACAGTATATCCTAAACCGATATTACCACGAATGTCGAGGGCAATACTTCCGCAAAAACGATCGCTATCGTCGGGAGCATAAGTTCCTTCCTGATAAACAGTCCAGGGTTGGCCATATTTTGATTGTCTCAATTCGTACCAGCGGATGCCCGCATGTTCAGCTTCGGAAGGTTCGGTATCAACAACAAAGTTCAATACTACCGAATTGTGATCACTGAACCTTCGATATTGCGTCATATACATCACCGCACCCTGAAGAGCATCAATATCAGGTCCTGAAGGTTGGCTTAAATTTTTAAATTCACCCTCATCAAAATTAGATACAAATGGTGAAACCCCATCTGCACTTCCCAACTCCTGACTTAATTCTATGGTAGAGGAAAAAGGATATTTCCACTTCACATTAATCAGCCATATTTTTAAATGATCCTCGTTTACAGCCTGCCAGGCATCATCCTGAAAATAAATAATAGGTGAATTCCCGGGTGGCGGCAATTCGGGCCCAACTACATGAAATCCTGCAGGACTGTAAAATCCATTATTATTGATACCTGGAAGAGGAAAGGAAACCATTTGAGCATCTTCTCCTTTCAACATTTTATCTCTTTCAACGGTAAAAATAGTTGGGATTTTATCGCTGGCAACATGCAATGGATCTGAATTGGTGGTGATATAATATCCATCACTCCAAACGGAGATTTTCGGGTAATCTGGCGTTATTCCTGTATTGAACCGGTAAGTATACCAGCCATCGTTAACAGGATCAGGGCCTTTAGAGACGGCAATCAAAAATGCACCGGGGGTAGGACTATTGTAAGGGCTTTCAGGACCCGTACTGAACTGCATAATCACAAACCTGTTTGCCGCTTCATCATAAATCACTGTTGGATCCCCATCATCCTCGCCAGCAAAAACACCTCCTATACTTTCTAAAGAAGCTGGTGGCACCACTTGATTTCCCTGTTTATCCCAGATAGCGAAAGCAGTATTCCAGGCATTTACATAATAATTGGGCCCAAGTGCACCAGTTGGATCACTGGGTGTGGATTGCGTGGTAGCACCGGTAAAAGTCCTTATGGGAGCCCTGGATTTTATAGTTCCCATCTTAGATTGCATAACCGGATCTTTATATTTGGGCAGCCCTTTTCCTGGTACAATTTTATTACCCGGATGCTCTTGCTCTTCTTCAAATAATCTGAAATCGGTTCTTGGAGGAATCAATTTTGCTTTGGAAAGAGGACCGGAAGGCACAGCTTTCGCAGTAGTAACCGCAACAGCTTTTGCCTGTTTCGGCGTTTGCGCTTCAGCAAAAATTAGTACAAAAAAGATAAAGAAAAGGGACAGGTATTTTTTCATCAGGAAAAAGGCTTCTTCAAAAATTTCTTAAAAATAGGGATTATCATCAGATTTAAAACCGAAAGGCAATAGGATTTATCCAATGCCTTTCTTAAAAAATTGCTAAAAAACAGGTGTTTTTTAGTTGGTCCAGCCTTTCATCCAGCTTTTGAAGTCGGTTTCTTTTTCGATTATAGAATTAAGCTCTTCCACCTTTACACGCTTCTGCTCCATGCTGTCCCGAAACCGAACGGTCACAGTATTATCCTCCAAAGATTCATGATCCACAGTGATACAAAGTGGTGTTCCGGCTGCATCCTGTCTGCGGTAACGCCGTCCAATGGCATCTTTCTCATCATACTGCACCTTAAAATCCCATTGAAGATCATCAACGATCTTTTGTGCCATTTCTGGCAACCCATCTTTTTTCACCAAAGGAAGGATGGCCGCTTTTGTGGGAGCCAGTACGGCTGGAAGTTTTAAAACCGTTCTCATACTTCCGTCTTCCAGTTCCTCTTCTTTTAAAGAGGAAGAAAGTACCGCTAAAAACATACGGTCCAGGCCAATAGAGGTTTCAATCACATAGGGCACATAATTTTCCTTTAATTCAGGATCGTAGAAACGCAGTTTTTTACCTGAATACTCCTCATGGGCCTTCAGGTCGAAATCTGTTCTTGAATGAATTCCTTCCAGTTCTTTGAAACCAAATGGGAAGTCAAATTCAATATCGGCTGCGGCATTGGCATAATGGGCCAGCTTTTCATGATCATGAAAACGGTAATTTTCATCTCCCAATCCAAGGGAACGATGCCATTTTAATCTTATTTCTTTCCATTTCTCGTACCATTCCAGTTCCTCTCCCGGACGAACAAAAAATTGCATTTCCATTTGTTCGAATTCGCGCATCCTGAATATGAACTGTCTTGCTACGATTTCATTCCGGAAAGCTTTTCCTATCTGAGCGATGCCAAAAGGAATTTTCATTCTTCCGGTTTTCTGAACATTCAGAAAATTGACAAAAATCCCCTGTGCCGTTTCCGGCCTTAGGTATAATTGGGTAGCAGTTTCGGCTGAAGCTCCCAATTTGGTCCCGAACATTAGATTGAACTGTCGTACTTCTGTCCAGTTCTTAGAACCTGTGTCAGGATCGGCTATTTCAAGTTCTTCTATCAATGCCTTTACATCAGCCAGGTCTTCATTTGTTAAAGATCTGGCGAGTCTTTCCAGGATCTCCTTTCGCTCTCCCAAATATCTTTTTACACGCGGATTCGTCTCTTTATACATTTCCTCATCGAAATCTTCGCCAAAGCGTTTGCTGGCTTTTTCGATCTCTTTTTCAGCTTTTTGAAGAAGTTTTTCCGCATAATCTTCTACCAGAACATCGGCGCGATACCTTTTTTTGGAATCTTTATTATCTATGAGCGGATCATTAAACGCATCTACATGCCCTGAAGCTTTCCAGGTAGTGGGATGCATCAGTATCGCCGCATCGATCCCAACTATATTCTGGTGCAGCTGCGTCATGCTTTTCCACCAGTATTCTTTTATGTTTTTCTTTAATTCTGCCCCGTTCTGGCCATAATCATAAACGGCACTCAAACCATCATAGATTTCGCTGGAAGGGAAAATATAACCATACTCCTTTGCGTGGGAGATCACGTTCTTAAAACTATCTTCTTGTTTTGCCATGCCGCAAAAATAAAAAAACCGCCCTGAATTTATCCAAGGCGGCCCTGTAAATTATTAATTAAGACTATTTGAGAGTAAAACTTGCAGTTCCCAGAAGAAGTGCATCGTTATAAACATAGACCTTATAGGTGCCTTCTTTAAGTTTATCTTCTTTAGCTTTTGCCAGGATGCACACGTCAAGTTCTTCATTTTCGTAATACACTTTTGATGCGGCACTGTAAACCATGGTTCCACCTTCATGCTGCACGACAATGCGATCTCCCACCAGCTCATTATCGGGATTATAAACCTGTACATACAAATTCTTTTCACCCGGCTCTACAAGGTCGTTTGCCGTTAAGGTAAAACAGGTTCGAATTTGATCAACCCGACGATTATTATCATTCTCAATGATTTTCCCACTGTTGCGAACAATCACTCCTTCAGCTTTTAACCGGGCAATTTTTAGCCTCGAGGCTTTATTGACCTTGGTATTCAGGTCCTGATTTGTATTTTGCAGTGAATCTGATAATTTCGTGCGTTCCTTTAAGGCCACGCTAGTACTGTCAAGTGAAGTAGAAAGCTGCTGATTTTGCGCACTAAGACTGTCCACGACCCTGAAGAGCCTGTCTTTTTCGGCTTTCAGGTTCCCGATTTCCCGGCGATATTTGGAAATAAGTACTAGGTTCGCTTCGTTATCTTTAACCGAATCCAGTAATCGCGCGATACGGTCTCGTGCATTGACCAGATCCTGGTCCATAACCTCGTTTTCTTTGATCGCTTCATCGTATTTTACGATCAGGTCATTAAGTTCATCTTCGATAACTGACTTTTCTTTTTGCAGTACTTTTTCGTTTTCTTTTTCCTCATTGTAAAATTTAATAGTATAAATACTGAGGGCAATTAGTGCCACAGCAAGCACACCGGTAAGGATTTTCAATGCGGTATTGCTTTTCTTTTCTGTCATCGTTTATAGTTATTTAGTTTGTAAATTTAGTCGATTAACAAGGTAAGCAACAAGCTCTTAACAAATGTTTCACGATTTCGTTAACCTCTTATACCCTCCGGTTTGCCACATTTGTGAGGCAGAACTCCTGAAGAATGAAAGAATTATCTGTACCGCGTGTTTGCATGATCTGCCGGTTACCCGCTATCATTTTGATAACGAGAACCCTGTAAAAAAAGTATTTTATGGTCGTGCAAAGGTTGAAAACGCTACTGCTTTGCTACATTTCAGAAAAAAAGCCGGCGTGCAGCAACTCATTCATGAGCTTAAATATCGCGGAAAAAAAGAGATAGGAAATTTCCTTGGAGAATGGCTGGGAAGTGAAATTTCAAAAATTTCTGAATACCGGAAAATTGACCTGGTAATTCCGGTTCCGTTGCATAAATCCAGGCTTAAAAAACGAGGTTATAACCAGGTGGAAGGTTTTGGAAAGGAAATAGCTCTAGCCATAAAAGCCGAATATGCCGATGATATTCTTCTGAAAATCACAGCTTCTGAAACCCAAACACTAAAAAACAGGATTGCCCGCGGCGGCAAAATCAATGAAAGTCTTTCACTTCAGAATATTAAAAAAGCTGAAAACAAAAATCTTCTTATTGTAGATGACCTTGTTACCACAGGAGCCACTTTAGAGGCCTGTGCGCTGAAGCTGCAGGAAATTCCCGGTGTAAAAATCAGCATCGCCACCATGGCAATAACCGATTAGATTTATGTGATAAATCAAAATAATCGTTTCTTTGTGATTCCATAGCAGTTAGTTTATGAAAATTAGAATTCCGGGTTACCTGTTGGTGATACTTTTAGCTTTTACGGTGGTGCGTTGCGCAAAAAAAGGAATGCCGGAGGGAGGACCTGTTGATAAAGATCCGCCAAAATTCATTCGTGCGAATCCCGAGAATTATAGTATCCATTTCGATGCCAGGCAGATCCGCATCTATTTTGATGAATATATCAAGCTGGACAAACCTCAACAGCAGATCATCATTTCACCGCCAATGGATCCCAAACCGAATATCATGCCTCTGGGCACAGCCAGAAAAGATATCAAAATTGAAATTTTTGACACTCTTGAAAAAAATACTACCTACACCATTAATTTCGGAAAAAGCATCATCGACAACAATGAAGGCAACTCCAATAATTATTTCAAATATGTCTTTTCCACCGGAGATTATATAGATTCACTTTCGGTTTCTGGTAAAGTAAAAGATGCAAGCCTTAAGGCTCCTCCAGCACCGGTTTCGATCTTTTTATATGAGCTGGATTCTACTTACACCGATTCTGCGGTTTATAAAAAAACGCCCAGGTATGTAACTTATTCCAAAGACAGTACCTACACCTTTAACTTAGAAAATTTAAAGGAAGGCACCTACAAAATGGTCGCGATAATTGATAAAAACAACAACTATCTCTACAATCCTAAAAGTGAGAAAATTGGATTCGTGGCTGAACCCATCACCATTCCTACCGATAGCACTTATGAGATCACGGTATTCAAGGAAAAACTTCCTTTCAAACCTAAAAGGCCTTCCCAGGTTAAGGGACATCAAATTTTATTTGGTTACGAAGGTTCTACTGAACTCGATAGCCTTAAAATAAATTTGCTGAATAACAAGCCTCCAGATTATGAGTATCGAATCACCAAAGTGAAAGACAAAGACAGTGTAAATTACTGGTATAATATAAAACCCGAAATCGATAGTCTTTCTTTCGAAGTTGTTACTCCCACCACCCTCGATACTGTTTGGGCAAGAATTGCCAAACTTGAGCGTGATTCGCTGAAGGTTACCGCTGAACCTTCAGGAAGCATTGGGATCAAAGAAGATCTAAAGTTCACCGCAAATACTCCTATTTCAGCTTACCAGCCTGAATTGATAAAAATTCTTGACAAAGATTCTGCAGATGTGCCTTTTACCGCAAAATTTCTTCCAATAAGAAATGAACTTCAGATTTCATTTAATAAAACTACCGAGAACAATTACCAGGTAACCGCACTTCCCGGAGCCATTGAAGATCTTTTCAAGGCCACCAATGATACTATAAAGAAAAATTTTAAAACAAAAGGCCCTTCAGATTACGGTAGGATCGTAGCCACCATTCCCAATATCAGGTCTTATCCGGTCATTGTTCAGTTAACGTCTACTAAAGGGCAGGTTTTGGCAGAAAAATATGCGGAGAGTGGAAATACCTTTGAGTTTCCTTACCTGACTCCGGGCGATTTTCTGCTCAGGGTGATCTACGACAAAAATGGAAACAAAGAGTGGGACACCGGCGATTTTTTAAAGAAAAAACAGCCGGAAATCATTAAATATTATTCCGATACTCTTAACGTTCGCGCCAATTGGGATGTAAACGAAACTATAAATCTAGACTAAAAGTATCACGGTCCTGAAGAAATTTCAGCTTTTTCCTGGTCTCGTAAAGGCTTGCTTTATCGATAGAAATTTCAGCAGTGAATTCTTCAGAACGATCGAGGGGAGTCAATTCTTTACCCAGGCAATCATAAGCCGCAGAATGGCCATTATACACATAACCATCGCCGTCTTCGCCCGTACGGTTAACGCCTATGCAATAGCTCATATTTTCAATGGCCCTTGCCTTTAACAAAGTATCCCAGGCGTTCACCCGTTTTTTTGGCCAGTTCGCAACGTAAATTAGCAGGTCGTAATCTTCGGTATTTCGTGCCCAAACCGGGAATCTAAGGTCGTAGCAAATTAGCGGACAAATTTTCCAGCCTTTATACTCCACAATGAGGCGTTGCCTTCCGGCGGTATAAGTTTCATCTTCTTTGGCCAGGGTGAAGGTATGTCGCTTGTCATAAAGCTTATAATTTCCGTCGGGAAACACGAAAAACAACCGGTTGTAATAATTATCATTTTCAGAAATGATTACACTTCCGGTTACCGCGGATTTCTTCTTTTTCGCCTGCTGCTGCATCCATTCCAAGGTGGCTCCTCTGGTAGGCTCAGCCAGCTTTTCAGCATTCATGCTAAAACCAGTGGTGAACATTTCAGGAAGTATGATCAAATCGGTTTCCTTAGAAATTTTATCGATTTCCCCGGAAAATAAACTTCGATTCGCTTCGGAATCTTCCCATTTCAAATTGGCCTGAATGAAGGCAATATTCAATTTTTCGCTCATACTCAAAAATACCAAATTTGAATTTTTTAATGTCAAATACTTGTTAAATGATTGCAGAAAACTGGTTGAATAAATAGCTTTAAGAGTGAAAACGAAAAGATTATGAGCGTTCAAACCTTCTTTCAGAAAGATTCCTATCTATCAAATACAAGCAGAAGTCTCATCGCCGGATTTGTTGGCGGACTTGCTGGCTCCGCGTTAAAAAGCATTATTGAACAATTTCTTCCTGTTCGCCAGGTCGAAGATCGTTCGGCCCAAATTAAAATAGTGGATGATCTTTCTACAAAAATTACAGGCACTCCGGTCAGCACTCGAAATGAAGCCCTCGCAGAGCAGCTCGTAAATATTCCTTTTGGCGGTTCTCTCGGCGCCGCTTATGGCTATGGAAAAAAAGACCGCCATGGATTGAGACCTGTTGACGGGGTTGTTTTTGGTCTCACCACCTGGACGACCACTCATGAAACTTCCCTGCCAATTTTAGGGCTGGAGCCTAAACCTACCGACACCCCTATTCGTATGCAGCTTAATGAACTTTTCGCTCATGTTGCTTTTGGCGTCACTACGGAAATAGTGCGTCATTATTTAGATGAGCAGTTGAAAAAATAATCAATCTTCAAATTGCTGTAGCATTCTTCGAATTCGGTCTTCCAGTTTTTCGGAAGACAGTTTTTCCCTCAGCCGGTCTGTAATAATAGGAAACGAAAAAGGCGTGGGTTTTTCACATTTTCGCCATACAATATTCTGTTCCGCAATCCGCTCCAAAACCAATCTTAAACGACCTTCTTCCAGCTGATGCTCGAAAGTTTCCCGAAAAGCCTGTTGATATAACAGATTATCTTCCTCATAATCCCTGAAAACGCTGAATAATAACTGCGAATTTGACTGCAGGTGTTTGCTTTTCACCAGTTTATTAGGATAACCGGTAAAAACAAGTCCGGCGATTACCGCGATATCCCGAAATTTACGCCGGGCCATTTCGGTTGCATTCAGACTTTTATAAAGATCGTCCATCAGATATTCTTCCGAAAAAAGATTATTATCGATGACCTGCTGCATATCGATCTCCTGGTCTGAAAGCAGTTCAAAACCATAATCGTTAAAGGCGATGGAAAAACTGATAGGTGACAACAAACTAATTCTATAAGCCAGCAAACTTGCGAGCGCTTCATGAACAAATCTTCCTTCAAAAGGATAAAAAACGGCATGAAAACCTTCGCGGGTTTTAAAAGTTTCGATTAAAAATTCCTGGCTATTTGGAATGATGGATTCTTTTTTCTGCCTTTCCAGAATAGGCTTTAAGGATCTTAATTCCCGGGATGTACCTCTGTTGGTTTTCTTTGAGGCTTCATACATTTCTTCCCGTAGAAGCTCGCTCATCTGTGCAGAAAATGTCATTCTTCCTCCCTGCCAGCTGGGAATCTTTGAATTCTTTTTTTGAGATTTCCGAACCAGAACCTGCATATTTTTGATCCTAACCAGTTCTAAAGTCCGTCCCGCAAAGGTGAAGGAGTCGCCGGGATTCAGTTTTGAAATGAACCATTCTTCGATCGTCCCGATATAACCGCCCTTCATATATTTTACACTCAGCATCGCATCGCTCACAATGGTCCCTATCTGCAGCCGGTGTCTCATGGCCACGCCTCGATCGTTGATCCTGAATTTTCCGTCTTCCTCGATCTCCACTTTTTTATATTCGTCGTAAGCCTGTAAACTCTGACTTCCTTTGGTGATGAAATTGAGGATCCACTGCCATTCTTCTTCGGTAATTCCCTGAAAGCAAAAAGTCGAAGCCACTTCGGGAAAGATCTCTTTTGGATAAAAACCGTCGGAAACCGCCAGAGTGTTCAAATACTGTACCAGCACATCAAAACTCATGAGATAGGGAATTCGATCTTCCACCGCCTTCTTTTCAACGGCTTTCTGAAGCGCTGAAGCCTCGATAAGTTCAATTGCGTGGGTAGGCAAAAAATAGATCAGGCTCACTTTTCCGGGCTGATGCCCGCTGCGCCCGGCACGCTGAAGAAATCGCGCTACTCCTTTAGGACCGCCAATCTGAACTATGGTTTCAACTGGCGCAAAATCGACTCCCAGATCAAGACTGGAGGTACAAACCACAGCCTTCAGACTTTCATTCCTGATGGCCTGCTCCACCCAAAGACGCGTTTCTTTATTGATACTCCCGTGATGCATGGCGATCTCCCCGGCCAGCTCAGGATATTTCGCCAGCAGTTTCTGAAACCAGATCTCGCACTGCGACCTGGTATTGGTAAAAAGCAGCGTGGTTCTTGAATTTTTGATAATGGGAACGACCTCATCGATCAGGTGTAATCCTAAATGACCCCGCCACGGAAACTTTTCCATTTTGTCGGGAATGATCGATCTTACCTCGATTTTCTTTTTAAGATCGGCCTTGATCATCACCGAATTTTTCAGTGCCTCAGAATTGGGTCCCAATAAAACCTCTCGGGCCTGCTCGAGGTTCCCAATCGTAGCCGAGATCCCCCAAATTCGAAGATCTTTAGAAATGGTTTTCAATCTTGAAAGCGCCAGTTCTACCTGTACTCCGCGTTTGCTGCCCAGCAACTCATGCCATTCGTCAATGACAATAGCATTTAAATTCTTGAATTGTTTTTTATAATTTTTGGAAGAAAGCAGTAAATGCAAACTCTCGGGAGTAGTAATGAGCAAATCTGGCATCGATTTTTTTTGCGCTGCCCGTTCTTTTTGAGGTGTATCTCCGGTTCTTATCCCCACCGTAAACTGTGTTCCCATCTCTTCTGCAAACCGGCTTGCAGCCTGCTCAATTTCTACGGAAAGAGCTCGCAGCGGTGTGATCCAAACCGCCTTTAAACCACTTTTATGTTTGGTTGTGTAATCGGGATTTTTTCGAATGTACTCCAGAACAATAGGAATCCATAGCGCAAAGGTCTTTCCACTGCCTGTAGGCGCGTTAAGCAGACCATTCTTCTTCTGGAGATAAGCATCCCAGGTATCTTTCTGGAACTTGAAAGGCTTCCAATCCTGACCGGCAAACCAGTTTTCAGCTAAAGTTACAAGTTCCTTTTTGTTCATATTTTATTAGTAGATGGAGTCAATTTAAAAGAAAACTGTCTGAAAAATAAGCCATTCTTATAATATTCAGCGATCATGATTTATGGAAAATTCAGGTTAACAGATCGTCTTTTGAATATTACAGTCTTTTTTTCAGACAGCTCAATATTTTTATTTTTTATCAGGTACTTCCCTGTGTTGATTTTCCTTTCGGTTCTTCTACCCTCGGAATTATTGGTTGATGCCCGTTATAAAAGAACTGCGGATAATTATGTTTCATAAATTCCTGGTGGATCGAATCCATTTTCCGCACCTGGTCCATAAAATCTTTTGAATTCATATGATGACTGAAAAATCCGCGATTCAAAAAATCATTTTCGGGAATAGAATCATTGAAAAACGATTCAAATAAAGCCGACTGGTCATTCATTCCGCTGCTTTGAAAATACTGGCGGAAATTCTGCATCATTCTGTTCATTTGCGCATCAGAGATCGTATCACCATTGATCGTGTTATACGAATAAACATAGGTGGAATCGTAGCTTATCAGGTTTCCGTTCTCATCGAATTCCCTGTTTACTTTCCAGCTTCCTTTAGGAGCATTTTGAGCAGTTTTGGCCTGTTCTTCAGTTTCTTTCTTTTCCTTTTTATCCTGAGCGTTACAACTTGTAAGACTTAGAAGAAGTATTGCCAGCATAAAAAATTTAGTTTTCATTTTGAACAAATTTTAGTTGCACGAAACAGTTAAAAACATTGATGGAATAACAATATAAATACCATTTTTAATTTTGCATTATTAAAATTTTTCTAAAAAAATCAGGGGATCAAAGCCTTGAGATCTTCGAGGGTGTTGGCATCTTCTATTTTTTTATCGGTTCGCCATCGCAAAATTCTGGGGAACCTTGTCGCTACGCCGCTTTTATGACGTTTTGATTCGGCGATGCCTTCAAAAGCAATTTCGAAAACGTGATGTGGCGTTACGCTTCGTACCGGCCCGAATTTCTCCAGGGTATTTTTCTTGATCCAGGCATCTAATTTTCGGAACTCCTCGTCGGTTAAGCCCGAATAAGCCTTCGCAAAAGTCACAAGTTCCTGTTTTTCCTCATCCCAGAGTCCGAAGGTATAATCGGTAAAAAGATTGCTTCTTCTCCCGTGCCCCCGCATGGCGTAGGTTAAAACCGCATCGATGGTAAGCGGATCTACTTTCCATTTCCACCAGTCACCTTTTTTTCGGCCCACCAGGTAAGGTGAATCAAGCCTTTTCAGCATCAATCCTTCCGACATGACTTCCCGCGCTCGTTCTCTCTCTTCCGCAGCTTCTTTCCAGCTTTCAAAAGTGATATATTCGGAAAGATGTAACGGAAATTTTTCCGCAGAGACCTCCTGGTGTAATCTTTCAAGAATTTTCCGCCTTTCCTCAAAAGCCATTTCCCTGATATCTTCACCATCCCATTCCAGCAGATCATAAGCCTTCAGAATTACAGGTGTTTTTTTAAGCAGATTTTTGGTCACGTTCTTTCTCCCGATTCGGGTTTGCAGGTCTTTAAAAGTTCCAATTTGCCCTTTCGGAAAAGGGAGAATTTCCCCGTCGATCACCGTTCCGTTGGGAATCACTCCCACAAATGCCTCGAATTCGGGATATTTATCGGTGACAAGTTCTTCGCCACGACTCCAAACGAAAAGCTCATTATTGCGCACGATCACCTGGGAGCGGATCCCATCCCATTTATGCTCGGCGCTCCAGATTGACGGATCGCCAAGTTCTTCCGGTTCGTCCTCAATCGCATAGGCCAAATAGAACGGATAGGGTTTGGACAAATAATCCTCCTCATTTTCTTCCAGAATAAGACTATTGAAACTGGTTTTCGAAGGATCCCAGTTTCCCATCATCTTATACGCGAGAATATCTTCATCGATATCGGTAGCTTTTGAAAGAGCTCTTGTCATGAGCTTTTGACTCACCCCTATGCGGAAACTTCCCGTAATAAGTTTGGTAAAAACGAAGCGTTCGTAGTAATTAAGATTTCGCCAGTTTTCGAACAGGTATTCTTTTTTTTCTTCTTCTGAAAGCGGTTTCAAATCGACAATTTCCTGAAGGAACTGGTTGAGTGATTTTTCGGTGGTACTTTCGGAATTTGGAATGACCAGCGCGATGGTTTCAGCGAGGTCGCCTACAATATGATAAGATTCCTCAAAAAGCCACAGTGGGATATTTGCCAGTTCTGAAGCCCATTCCCGCATCAAAGTAGTATTAACCGGACGGGGCGGCCGGCGATGACTGAGAATCGCAATGGTCCAAACCTTATCTTTTGGCGGTGCGTTTTTGAAATATTCGGTAAGCGCGTCGACTTTAAGGCTGGTTTTATTAGTGCTGTCAAGTTTCCGGATGAGTTCGGCAAATGCCGCCATTCCACCCTGATCAGAATCCTGGATGCTCTCTGTCTTTTTAACCGATTTGATCTTTTCCTTACTCATTATCCTTTTCCTTATCGCTTTCCAGCTGTCCGGTTTCTCCTTCATACTGAGTTTCTTCGGTTCGCGCGTCATAAGCCTGTTCCCGCAGATACCGGGAAAAAATATCGGTATAACCATGCGTACAGATCACTTTTTCACAGCCGGTTTCTTTGATGGAGGTCAGCAGTCCCTGCCAGTCACAGTGATCGCTAAGTACAAATCCGCGGTCGATCGCTCTTCTTCGGCGTGCACCTCTAAAAGTCATCCAGCCGCTGGCCGAAGCGGTCACATACGGAACCATCTTCCGGATCCAGGTCGAGCCGTGAGCGCTGGGTGGAGCGAGAACAATATTTCCTTTAATTTCCTCCTTTTTGGTCTCGCGGGTAATTCTGATAGTTTCCGGAAAATTAGCCTGAGACCTTAGAACTTCCGTCATATTTTCAATTGCTCCGTGGGTATAAATCTTCCCGATGGAAGTATCCAGATGTTTCAGCAAACGCTGGGCTTTTCCGAGAGAATAACCAAATAAAATTGAAGTCCTTTCATCCTCTTTATTCTGTTGCCACCACTCATTGATATCGTTCATCACCTGCTCCTGTGGCGTCCATTTAAAAGCGGGCAGTCCAAAGGTGCATTCAGTAATAAAAGTGTCACATTTTACCGGCTCGTAGGGCACCGCCACGCCGTCATCTTCAGTTTTATAATCTCCTGTAAAAACCCAGACTTCGCCCTTATGCTCCACCCGGATTTGAGATGAACCGATGATATGCCCTGCAGGATGCAGCGAAAATTTCACATTATTAATGTTAAAGGTTTCATTCCACTCTTTTCCGGCTACTTCAATATCACCTAATCGATGCTTGATAACAGGAACATTGCTTTGGTGCGTGATGTATTTTTTATGTCCCCAACGAGCATGATCGGCATGGCCATGAGAAATGATGGCCTTTTCCACCGGGCGCCAGGGATCGAGATATACGTCGGCGGCAGCGCAGTAAATACCTTTGTCATTAAATACCAGTAAAGGTGTTTTCATATATCCATTTCTGAGGAAAACTGAATTTAAAACTTTGCGTTTTTTCGCGGAAGCGATTAAGAAAAGATTAGCTAAAGATCAGCCTATTTTCTACTGTTTTTGATGTTTTTTAGCTTTGTGTTTCTTTATATTTGTATATAAAACTACTAGAATGTCTTTTTCAGATTTGTTTGGCTCAGGAGAGCATTTAAGAAATTTAAGCCACTTTGCTTCTATCGTAAATCTCGCCGCGATAGACGGTGAGATCAATGAAAAGGAGGAAGCGCTGTTACGCCGTTTTGCCCGAAAACTCGACATCAGCGAAGAGGAATATTCCAAAGTGATGGAAAACCCAAAACTCTTCCCTTTAGTTGGGTATAACAGCGTGGAAAAAAGGCTTGAAAGACTGCACGATCTTTTCAGGATCATTTATGCCGATCATGATATTGACGAAGAAGAATCTGAACTTGTCAAACGTTACGCTATCGGTCTTGGCTTTTCAAGTCAGGCTTCAGAAGGTATTATCAAACGATCCATTCAGATCTTCAGCGGGCAGCTGAGTTTCGAAGACTACCGTTATTTACTGGAAAAGGAAAGGGCGTGACTCTGATTTTTCTCATCACTTCTTTTCATAAATTCTTCAGCTTTCTCGACCATTTTTTTGCTTCCGCAGAAGAAAGGGGTGCGCTGGTGTAATTCTGCAGGTTTAATATCTAATATACGCTGAAAACCATCACTGGCATTTCCTCCGGCCTGTTCCGTAATAAAAGCGATGGGATTGCATTCGTATAACAATCTTAACTTTCCTTCAGGTGCTTTTGAGGTTTTGGGATAGATAAAAATACCTCCCTTGATCATATTCCTGTGAATATCTGAAACCATCGAGCCAATATACCTGGAAGTATAAGGCCGGTCTTCCTTCTCTTCCTGGCAATATTTTATGTAATCTTTCACTCCCTGGGGAAAATGCACATAATTTCCTTCATTTATGGAATAAATTGATCCGTTTTCAGGAAATTTCATGTTCGGATGTGAAAGATACCAGCTACCCAGAGCCGGGTTGAGCGTAAAACCGTTTACCCCGTGACCGGTAGTATAAACCAGCATGGTAGAAGTTCCATAAATAATATAACCTGCTGCCACCTGAAGGTTCCCCGGCTGCAGAAAATCTTCAAGCTGTACCGGAGTTCCAATGGGAGTAACCCTTCTATAGATAGAAAAAATAGTTCCTACCGACACATTCACATCTATATTTGAGCTTCCGTCGAGCGGATCCATCAACACTACATATTTATTCTTATTATCCCGGTTTTGTCCTGAAATTTGTATAAAATCATCACTTTCTTCAGAAGCGATTCCACATACGATTTCTCTGTTGGTAAGAGTCTGGATAAATTTTCGGTTGGCATACACGTCGAGCTTTTGCTGGTCCTCACCCTGTACATTGGTTTCGCCATTTGCACCGAGGATATCTACTAATCCGGCTTTATTAACTTCATGATTTACTACCTTTGCTGCCAGTCGCAGTGAATTGATCAATCTTGAAAGTTCTCCGGAAGAATATGGGAAATCGGCCTGGTTCTCGATGATGAATTCTCCCAGGGTTTGTTTGGGTGTTGGCATGTCTCTGATTTATGATTAGGCAGCTAAATTATCAATTTTTGAAGTTACTACATCGTTTTCGTAAATATTATTCGCAATGTTTACATTAGTTTAAAACAAATTATATGGAAATTAACATTCGGAAGGCGCAAAAAAAAGATATGGGCGCTGTTTTGGAACTGATCAATGAACTGGCAATTTTTGAAAAAGAACCCGATGCGGTCATCATCGATGAGAATGATCTAATACGGGATGGTTTTGGTGAAAATCCGGCGTTTCACTGCTTTGTAGCCGAAGCCGACGGGAAGATCCAGGGTATGGCACTGATCTATTTCAGATATTCCACCTGGAAGGGAAAGACCGTTCATCTTGAAGATCTTATCGTTCGCGAGGCTTACCGCGGAAAGGGTCTTGGTTCAGCTTTGTATACAGAGGTCATCCAATTTGCAGCCGACCAGAAAGTAAAACGTATCGAATGGGTGGTACTTAACTGGAATAAACCCGCCGCCGATTTCTACCGAAACAGCGGTGCGGATGTATTGGAAGACTGGGATACGGTGCAGATGCACGAAGAAGCCATGCTGAAATATCTTGAAAATAAAGGCAGGCTTTAAGAGGAGATTAATATTTGTGTGAAAAGCAATCCGTATTTTTGTGAAAAGCCAAAAATAATGGATTATACAATACGCGAAGCCCGAAGAGAAGATATGCCTTTCGTCCTGGAACTCATCAAGGAACTGGCAGAACACGAAAATCATCTGGATGACGTGGAAGTCAGCGTTGAAGACCTTGAAAAAGAGGGGTTTGAAAATGGCAATTTCAAATGTTTTGTCGCTGAAGTTGCTGGAAGGATTGAGGGTATGGCACTCGTTTATTTCAGATTCTCAACCTGGAAAGGACGCACGGTTCACCTCGAAGATCTTATTGTACGCGAAAATATGCGCGGAACCGGCCTTGGAGGAGCCTTATATCAGGCAGTTGTAAAATATGGATATGAACATGGCGTTAAACGTATTGAATGGGTAGTTTCTGAAGGAAATGAAAACGCCATCCAGTTCTATGAAAATACGGGCGCCAAGATCAAGGAGACATGGAAGACCGTTCACATGGAAGAAAGTGGAATCAAAAAAAACATAAAAAAAGGTGATTAATGTCTTCAAATTTGGTGGTGCCTCGGTGAAAGACGCCGAGGGAGTCAGAAATTTGATCAATGTTCTAAAAGAGACTGGCAGCGACAACAAGCTCATCGTGGTCTCGGCGATGGGAAAGACGACCAATGCCTTTGAGGTTGTATTAAAAGAATATTTAGCCGGAGCTTCTGTTCCTCAAAGCCTCATAGAAGTTAAAGAATATCACTTCAGCATTCTTGATGATCTTTTTCCTGGCAAACAGGATCCTGTTTATTTACAGGTAGAAAATCATTTCAGGGAACTTCAAAACTTTCTTAACCATAATAAATCCACGCAGTATGATTATGTTTATGACCAGATTGTGTGCTTTGGTGAACTGATCTCAACCACGATCGTTTCAGCATACCTGAATTCTCAAAATTTCAGGGCAAACTGGCTGGACGCAAGGGAATTCTTAAAAACCGACAGCACCTATCGCGATGCACAGGTAAACTGGGAAAAGACCCAGGAGCTCATTCAGAAAAACCTGGACGCATCCAAATTAAACATCACTCAGGGATTCATCGGTTCAGATCCTAATAATTTCACTACCACGCTGGGCCGCGAAGGCTCTGATTATACTGCGGCTATATTCGCTTATTGTTTGAATGCGAAAAGCGTGACCATCTGGAAAGATGTTCCGGGAGTTTTAAATGCCGATCCTCGTTTTTTTCAAAAAACACAACTGCTCCATCAAATTTCTTATGAGGAAGCGATCGAACTGGCATTTTACGGGGCTTCGGTCATTCACCCAAAAACGCTTCAGCCCTTACAGCGAAAGGAAATTCCGCTTTTTGTCCGCTCTTTTCTGAATCCAAAACAGGAAGGAACGG